>NZ_DATBVQ010000018.1:0-26698 GCF_036515215.1 Flavobacterium sp.
ATTGCATTATTTGGAATGGCGATGCTGGTGGGCTTCGAATTTTTCTTTGAATTAAATTTTGACACTGCCTTTATTCTGGCTGTGTTATCAGGTATTTTCTACTCTATCTATTTATTGGTCAGCAAAAAAGCACTCACACATATAGACGTACTCTCGTTCATGGTCGTCAGCTTGCTTGCTTCTACGGTATATTTAGCGGGGGTGTGTCTTGCGATGAACGAACCTTTTTTCGGTTTTTCTGATACGGGCTGGATGGTTCTGCTGGTTCAAGCCGTGGTCTGCCAGTTGATGGCTTGGTTATCGATCAGTTATGCCACACAACACATGCGCCCCACGCGAGTTTCATTGACTTTATTGAGTCAAGCGGTGCTGACTTCGATTTTAGCCTGGGCATTTCTGGATGAAAAAATAACCTCCAATATGATTATTGGCGGCATCGTATTACTTTTGGGAATCCGAATTACCTTTTACACAAAGACATTTTCGATCAAAAATATATTTAACAAAGCAACGAAGGATGCTTCCTTGTCAACACAAAAAACAGCATGAAAAATTTAAAAGTTATTGCTTTCGATGCAGACGACACCCTATTTATCAACGAAACTTATTTTGACGAAACGGAGAAAAAATTCTGCGCTTTGATGGAGGATTATTTATCGCACCAAGGGATTTCGCAGCAACTCTTCAAAGTAGAAATTGACAACCTAAAAATATACGGTTACGGCATAAAAGGGTATATTCTATCGATGATTGAGGCTGCAATGACCATTTCAAACAACACCATTCCGATTGAAATTATCGAAAAAATCATCCAGTACGGAAAAGAATTGCTCGAAAAACCAATTGTTTTATTGGAAGGTGTTGAAGAGACTTTGGCCGCTTTGCATGGAAAATACAAGCTAGTAGTAGCTACCAAAGGTGATTTGTTGGACCAACGAAGAAAACTACACGATTCCGGGCTAGGTCATTATTTCCATCATATTGAAGTGATGTCAGACAAACAAGAGGTTGACTACTCGGATTTGATAAGGCGACTAGAAATACAGCCCGAAGAATTTTTCATGATCGGGAATTCCCTTAAATCTGACGTTTTACCGGTTTTGGCCATCGGGGGACATGCTGTCCATATTCCTTTTCATACAACTTGGGCCCATGAAAAGATTGATCATAAGATCGAACATGTAAATTTCAGGGCTTATGAAAAAATCAGCGACGTCTTAATAAGGTTAAAATAACACGAATATTCCTATTATTTAAAATACAGAAATTAGCTTTTTGTTGTGTTTTCAGGGTCTATTTGACCTTCAAAATGATTGTTGGCAGCGTTTTACTGGTCAAATCAGGCAGAAATTCGTTCGAAATATGAATTTAATCTACTAAAAATCTGATAAATACGCATTAAAAGATCAAAAAAAGCCCTTTTTTTATAAAATATTTGATAAATGTTATATAATTGACTGTTTGAAATTTCTTATTAAAGAAATTGTCGTAATTTTGCATTAAATATTAAAAAGTAAATTATGAAAAAACTTATACTAACGTTGATTTTTGCTGCGGCATTCACAACATTAAGTGCTCAAACAGAAACTGAAAAAACTGTTGACAACAATGATTACAACAAATGGTCTGTTGAATTGGCTGGTGGATTTAACAAACCACAAAGACCAATGACTTCAGGTTATTACACTTCAACACCAAGTCCTTACGTTATTGATCTAGGGGCAAGATACATGTTTAACAACAAATTTGGTTTGAAAGGTGACTTCGGTTACAATAGTTTTGAAGGGCATAGCGATTCTAAATCTTTTGATACTAAATATTACAGAGTTGATTTACAAGCTGTAGCTAACTTGGGAAGAATCATGAATTTTGAAACTTGGACTCAATCGCTTGGCTTATTAGGTCATGCTGGTTTTGGTTTATCAATGTTAGAAAGAAAAGATCCTACTTACTTAAAAGATAGAATGGGTAATTTCATGGCTGGTGTAACTGGGCAAATCAAATTAACTGATAGAATCGCCTTAACAGGAGATTTCACAACTATTCTTAATGCAGCCCAAAATGCAACTTTTGATGGCGCAACTGCAGGAGCTTCTAGAGGATTTCAAGGAATTCTTTTTAACGGTACAGTAGGTTTAACAGTTTACTTAGGTAAAAATGCAAAACATGCTGACTGGGTTACTCTTATTGATAAAAATGTATTAGCGTTGACTGATCGAGTTAGCAATATTGAAAATAAAATGTTAGACACTGATAAAGATGGTGTAGCTGATTATTTAGATCAAGAAGCAAACACACCTGACGGTATGATGGTTGATACTAAAGGTAGATCAATTGACAAAAATAACAATAACGTTCCTGATGAAACTGAAGCTTACATCTTGGAAAATTATGGTAATAAATCAGATACTACAACAGTATACGATAACGAATTGATTAAAAGTTTAATTAATGGCGGTTATGTTGCTGTTTATTTTGATTTTGATAAATCTACACCAACTAACGTTTCTACTGAAGGTACTGACTTTATCTTAACTTACTTAAGAAACAATCCTTCTGCTTCAATTGACATCATAGGTCATGCTGATGAACTAGGAAGAACGGCTTACAACGATAAATTATCAAATGCAAGAGCTACTAACGTGAAAAACACTTTAGTTAAAGCTAATGTTGATGCTTCAAGATTGAATGTAATCGCTGCTGGTGAAGATACTTCTGTAGATAAAGAGTCGGTACTTGCTAGAAAATTAGTAAGAAGAGTTACTTTCAGAGTAAAATAATTCATACTTAGATTTTTAAGAAGCCCTAAAGGATATTTCCTTTAGGGCTTTTTTCATTTAACCCTTTTTGAGATCATATCCAAAAAAAAATATTGCTTCCTGAAATTTAAAAAAATGAATTTAAAATTTAAAACGATAACATTATTTTTGTCCAATACAAAAACCACAATATGTTGAAAACACTTTTGAACTTAGATAAATGGCCTAGAGCAGCACATTTTCATTTCTTTAGACAATTTGAAGAGCCCTTCTTTGGAGCTACCGTAGAAATTGACTGCACCTCAGCCTACGAAAATTCTAAGAAATTGGGCAGCTCTTTTTTTATATATTATCTACACAAAACTTTAATTGCCGTCAACTCTATTGAATCGTTCCGCTATAGAATTTCAGACGACAAAATCTATATAAAGGATAGAATCGACGCTTCCGCAACTATAGGGAGGCCCGACGGTACCTTTGGATTTTCGTTGATAGAATACGATCGCAGCTTTGACGTTTTTAACGCTACTGCATTGGCCGAAATTGAACGCCTACAAACCACCACAGGGATTTTTACCCGAACTTTTGAAGACGACAACGTTATTCATGTTTCAGCTATTCCTTGGTTAAATTTCACTTCGCTTTCGCATGCCAGGAGCTATACCGTTCCCGATAGCTGCCCAAAAATTTCCTTTGGTAAAATGATGGTTTCCGAAACAGGCACGAGAACGATGTCCATGTCAGTTCATGTTCATCACGGATTGATGGACGGAATGCATCTCGGACAGTTTGTAGATTGTTTTCAGGAAATTATGAATCAGTAACTTAAGATTTTTGTAACTTTACATTTAACACAAAATTCTTTGCCATGATATCACAAAATATTGAAAAAGCGTTGAATGATCAAGTCCGTATAGAAGCTGAATCTTCCCAAATCTACCTTTCGATGGCCTCTTGGGCAGAGATTAAGGGTTTGTCGGGCGTTTCAAAATTCATGTATGCCCAATCAGATGAGGAACGCACTCATATGCTTAAATTGGTGAAGTTCATAAACGAACGCGGAGGTCATGCACAAGTTTCTGAATTGAAAGCTCCAAAAACAAACTATGCAACATTCAAAGAGGTTTTTCAAGAACTTTATACGCATGAAGTTTTTGTTTCAAATGCGATAAACGAATTGGTTCACATTTCGATTGCCGAGAAGGATTACGCGACCCATAACTTTTTACAATGGTATGTAGCCGAACAAATCGAAGAAGAAGCCCAAGCTAAACATATCTTAGATAAAATAAACCTAATAGGAGACGACAAAGGGGGTTTATATCTTTTTGACAGAGACATCGAACAACTAACTTTAAACGGTTCCTTATCCAAAATTTAAATAGGAATCACCGTTTAGGGTATTTAAAATAACGCTTAATTTTTTTAAAATTGAGTAAGAAAAACAAGAATAAAGAAAAGAAGAAGGAGAAAAAGGATAAAAAAAAACTCCTTAAGAAAGATACTGTAGCAGGTAAACTCAAGTCAAAATGTTGCGAAAAATATAAAAAAGGCGAAGAGAAACGCTGTAAGAACTGCCCCAGGTTTGATTTAGGCGAAAAAAAGGAATGACTCTTTCCGCTTTATCAAAAATAAAAACCATCGACAATTGTCGATGGTTTTTTCTTATCCCGGGTATTCGGTTTATTATGACCCACTCCTTATTTCCCCAAAAGCATCACTTCATTGGCAACTACCTCGGTAACATACCTTTTTTCTCCGTTCTTATCTTCATAGCTTCTATGTGTCAATTTACCCTCGATAGCTATCTCTTTGCCTTTGGTTACGTATTTTTCTATGATTTCTGCGGTTTTGCCCCAGGCGACCACTTTGTGCCATTCGGTTTGTTCTACCTTTTCTCCTTTGTCATTTTTGTAACTGTCGTTTGTTGCGATCGTTAGATTCGCTAGTTTTCTTCCACCTTCAAAAGTTTTGATTTCTGGATCGTTCCCTACGTGTCCAATTAACTGTACTCTGTTTTTCATTGCATTCATGGCGTGTAAAATTTAAATGTTTATGTTAGATTAAAACTCGTGTCGATTCTACTTTGATTTCGACATGGCAAAGATCTGGCAGTTTCACAAATTTATTCGGTTAGTATTCAATTACTTTCGGTTGTAAATACTTGTAAACGTTTGTAAACGGCTAATAATTATACTACATTTACCCAAAATAAACACAATATGCCCAGTACAATACAATCTATTGAATTAAGAAATCTGAAAATAGAGGATTACAAAGAATTAAAAAAATCCATGGTGGAATCTTACCCAGAAATGGCGGAGTCATTTTGGCAAGAAGAACAATTAGAGATATTACTGAAAAAATTTCCCGAAGGACAACTTGTTATCGTTGTTGACGGAGTTGTCGTTGGTTCAGCACTATCCATTTTAGTGACAGAAGATTTCGCATTCAAGACTAAAACATACAAAGATATTACGGGCAATTATACTTTTTCAACTCACAACCCCGAGGGAGAGGTTATATATGGGATTGATGTTTTTATCAACCCGAAATATCGTGGCCTTCGACTAGGGAGACGTTTATATGATGTCAGAAAAGAATTGTGCGAACAATTAAACCTTAAATCAATCATTTTTGCAGGTAGAATTCCATCTTATGGAAAATACAAAGACGAAATCACACCAAAAGTCTATATCGAAAAAGTAAAGAAAAAAGAGATCTATGATCCCGTTTTATCTTTTCAATTAAGCAATGATTTCCATGAAGTTCGTGTACTTAAGAATTACTTAGTTGGCGACACTGAATCCTTGGAATATGCCGTATTGTTAGAATGGAATAACATTTACTATGAGGATAGTCCGAAGCTTATCAATGTCAAAAAAAGTGTGGTTAGGCTGGGATTAATTCAGTGGCAAATGCGATCATTATCCAATTTAAATGCCCTTTTTGACCAAGCCGAATTTTTTATAGACACAGTTTCTGGCTATGAAAGTGATTTCGCATTGTTTCCCGAGTTTTTCACGGCACCGTTGATGGCTGACTTTAATCATTTATCAGAACCCGAAGCGATTAGGGAACTGGCAAAACATACCGAAGCCGTAAAGCTGAAATTTCAAGAATTTGCCATTTCATACAACATAAATATCATCACAGGAAGCATGCCTTTTATAGAAAACGGACATGTGTATAATGTAGGTTTTTTATGCAAACGCGATGGTACAAATGAAATGTACCGCAAAATTCATATTACACCTAACGAAGTTTTTCATTGGGGAATCACTGGAGGAGATGTTATTCAAACCTTTGACACCGACTGTGGAAAGGTAGGAGTTATGATTTGTTATGATGTGGAGTTCCCAGAACTATCCAGACTAATGGCTGACGAAGGAATGAACATTCTATTTGTCCCTTTCCTAACGGACACCCAAAATGGGTATACGCGAGTGAAACATTGCGCGCAAGCAAGAGCAATTGAGAATGAATGTTATGTTGCCATCGCAGGTTGCGTAGGTAATTTGCCCAAAGTGAATAATATGGACATTCAATATGCCCAAGCAGCTGTATTTACACCTTCCGATTTTGCCTTCCCAAGTAATGGAATCAAAGCCGAAGCGACACCAAACACAGAAATGACTTTGATCGTTGATGTTGACATTAATCTTTTAAAAGAACTACACGAACATGGAAGTGTAAAAATATTGAAAGACAGAAGGCACGATTTATATAGTTTGAAAAAAATATAATAATGAAAAATTGTCTAGAATGTGAAGAAAAAATTGTGGGACGGGAGGATAAAAAATTCTGTAGCGATGGTTGTCGCAATGCCTACAACAACAAAATAAACAAAGACAACAATAATTTTATGCGCAACATCAACAATAAGTTGCGCAAAAATTATCGAATCCTACTGGAACTTAATCCCGATGGAAAGTCAAAAACTTCAAGGACAAAACTACTAAGTAAGGGTTTTGATTTTGAGTTTTTTACTAATATATTGAAAACTAAAACAGGAAATACCTACTATTTTTTGTACGACCAAGGCTATATGTTTTTGGACAATGATTTCTTTATGTTAGTCAAAAAAGATATCTAATACCACACCCCCCAAATCCCCAAAGCATGAAAAAAAGTTTTTCTTCCCTGTTTAGCATTTTATTTATCCTGATAACCTTAGGGATACTTTATTTTACGATGATGCCTCAATGGACTTCAGACGATGATGCTCCACTAAGTGAATTTTCTACCAAAAGAGCCTTGACACAAGTAAAGGCGATTGCTAAACAACCGCATTATGTAGGTTCAAGCAATCACGAGAAAGTGGCTGAATATCTTCAACAAGAACTGGATAAACTGGGATTGCAACCATCAATACAAGAAGGATATACCTTAACAGACTGGGGAAATTTAGTTAAATCAAAAAACATCTTAGCCAGAATTAAAGGGACTCAAAACACAAAAGCATTATTGTTGCTTACCCATTACGACAGCGCCCCACACTCCTCCTCTCGTGGTGCCAGCGATGCTGGTTCTGGAGTTGCAACAATCTTAGAAGGCGTACGTGCTTTTTTGCACAACAAAACACCCCATAAAAACGACATCATAATTCTGTTTTCAGATGCGGAGGAACTAGGATTAAACGGTGCCGCCTTGTTTGTTACTAAAAGCAGCTGGGCAAATGACGTGGGTTTAGCTCTGAATTTTGAAGCTAGGGGGACCTCTGGTCCGAGCTATATGCTGATGGAAACTAATAATGGAAATGCGGGCCTTGTCAAAGAATTTGCGGCAGCTAATATCACCTATCCAGTATCCAATTCATTAATGTACAGCATTTATAAAATGTTGCCAAATGACACTGATCTAACCGTATTTAGAGAACAAAAAAACATCCAAGGCTATAATTTCGCATTTATTGACGGCCATTACAATTACCATACTGCCCA
The DNA here is from genome assembly GCF_036515215.1 of Flavobacterium sp. Classification (GTDB taxonomy): domain Bacteria; phylum Bacteroidota; class Bacteroidia; order Flavobacteriales; family Flavobacteriaceae; genus Flavobacterium. The sequence goes on from NZ_DATBVQ010000018.1 coordinate 7,703, forward strand.
AGATGACATCGAGCATCTCAATATAAATACCTTGGCTCATCAAGGCAGCTATCTAATGCCTTTATTAAATTATTTTTCGAATACAAATTTGAATGCCACGCACGCCAAAGCTGATTATGTCTATTTCACCATCCCATTTACTTTCATAACTTATTCGTTTGAATTAGTAATACCCTTTTTCATTTTTGCATTTATACTCTTTCTACTACTGGTTTTCATAGGAATCGCCAAAAGAATTCTAACGTTTTCAGAAATCATAAAAGGATTCATTCCTCTTTTGGGTTCTGTAATCACATCTGGCCTAATCACCTTTTTTGGATGGAAAGGACTATTGATGGCTTACCCGCAATACAATGATTTGCTCAATGGCTTTACTTACAATGGGCATGCGTACATTGCCGCATTTGTGTTTCTTGCATTGGCAATAACATTGTCGGTTTATAATTTATTTTCTTCAAAAAACGTAACAATAAACCATTATGTGGCTCCTTTATTTGTTTGGTTAATCATTAATGGCGCTTTAGCCATCTATTTGAAAGGGGCTGGTTTTCTAATCATCCCTGTTTATTTCGGATTGTTTATGTTTGGTTACTACATCATCACCCAAAAATCAAATAAAACACTAAATCTTGTCTTTAGTATTCCCGCTTTAATGATTATAGTTCCATTTATTCAAATGTTCCCAATAGGTTTGGGGTTAAAAGTGCTTTTTGGAAGTGCTATTTTGACCGTCTTGACGGTTGGATTGCTGTGGCCCGTTTTTGGGGCTTTCGCCAAAAAAGGAAAATGGGCACTTTTATTTTCATTAATTTCCATCGGCTTTTTTGCCAAGGCACATTTCGAATCAGGTTATGAAAAGGGAAAAGCTAAATCGAACAGCCTAGTTTATATTTATGATGCCGATACCCATAAAGCCCATTGGGTTACCTATGATAAAAATCTGGATGTTTGGACTAAAGCCTATTTGGGCGAAAACCCAAAACAAGCCACTGCATGGAAAGAGACACCTTTGTTCAGCAAATACGATTCTCAATTTACCTTTTCAGCTGAAGCAGCCGTAAAAGAATTGCCAAAACCTACCATTGAATTTCTAAGAGACAGTGTGGACGGCAATCAACGCTATTTTAAAATTAAAATCAGTCCCAACCGAAGGGTAAATCGCTACGATATTTTTGCCAACGAAAAAATAGTTCTTTCTGATTTCAAAGCAAATGGAGCAAAACAACTCGAACAGGAGGGCTCAAAAATGAATCGCAACGGAAAGAAAATCCTAAGCTACTATGTTGTCAATAACGAACCACTCGAAATGGAGTTTGCCATTGCGAAATCGGCTCTTTTTGATATGCACCTTTTGGAAAGCTCCTTTGATTTGATGTCCAACCCATTATTTAAGATGACTCCTAGAGCTCCTTGGATGATGCCAACACCTTTTGTTTTGAATGATGCTGTAGTAATCAAGGAGAGAATAAAGCCCACTCCAAAAGTGATTGAAGTTCCTACCGCAATTGTCCCACAAAAAATAGTAACAAAAGAAAGAATAACATCTCCAAAAATCACTAAGCCAGACTCAATTATTCCCCAAGGCAAGATCAAAAAAGATGCTAAAAAAATAATTGCAACCGACAGCTCAAAAGTTAATTAATTTTATTGAAATTTGTCACTGAAAAAATTAATGGACACATATAGTGCTCCCATTCAGGTTTCGAAATAAATTGGTTGCAAAATGAAACAAATTAGCATTCTTGGTTGCGGATGGCTGGGTTTTCCCCTAGCAGAAACCCTGATAGAAAAAGGATTTACCGTTTATGGTTCCACGACCTCCGAGGAGAAAATTCCTCTCTTCGAAAAATCAAGAATTCGGCCTTTCCTTATTGCAGTTGAAAGCAATAACGTAGTCGGCACAGTTGAAGATTTTTTGCGTGGAAGCGAGACCCTAATTATCGACATTCCGCCAAAATTAAGGGGAGACAGCAAAGAGGATTTTGTTGGAAAGATGGAACAATTAATCCCATATATCGAAAACTCGACAGTTGACAAAGTCCTTTTTATCAGTTCCACTTCCGTTTACGGGGAAGGGAATGATATGGTAACCGAAGAAACTGAAATAAACCCAGATTCCGAAGGCGGCAGACAATTGGCTATAGTAGAGAAACTATTGCATATGAACGGCCGTTTTAAGACCACTGTACTGCGTTTTGGCGGGTTAATTGGCGAAGACCGTAATCCAATACGTTTTTTGGCTGGTCGTGAAAATCTCAACAACCCTGATGCACCGATTAATCTGATTCATCAAGAAGACTGCATTGGAATTATCTTAAAAATCATAGAAACCGATTCCTGGAACGAAACATTCAACGCAGCTGCTCCTTTTCATCCTTCAAGAGCGCAATACTATACCCAAAAGGCTTTGGAATTAGATTTAGCTCCACCAACGTTCAACTATGGCAATACCTCTACTGGAAAAATTATTTTGAGCGATAAATTAAAAAGGGTGCTTGATTACACTTTTATAAAAACACATCTGTAAAGTGAAAACTAAAATTAAGAATGCATTTTCGGCTAAAATAAATGCAGTCGGATTGCCCGTAGTAGCCTTGTGTTTTGTGTGTTTTTTTTGGGGAACAACCTGGATCGCTTCGAAAGAAGGGGTAAGACACATGCCCGCCCTACAGCTTGCAGGAATCCGACAATTTATCGGAGGATCGCTTTATGTTGCCTTTTTCTTATTTAAAAAAGCATCTTGGCCAAAGGGAAAACAATGGAAAACAATCCTGATTTTAAGCCTACTTAATTTTGTGTTGAGTAATGGTTTGAGCACTTGGGGAGTGAAATATATCAGTAGCGGTTTAGGCGCAATCATAAATGCCGTTTTCCCATTATGGATTGTTATTATCACTTTCTTCAGAGGGGAAAAATTGGCCAGATTGGCGATATTGGGCCTAATCGTGAGTTTTGGGGGAGTTTGTGTCATTTTTTACGATCATCTAAGTGATTTGCTGCAACCTGATTTTAGATTTGGCATTTTACTGTCATTGATAGCCACGATAAGCTGGGCTTTCGGTAGTTTGTATACCAAGAAAAAGGCGGCCACATTCAACCCTTATTTTAGTCTGGGACTGCAAATGTTGATTTCGAGCACTGTTCTGTTGGCCGTTACTGGAGCAACGGGAACGGGGGTAAATATCACTTCTATTCCGGCAAACTCCTGGTGGGCAATTGCCTACTTGGTAATAATTGGTTCCGTTTTAACCTTTATTGCATTCATCTATATGCTGCAAAAGCTTCCCCCGGAAATTAACAGTATTTATGCCTATGTCAACCCAATAATAGCCGTATTGCTGGGCGCGATGATTTTTGGGGAATCCCTAACATTGGCCATTGCAATTGGCGGTGGGGTAACGCTTTTTGGACTGTACATGGTCAATCATTCGATGAGAAAAACACGAAAAATGTTACAGGAAAGCAAGTCCTAAAAAAAGTACAAACCAGATATTGTTGCATAAAAAATCCCAAGCTTTCACTTGGGATTTTTTATGCAATAATATTTTTTTCTACCAGATTTTCACTCTTTTTTCTGGCGCGATATACATTCCGTCTCCTTTTTTAATATCAAATGCCTGGTAAAAAGCATCTACATTTTGCACTGGAACGTAAGCCCTATACATTCCCGGGGAATGCGGATCCGTTTTCACTTGGTTCTTTATTGCTTCATCGCGGGATTTTGTTCTCCAAACGGTTGTCCAGGCGATGAAAAAACGCTGTTCAGGGGTGAATCCGTCAATAAGGCCCGGATTGTTGTTTTCTTTTAAATACAACTGCAAACCGTCATAGGCAGCGTTAACACCCCCTAAATCACCAATGTTTTCCCCTAGAGTGAACCTACCGTCAACGTGAACGCCAGGCAACGGTTCAAGTGCACTGTATTGATCCGCAAGCGATGTTCCCAATGCCGTGAATTGTTCCAAATCTCCCTTAGTCCACCAGTCTACCAAGTTTCCGTCTGAATTGTATCGCGCTCCGGAATCATCAAACCCATGAGAGATTTCATGCCCAATAACGGCACCGATTCCTCCATAATTAACCGCTTCATCAGCTTGGTAATTATAAAAAGGCGGTTGCAAAATAGCAGCCGGGAACACGATCTCATTATATGAAGGATTGTAATACGCATTTACCGTTTGCGGCGACATATACCATTCTGTTTTGTCCACTGGCTTATTTAGCTTGTCAATATCCTTTTGAAAATTCCATCTCGCTAGACTTTTCACGTTTTCAAAATAGCTTCCGCCTTCAGCTATACCTTTAATTTCCAATTTCGAATAATCTTTCCAGGTGTCTGGATACCCAATCTTGATTGCGATCTTATTTAGCTTTTCAATGGCTTTCGTTTTAGTCTCTGCAGACATCCACGTTAAGTTATTGATTCGGTTTTGATAGGCTAGAATAATATTCTTGATCATCTTCTCCGCTTTAGCTTTCGCTTCGGCAGGGAACATTTTCTCAACATACAACTTCCCTAATGCTTCCCCTACGGTACCGTTAACTGTTTGTAGGGCTCTTTCCTCGCGCGGTCTTTGTTTTATTGCTCCAGTCAGAGTTTTTCCGTAAAAATCAAAGTTGGCCTCATCTATTTTTGTAGATAATAAAGGAGTCGAGCCGTTGATCAAATTCCATTTCATATATTCTTTCCATACCGAAACATTATTTTCGGAAAGAATGGTTTGCAACGCCTTCATGTATTTGGGTTGGTTAACAATAACCGTATCTAATTTTGTAAAACCAATTCCTTTAAAGTAGTTATTCCAATTGATTGCCGGAGTCATCTTCTGCAGCTCTGCAACGGTCATCGGGTTGTACTGCAATCTCCCGTCTCTGCGCTGCACTCTGTCCAAACGGGGTTCAGACATTTGAATTTCCAAAGCTAAAACCTTACTGGCATTCGCTTTAGATTCCGCCGGGCTTTCCCCTATTAGCTGCAGCATTCTCGCGATATGCAACTCGTATTTTTGGCGTTTCTCTTTGGTGTCTTTTTCTTCAGAGGAATAATAGTCCTTGTCAGGCAAACCCAATCTTCCCACTCCTATACTGAGCGAGTTTTTAGAGCTGTTTTTATCATCGGCTCCAACTCCAACACCAAAAAAACCAATTCCGCCGATAGGTTCCATTTCAACCAACAATTGCTGTAGATCAGCAGTGTTTTCTATTTTCTCTATTTTAGCCAGATATGGCAGCAAAGGACCAATGCCATGTTTGTCCCTTGCAACGGTATCCAGAATGGTATTGAAAAGGTTGATTGCTTTTCCCTGATCGGTATTGGATTTATATTTTGGATTTTTCGAGGCATCTTTCAAAATTGTCAAAGCGTCTTTATCCGTTTTTTTTAGCAATTCATTAAAGCTACCCCAAGAGGTTCTATCGCTGGGGATTTCAGTTTTATCAAGCCAAGTACCGTTCACGAATCGGAAGAAATCATCGGCAGGTTTTACCTTATTATCAAAGTATGAAACATTGATTCCGGGTTCTTTGACCGCAGTTTTTTCCTGAGCTTGAGCTTCTGTAAATCCAATAATTGCAGGAATCACAAAAAGCAACTGCTTATTCAACTTTATTTTCATATTATTTACATTGTTTAGTTATTATCACCAAATCTATCGATAAAAATTTAATATATGTTAATTTTTTACTGAATTAACAGTTGTTAAAGTCAGTTTAAAAGAGCCTGCTTTTTTGTATTTTTGCAAAAAATATTTTCTATGAAGTCTATTTTAACTAAATACCGCTTGTTTCTCGGTGTTTTTTTCTTTCTGTCATCCATTATTCTATACTTATTTTATACCGCCCTAAAACCAAGTAAAACACTTCCTATATACAACCCCTCGGACGTCAACCCTGAACTGGTTGACAGTACCGTACAATACATTAGCAAATACCACACTATAGCCGATTTTTCTTTTGTGAACCAAAACGGAAAAACGATAACCCAAAAGGATTACGAAGGCAAGATTTACGTTGCTGACTTTTTCTTTACGACCTGTGGCTCCATTTGCCCAAAAATGACCACTAATTTGGTCGAAGTCCAGAAAGCGATCTTCAACAACCCAAAGGTGATGTTGCTTTCCCATACTGTCTTTCCTGAAGTCGATAACGTTTCGGTTTTGAAATCCTATGCCATTAAAAACGGGGTTGATGACAGCAAGTGGAATCTGGTTACCGGCGACAAAAAAGAAATTTATACGATGGCCAGAAAATCCTATCTGGCAGTTAAAATGGGAAAACCGAGTGAATTATACGATATGGTCCATACTGAAAACTTCGTTTTGGTAGATGCCAAAAGGAGAGTTCGCGGCTTTTATGACGGTACAAAAGAAGAGGATATCCAAAAGTTAATTGAAGACATTAATTTTTTGAGTAACGAGTAGCCGCACTTGCCGGAATTTTCGGTAGCGCCAGAATTCTGATAGAATACCTTCGGTTTTCTTCCCGTCAAATTGGTTCAAACAAGTCATAAAAGTGATAATTATCATCTGTTTTAGTATTATAATATGTACTTTTGCAATATTAATTCAATCTAAATAAGACTTGCGAACAACGATAAATTCACTAAAAAAAGGCGAGAAAGCCATTATCAAAGATTTTGATATTGACGTTATTCCATTAAAACTTCTCGAAATGGGTTGCTTGCCGGGAAATACGGTCGAGCTGCTGCAAATTGCACCTTTCGGCGACCCTTTATATTTGGATATTAACGGTTCCCATTTGGCCATTCGCATCGAGACGGCTAAAGAGATTGACGTTGAACTAATAAAAATCAAGCTTTAATGATCAACCAAAATATCAATGTCGCCTTAATCGGTAATCCAAATACGGGCAAGACTTCCGTTTTTAACCAGCTGACAGGACTGAACCAACAAGTGGGAAACTATCCCGGAATCACCGTTGAAAAAAAGATAGGTTTTTGCAAACTATCCCATAATATAAAGGCGAATATCTTAGACTTACCCGGCACCTACAGCCTAAATGCCAGTTCCATTGACGAGAATGTGGTCATCGAATTAATGCTTAATAAAAATGACAAGTTATATCCGGACGTAGCCCTTGTCGTTACTGACGTGGAGAATCTAAAACGAAATTTACTGCTCTTCACGCAAATAAAAGACCTGGAAATTCCAACCATTCTAGTCATCAATATGGCTGACCGCATGGCGCACAAGGGAATTACATTAAACATACCTTATCTGGAGGAGCATTTAAAGACAAAAATTGCCCTTATCAGCTCCCGAAAAGGTTTCGGAATCGACGAGCTAAAAAAACTGATTGTCACTTACAAATCCATTTCAAACGAACCTTGTTTGAGCGCATCAGTTATTGACCCCGAATATTTCAACAGTCTGAGAAAAGCATTTCCGAACCAGTTATTATACAAACTGTGGTTAGTTATCACCCAAGACGTAAATTTCCTGAATTTGGAACGTAAGGAGATTCAGGGTTCTTTCACCAAATCCCATTCGGATTTAAAACGTTTGCAGCAGAAGGAAACCATCAAGCGCTATCAGTTCATCAATGATGTACTGAAGGAAGGGCTCAAAGTGGACGCCACGATCGCCAAAGATTTTCGAAGCAAACTGGATCGCGTGTTAACCCATAAGATTTGGGGTTACGTGATTTTCTTTGCCATATTATTCGTTATTTTTCAATCCATTTTTGACTGGTCAAAAGTACCAATGGATTTCATTGACAGCTCTTTTGCCTCATTAAGCACCTTGGCTAACAATTCATTACCGGCAGGGGTGTTAACGAATTTAATTTCGCAGGGTATCATCCCCGGAATTGGAGGAATCTTGATTTTTATTCCACAAATTGCATTCTTATTTTTATTCATCTCCATACTTGAAGAAAGTGGTTATATGAGTAGAGTTGTTTTCTTGATGGACAAGATAATGCGTAAATTTGGTCTGTCAGGCAAAAGCGTTGTCCCACTAATTTCAGGAACGGCCTGCGCCATACCGGCGATTATGGCAACCCGAAATATCGAAAACTGGAAAGAACGATTAATTACCATTCTGGTAACGCCGTTCACTACATGCTCCGCCAGATTGCCCGTTTATGCCATCATTATAGCGCTGGTAATTCCTGACACACGCGTTTTGGGAGTTTTTAATCTTCAAGGACTAACCTTAATGCTACTGTACCTTTTGGGTTTCGGGATGGCAATTTTCTCCGCATACATACTTAATAAAATACTGAAAATAAAGGGCAAAACATTCTTTGTAGTGGAAATGCCAAACTACAAATTGCCTATGTTCAAAAATGTGGCAATTAATGTCATTGAAAAAACCAAAGCTTTCGTTTTTGGAGCCGGTAAAATCATCTTGGCAATATCAATAGTTTTATGGTTTCTGGCATCTTATGGCCCCGGTACAAAATTTAAGAACGCAGATGAAATAATACGCGCCAAAACTGCAAACAGCACGCTTTCAGCGCAAGAATTAGAGAACAAAGTGGCTTCATACAAGCTTGAGAATTCCTATATTGGCATAATGGGCAAAACCATCGAACCGGCAATCTCTCCTTTGGGATATGATTGGAAAATCGGTATAGCCGTTATCAGTTCCTTTGCCGCCAGAGAAGTATTCGTGGGTACGTTGGCGACCATTTACAGTGTCGGCGGAAGTGACAATGAAAACACTATAAAAAACAAAATGGCTGCGGAGATTAACCCCGCAACAGGGAAGAAAATATTCAACTTTGCTTCAGGAATATCCCTACTTTTATTCTATGCGTTTGCTTTGCAGTGCGCCAGTACCCTAGCCATTACCCGAAAAGAAACCAATTCTTGGAAATGGCCTGTTGGCCAACTTATTTTTATGAGTGGGTTTGCTTATATCGTGGCACTGATCGCATATCAAATTCTAAAATAAACAGTTATGCTTCAAGAAATTATAGCCTTTATTGCACTTGGAATTGCGCTTGCATTTCTGATTAGAAAGTTCTTTTTCAAAAAGAAAAAATTCGACAAAAATTGTGGCGACGACGATTGTGGTTGCCACTAAAAAAAACAAAATCATCTTTTTCTTATTTCAAGAAAAAAAGGAGATTCAGCAGCCTGCCTTTTTAATTGCCAATTCGAAAAAGGGATTGATTTAAAACACAAACAAGCAATCTCCCAATCAAAAAAACTCCCCTTTAATTTAAGTTAATTAAGTTTTATTAACTAAATTTACATAGCTCTTTTTAACGGTTAAAGACTCTAGTCCAGCTATCTGTAAATATGTTGTTGATGCAATTAGCGTCCCTCTAAAAATAATTCAAGGATTAATTTAAACATAATTTTAGGCTTATCAGCTTTACTCCTAATGCAATTAAAAAACAACCAAATTGAGATTAAATAATAGAGACAATCCATCTAACCTGAATATAAAGAGTCCGCTTTTGACTTCATTTACCATTACTTTTTAATAAATAGTCTGTTAAGAGGTCAAATGAGAATTTCATACAATTAATATGTTGCAATTGATTTAAAATCAAAAAGAACAATATCAACTGATTATGAAAAAATTTGTCTTACTACTGTTTATGCTAAACATTAGCTTGCTTTATTCCCAAAAAGCGGTCTCGGGCTATGTATTAGATAATGCTGGCGCTGGCCTTTCGGGAGCAAACATAACCGAAAAAGGAACAAGCAACAGCGTCTCTACCGATATCAATGGAGCATATAGAATTGTAGTTAAGGAAGGCGCTACCTTGGTCTTTAGCTATTATAGTTTTCCTAAGCAAGAATATGGCACCGCCGATACTATTCTAAATGTTATTTTGTCTGAGGAAGGAGGGCAAAACCCTAATGAAGTTGTAGTGACGGGAACAAGGGCCGCACCAAGAAGTAATATAACGACCGCCCTACCTGTTGACATACTGTCATTCGAAGACCTCAATTCGACCGGACAAATAACATTCGACAAAGCATTACAATACAAAATACCCTCTTTTAATACTGTCCAAACGCCTGTAAATGATGCCACCTCATTACTTGATCCTTATGAAATTCGAAATATGGGTCCCAGCAGAACATTGATTCTGGTCAACGGGAAACGCAAGAACTTAAGCGCGCTTCTATATGTTCAGACATCTCCAGGTCAAGGAGAAACTGGCGCTGACCTCTCTGCTATACCAATTGACGCCATAGAAAGTGTTGAGATTCTTCGGGATGGTGCATCAGCTCAATACGGTTCCGATGCGATAGCTGGGGTCATAAACATTATTTTGAAAAAGCGAACCGGCAACGGCACAGTTAAGCTAAAAACCGGCATTACCGCTGAGGGTGACGGTGAAATGTTCGGCGTTAGTTTGAATAATGGGTCGACAGTAGGCGAAAAAGGTTTCGTCAATTATACTTTAGATTTCTCAAAAGTGAATTTGGCAAACCGATCCGGAAAAGTAGATGCCGAAGGTGAATTCAATGACTTCATTGCAATTTCATCCAACAACCCGGCCAGTTACGTGAATGACGACAATACTCTTAACGGAACCAGCATCACGGGACTGAATCAAGCCCAAATTAATGCACTGTTTGAGGACTACAAAGGTTCCCCCGATTACAACGCAAAATTCGCTACCATAAACCAAGGAAACACCGCCGGACGAAACGCTGTTGATGCTTTTTTGGCGGAAAAACCGGATGCCGGCAATATCAATGGGTCGCCGGAAACGGCCGCCGCAAAATTTTTGTTAAATGGCGGATTAAATTTATCCCATGAAACCCAATTGTATTACAATGCCGCTTACAGCTACCGGAAAGTAAACTCTTTTGCGAATTATAGAACGCCCTATTGGAAATCAATAAAAAATCCCTTTGAGAACCCCAATATCCCAAACTGGAACACGGCAGCAGTTTATCCAACCTATCTAAAAGATTTCTTTGGTGATGGAACGGCGGCGTCCTATAAAGGGTACCACCCAACATTTACAGGAGACCTGAATGACTATAATGCCACCTTGGGTTACGAATCCATAAGGAACGGCTGGAACGCCGATGCCAGCGTAACCGTTGGCGGTAATGCCCAAACCTACACGGTAGAAAACTCACAAAACAGCTCCAACATCAAAGACCCCAATGGGGTAAATCGCTATAAAGAGAACAGCCCCATATCTTTCAAACCGGGCGGGGTTTCGTTTAATCATATTGTGGGTAACTTGGATATTTCAAAAGTACTTTCGGATAAGATAAGTTTGGGTTTCGGTTCAGAATTCAGAACCGAAACCTATGAAATTATCGAAGGGGACAAAGCTTCCTGGGACGGGGAAGGTGCCGATTCATTTTCAGGCAACAGACCGGAAGATTCAGGCAAATGGAACCGCTACAATTTGGGTGGCTATTTTGATTTGGCCTATGACTTTACAAACGATTTTTTAGTAAATGCTACGGTCCGATATGAAAATTACAGTGATTTTGGTGGTGCTACGGTCTGGAAACTAAGCTCACGATACAAATTTTATAATGATAAAATCACCCTGCGTGGATCCGTATCCACTGGATTTAGGGCACCAACCTTACACCAGATATACACCCAAAAATCACAATACACCTTCATCCCGGGGGAAGGGGTGCAAATTAGCGGCCTAATAAACAATATTTCAGTGCAGGCACGTGTTTTGGGGATTCCTAAATTAGATGCCGAAAAATCAACTAACATAACTGTAGGGCTTGGTGCCAAGCCTTTCGATGATTTTAATTTTACCGTTGATTACTACAACATCAAAGTGGAAGACAGGATCATTTTGGGGGACAATGTTGAGACCCAATTTGGTCGTGTGATCTGGTTTGAAAATTCATTCAACACCAGGACTTCGGGCATAGATGTGGTCATGAATTACGGCAATGTGGCTTTGGGGGCAGGAGAGTTCGGAATGAATTTGTCAGGAAACCTAACTTTCGAAAATAAAAGAATTTCGCCGGTGGTAAGCAACAATTTTGGGCCCACGCTCGAGGCTTTGATGTTTACGGCAAGGCCCAAAACAAAATGGATTTTGGGGGCACATTACAAAATCAGAAAATTTGATCTACTGCTCGGCAACACCTATTTTGGGAAAACAATATTCAAACAAGATGGACTGGACACGAACTTAAGGACCGAGTTTACGGCTAAAATAGTAACTGATCTGGGAATAATTTATGCCGCAACGGACAAATTCACCCTCGCATTAAACTTGAACAATTTGTTAAACGTATTGCCTGAATGGAAATTTAAGGCTGAAAATGCGGCAGGAACCGCTATATTAAATGACCCACAACAAGTTAAATCACAATTTAACCTGATTACCTTCAACGGTCGATATTCGCAGATGACTTACGAGGGGTATCATTTCAGTCAGTTGGGAACGCTATTTAGCTTATCTCTAATTTATAAATTTTAATTTGGTTAAAAATCAATTTAAGATGACGTATAACTTCATTAAAATTAAAAGACATGATACTCAAACATCAACTGTTTTATTTGATAATGCTGATTGCACTGATAGGAGGCGTTAAACTGTCAGCGCAAGAGGAAGCTGCCGGTAAGGACTATGCACTAAAAGCTGATTTTCTTTACCGTTTTGTTGACTATGTGTACTGGAAAAACTACTCCAAAGATCAAACATTTAAGATTGCAATCTTGGAACGTAGCCCTATTACCGCTTCATTACTTAAAACAACTAAAAACAAAAAAATTGAAATTAAGGAATATAAAAGTCTGAAGGAGATTGGTTCATGCCATATTCTGTTTATTCCCTACAATTGCACCGTTCCAATTGAAAAAATACTCTCTCATTTTTCCGGAAAGCCCGTATTGATAGTAACGGAGCAAAATGGGTTCGGAAAAAAAGGGGCACATATGAATTTTGTTATGATCGAAAATAAATTAAAATTTGAAGTAAATCTAAAGGCAATAAACAAAGCAGGAATTGGAATTAGCTCCTTCTTGCTGCAACATGCCATAATAATACAGTGACCAGGCAAAATTGAAATTCGCATGGGTCTGAATGCAATATTGTTTGACCCAAATTTAAGTTAGTAAATTAAACCCTATCGTCATTAAACTTCAGTGACTTTTTAGAATTGAAACGCAACAATATATGATAAATCTACGCAACATATCCATCAAAAATAAACTGGTGCTGATGCAAGTTTTTACCTCTGCATTTGTATTGGCGCTATGTATTACAGCTTTTGTATTGATAAATATTAGGGGATTCAAAGACCGAAAAGTAATCAGTTCAAACGCTATTGCACAAGTGATTGGCTTTAATAGCGCTTCGGCTCTTGAGTTTTTAGATAATGATGCTGCCGAAAAAATTCTATCGGAGCTAAAAGTGCAAAACGACATTTTAAATGCAACTATCCTTGACAAAAAAGGAAAAATCTTTGCGTCCTACACCAAACCGGGATCTGATCCTTATTATCAGTTTTCGGTTCCGGCAATGGATCAGAGTAAAATACAGTTTACCAAAGAAAATCTTTTTGTCTACAACAAAATAAAAAAAGAAAATGAGACGATCGGGTTTGTTTGCATCCGTTTTGAATTAACGGAATTAAGCAAAATAAAAATGGAGGTGCTGAGTCTTGGGGTTGTACTTCTGCTGGTCGGGATTGGTCTCGCTTTTTTAATTGCCATGATTATAAAAAAATACATTTCAAAACCCCTATCAAATCTGGTGGAGGTAACCCAAAAGATAAAAGAAACGGCCGATTATAAAATCAGAATGGATGTTGAGGGGCAAGATGAAATTAGCCTTCTTGCGAGTGAGTTTAACGATATGTTGGAAAATATTGAAAAAAGAGACAACGAAGTAGCCAAATCCAAAGAGCAACTTGACGAGCAAAATACACTTTTACAGTCTGTCATAGAAAATATGGGCGATGGATTGGTAGTTTCTGACGAAAACGGAAAATTTATCATATGGAACCCCGCTTCCGAAAAAATAATCGGACTGGGATCACTTGATATTCCACAAGAAAAATGGGCTGCTACCTACGGCGTTTTTTGGCCGGACACTAAAACCGTTATGGATACCGCTGACCTCCCATTAGTTAAAGCTTTAAATGGCGAAAATGTTGATGACATGGAATTGTTTATCCAAAACTACAAAAAAGTTGAAGGCAATTTTGTAATAATGTCAGCAAGACCGCTAATGGATTCGTCCGGAAAGATCAGTGGCGCAGTAGCTGTTTTTCATGACATTACCGAACGAAAAAACTCGGAAAACCTTATAAAAAAACTAAATGAAGACTTGGAAAAAAAGGTGGTTGAACGTACGGCTCAATTGGCGGATGCTTTGGCAACGCTTCAAACCAGTGAGGAAAAATATCGCGAAATAGTCGAAAACACAAGTGATGTTGTCCACACCACTGATTACAAAGGAACCTTTACCTATATCAATCCCGCCTGTCAAAAACTAACCGGCTACACACAAAACGAATTGATCGGCACGAATATTTCGGCACTCGTTGCTCCGGAATGGCGACAACGCGTGAGTGAATTCTATTTGAATCAATTTAAACATAAGATAGATGAGACGTTATATTCTTTTCCAATAATTACTAAATCCAGAGAACAAAAATGGATTGAGCAAACCGTCAATCAGTTGAGGGAAGGAAATCGGATAATGGGTCATAAATCGATTATGAGGGACATTACTGACCGTAAAGCTGCGGAACAAAAATTGAAAGAAAGCGAAAGTCAATTGCAAACCATATTTAACGAGGCTCCTGATGCGTTAATCGTAATAAATGATGAGGGAAATATTATCAGGTGGAATCCCAAAGCAGTAGAAATATTCGGATGGTCTGTAGGGGAAGTTCTAGGGAAATCGATGCGGGATTTGATTATTCCTGAACAACACAAAGAAAGTATTACAAAAGGTTTCCAAAATTTCCTTATAACCGGCGAAAGCCCCATCATAAATAAAACAATACAAATAACCGCCCTTAATAAAAACGGTGTGGAGTTCGATATCGAGTTTACGATCTCACCGGCGACAATCCTAGGCAAGTATATCTTTATCGCCTTTATTAAAGACATTTCGATTAGCAAAAAATTTGAAAATGAGAAAATTGAAGCAGACCGACAAGTGCGTCAAAATGAACTTAAATTAAAATTGATTTTAGAAAACATAGGAGAGGGAATTATCGTTACGGATACCCGGAAAAGAATTGTTCTGTCGAATCATATGGCGGAAGAAATAATAGGTGTCAAACAGGATACCGAAATTCCTACCACGCTTGATTGGTCTGCAAAGTATGACCTATATTACCCTGATGAAAAAACTGTTTTCCCTGTCCAAAATCTTCCTTTAGAGAAAGCGTTGAAAGGCGAGTCAAGCAACGACGTTGAAATAATAATTGAGAATTCTGAAACAAAAATGAAGAAGCGGGTGGTAATAAGCGGTAGACCCATCGTTGACGAAAATAACTACATTATTGCCGCCGTTGCAAATATAAAAGACATTACCTCATACAAGCAACTTGAGGTAGCTTTGGAAGAAAGCGAAAAGAAATACCGAAAATTGATAGGATTTAAAAGCGACGAAAAATAGAATCAGAAATTGATTTCCAAGAAATTGCTAAAGTTTATTACCGCAAAAATTTCAACCCGATTTTAACTTACTTATTTAAGATAACCTATGCGTATGTAATAATCTTTCTTTTGGATTTTAACTCCCTCTTTTGGATGAGGAATAACGTTTATGCTTTTTACGTTTTTTTTGTTTGCTGGCAAATATTGCGCGAACCACGCTGTGTTCTCTTGGCTGTTACTGTCCGAAATGGTCAGGGTTTCCTCTTTTACGAATTTGCGGTCGTGATATACGGCAACCACAACTTTTGCCTCACCAGCCCAAATGCAGTTCACTCCTGTTGGACAACGCGAATCAGAAAGAACCTCTTTCAAGACTAACGAACTCCCTTTTTTCTTTGTGCAACTTTTTGGAGTGATTTTCAGATAGCCGGTATCCAGATCGTTTTGGGCAAATAAAGAAAAGCTAAAAATTAGCATAACTGCAACAAGAATGTTTTTCATTTGATTTCGTTTTATTACTCCAAATATAGTTTGTTTTAATTTAAGTTGTCTCCACAAAAAGATTGCTGGCAATTTTATTCGAAATGGTCAAAACTATTCCGTCTACCTTAATTTTGAATGACAAATCAAAAGTTTCCTTGCCTAGCACTTCTATTTTCGATCCCAAAGCGATCTTTTGCTTGTCCAAGTATTTCAAAAATTCGGACGAAGTGTCTTTCACTCCGACGCATATTCCTTTTTGATTAGCGGACAGTTCCGAAAGCAATTGCTTTTCAATTTTAAGAATTTGCCCATCCCTACTTGGGATTGGGTCACCATGCGGGTCGGTGGTTGGGTTTCCCAGAAAGTCATCCAATTTATTGATCAGTTGTTCTGATTTTATGTGTTCCAATTGCTCGGCAATGTCATGCACCTCATCCCAGGAAAAATCTAATTTTTCCACCAAGAAAACCTCCCAAAGACGGTGCTTTCTAACAATCATTTTCGCGGCTAGTTTTCCTGCCTCGGTCAAGGAAACCCCCTGGTATTTTTTATAATTGACCAAATCCTTTTCGGCCAGTTTTTTTATCATATCCGTTACTGAGGAAGCTTTGGTTTCCATCATTTCGGCAATGGCGTTAGTGCTCACCTCGGAATGCGAAACCACTGTGATATGGTAAATGGTTTTGAGATAGTTTTCTTCTGAAAATGTCATTAAAATTAAAATTGAGGTTATCCGCTTTAGATTAAAAATTTGATGTTGGGTTGTTTAACCAATTACCGTTTTTTAATTCTTAACAACTAACAAAGGTATGGAAATTTTATGGCGTAATTTATCCACCGTAGTACCAAAAATTAAATCCCTGAACCCCGTATGACCATGAGTTCCCATGACCAAAATATCAAAATCCCCTGCATTGATAATCTCCGGTATTACCCTATTCGGGTTACCGAAACCTAATCGTGTTTCCACCTTAAATCCTTTTTCAGAAAGCATCTCCTTGTATTCTTTCAATATTTTTTCGTCTATCAAGGTTTCATGATCCTCAATGTTTTCGCCATAAACCATTGCACCCACCGATTCTTCCACATGAATTAAGGTATATCTGGCATCTATTCCGCCTAATTCAAAAGCGTTGTTTAGCGCAACCTCATCAGCACCAGAAAAATCTAATGCCACAGCAATATTCTTTTTACTGCAAATTATAGACTCAGAAAACCGCAATTTTAAGCTATGTGGCGAATGGTTTTGAATATCGATCTTCGATTTGGACACAAACGGTTTGAAAACAATGTACAACAACAGAATCAAGAAACTTAGCGCTAATGGTACTACCGTTAACCACAACACGATAGGATTTTCGGAAGTTTCGAGCCATCCGCTAATTTCATCGTAAACTAACTTACCATTTAAAATAACAATTATCGTCGCCACAACCCAAGAGGCGATTTGGGTTGCCCTGCCAATATGAAATCCATGCATTTTTGATTTATCACTCACAAAATGAATTAGTGGAATGATCGCGAAACCCAGTTGCAAACTCAAAATCACCTGACTCAAAATCAGTAATTTCCCCGTCACTCCTTCTCCAAAAATGGTAATTACGATAACTGCCGGCACAATGGCGATCAATCGCGTTATGATTCTACGCACCCAAGGTTGGATTCTTAAATTCAAGTAACCCTCCATGATAATTTGCCCTGCCAGTGTTCCCGTTATGGTAGAACTTTGTCCCGCCGCAATCAAGGCTACGGCAAATAAAATAGGCGCCCATTTGGTTCCCAAAAGCGGAGCCAAAAACTTATGCGCATCCTGAATTTCGGCCACATGATACATTCCGATTTTATAAAATGTGGCTGCCGCCAAAATTAAAATAGCAGCATTCACCAAAAAAGCCAAATTAAGCGCAATGGTAGAATCTATGAAATTGTATTTTAAAGCCTGCTTGATTCCTGCCTTGGTCCGGTCGAATTTTCTGGTTTGCACCAATGAAGAATGCAGGTATAAATTGTGAGGCATAACCGTAGCCCCAATGATACCGATGGCGATATATAAAGCCGTTTCATTTGGCATCGATGGAATCAATCCTAAAATCACTTTGTCCATTTCCGGCTGAGCAAAAATCATCTCGAAAATAAAAGAAGCTCCAATTACCATTACAAGTGCAATGATAAAAGCCTCCATTTTACGTATCCCCTTATTGATCAAAAACAGCAATAAAAAAGTGTCTAAAACCGTAATCATTACCCCTTCGATAAGCGGGATGTCGAATAACAAGTTGATACCGATTGCCATTCCTAAAACCTCAGCCAAGTCACAGGCCGCAATGGCAATCTCAGCCAAAAAGTAAAGAATGTAATTGATAAATGGCGAATAGGTTTCGCGCGAGGCTTGCGCCAAATCACGTTGGGTCACTATTCCCAACCGAGCGCTCAAACTTTGCAGCAACAAAGCCATAATGTTGCTCATCAATAATACCCAAAGTAAGGAATACCCGAATTGGCTACCACCTGCGATGTCCGTGGCCCAGTTCCCTGGGTCCATATATCCAACGCTGATTAGGTAAGCGGGACCAAAAAAGGCCAATATTTTTCGGAAAACTGATTTCTTATTTAGTGTTGAAACCGATTGGTTTACCTCTTCTAATGATTTACCCATTTTATAACTATTTGAGGCAAATATAATTATGTTTTTTTGTTATATCAAATATAATTTTTAGCTTTGCCTAAATTTATATTTAAACACAATCTAAAATAACATTTTGAAAAATCTAATTTTATCCATTTTCTTAGTAACGACAAGCCTTTCATTTGCTCAAGCGAGTCTAAAAGGAAGTGTCACTGCCGATGGAATGCCATTGCAACAAGTCAATATTGTCCTGAAAAAAACCGACAAAACAACCATTAGTGATGAAAATGGGAATTATTTTATAAAAAACATCGCTCCCGGCAACTATGATATTGTGGC
>NZ_DATBVQ010000019.1:0-18100 GCF_036515215.1 Flavobacterium sp.
AGAAGCTTATGAAGGCTTTAAGCAAAAACAATCTGCTTTCTATAAAAATATGGCTTCACAACCTTCTTTCTTTTTCCAACAAGAATTGTATGCCTATTTGATGAAAGAAGATCCTAGGTTTAACGGAATTGTTCCAACAGATGAAACATGGGCACAAACGGATTATGAATTGGCTTATAAAAAATACAAAGAGCGTTTTGCTAATGCAGGCGACTTTGAATTCTTCTTTGTTGGAAACGTAGACGATCAAATAATGGAGACTTTTGCTACTAAATACATTGCTTCATTACCATCAACTAAGAAAGAGGATGTCGTAAGCGATTTAGGGTACAGAATGCTAAAAGGAGATTTGAAAAAAGTAATCAATAAAGGTGCTGATCCAAAAAGCACTGTTTCTATTATGTATTATGGAGACGCTGTTTATTCGGACAAAGAGGCTTTAGCGATGCAAGCATTAGGCGAAGTGTTAACTATCAAATTAATTGAAGAGTTAAGAGAAAATGAAGCGGGTGTGTATGGAGTAAGCGCTCGTGGTAGCATGACAAAAATTCCAAATGGTTCCTTTAATTTCAGAATAGGTTTTCCTTGTGGTCCAGAAAATGCCGAGAAATTAACTGCATCAGCCTTGAATGAGTTGCAAAAAATTATTGACAACGGTCCTGACGAAAAAGATGTGACTAAATTCAAACAAGCTGAATTGTTAGACTATAAAAAGGATATTAAGGAAAATAGATTCTGGTTGAGTAATTTTACTCAGTCTTATATTGACGGAAAGAGTCCTGATAGAATTTTACAAATGGAGGAAGCAATCAATAAGATTACTGCCAAAGATATTCAAGCAGTCGCTAAAAAATATCTTACCAAAGACAAAGTAGTTGCTATGCTGTTACCGGAAGTTCAAAAATAATAGATTGTTATAAAATTGTAAATGCCCGCTAAAATCAAATTTAGCGGGCATTTTTTTATTTAAAGCAAACGGGGATAATTTCTCCCTTTGCCAAACAGTATTTCTCCACTAGTTCGGGATCAATTTTATTGGTGTAATCTTCTTCGATTACTGTAAAACCAATACTTCTCAACTTATCAAAATAGTCGCGTCCGTAAATGCGCACGTGATCGTATTGTCCGAATATTTCCGCTCGCTTTTTTTGGTCTGTGATGGAATCGTCTGCAAATGTTACTGCTCTTGACAGATCCTGTGGGATTTGCAAAATCGCCATTCCGCCAGGTTTCAAAACGCGGTACAATTCCTGCATCGCTTTTGTGTCGTCAGGAATATGTTCCAGAACGTGATTGCAAAGAATAACATCGTATTGATTGTCCTCAAAAGGCAAGTAACAAATATCTGCTTTGACGTCTGCCAATGGCGAAAACAAGTCTGTTGTGGTATAATTCAGGTTTTTCTGATTTCTGAACAGTTTGTAAAAGGCCTGTTCCGGCGCAAAATGCAAGACTTTTTTTGGAGCCGTAAAAAAATCAGTTTTTTCGTTGAGGTACAACCAAAGTAAACGGTGTCTTTCCAGCGAAAGCGTGCTTGGCGAAAGCACATTGTTTCGTTGAGTCCCATAACCATAAGGTAAGAACGTTTTAAAACTTTTTCCGTCAATAGGATCAGTGAAAGTATTTCCTTTTAAAGCAAAAGCTAAAACGGGTCTCGCCACATAACTTAAGCGAATAAGAATAGGACGTGGAATAGTATTGAGTACGAGTTTGAAAAGTTTTTTCATTATAGTACTAATGGATTTTTTCTAAACTCATCTTCTTCATTACTTACAATGCCCAATGCTTTGTACACATACGCGAAAGTAGAAAGTATCTCTGGTCTACCGTCAATAAGAGCTACATCGTGTTCAAAGTGAGCACTTGGTTTATTATCAGCGGTAGTTATTGTCCAGCCGTCTTTGTGTTGTTTGATATTTCTGGTTCCCATGTTGATCATAGGCTCGATAGCGACAACCATTCCTTCAACGAAAAGTTTACCGCGGCCACGTTTTCCGTAGTTCGGCATTTCAGGGTCTTCGTGCATTTTTTGACCAAGGCCATGTCCCACCAGTTCGCGAACGACTCCGTAGCCATGGGCTTCTGTATATTTTTGAATTGCGTTTCCAACATCTTCCACGCGGTTTCCGGCTTTGAATTCGCGGATTCCAACATAAAGGGACTCTTTGGTTATCTGCAATAACTTTTTAGTTTCTGGTGCAACTTCCCCTATCTCAAAAGAATAGGCGTGATCACCGTGGTAGCCGTTTTTGTAAGCGCCGCAATCAACAGAGATTACGTCCCCGCTCTCAAGAGGCGTATTGTTAGGTATTCCGTGTACCACTTGTGCATTCGGACTCATGCATAATGAGTTTGGGAAACCGTACAAACCAAGGAAACTAGGAACGGCACCGTGGTCACGAATGAATTCTTCGGCTAATTTATCTAAATATAGAGTGGTAACGCCTTCTTTTATTTCGGAGGCAATCATTCCTAATGTTTTCGATACGATTAAGGCGCTTTCACGCATCAATTCTATTTCTTCACGGGACTTTACTATAATCATATTTGTAATTTTCAGTTTGCAAAAGTACGATTTTAAAATTATTTAATCAGGGTTGGCCATAATTTTAAAAAGCTCGGAATTGGAGATGAAATATCTGTTTTCTAATGCAATTGATGCTAATTGTGCACTGATCAAACTGCTCTCCCGGCTGTTTATCAAAAACAGGGAGCTTTCGCCAAAAGAAAAGAGACGTTCCTCTGATTTTAGCATCATGGCATAGTCTTTTGCTAATGTCTTTATAATTTCATTTTGTTTTTCGAGTGATATGATCTCCGTTTTTTGAGCACTGATTTTATTCGAAAGTTGAACTTTTTCCAAATTTAAAAGGTATTCTGTTTCTTGGATTTTATATTGGGCCAATTTCAAACCGCCTCGTTCTTTTCTCAAAAACAAAGGAAAGTAAAAGTTTAATCCTATTTTATAGTCTTCAAATTGATAATTGTCAATATAGCTTGGTTCTGCTAAATAGCTGTATCCAATGTCAATTTTGGGTAAGAGCATGTTTGCTTTCAACTTTTTTTCAACAGTCAAAATTTCAATCTTATTTTCTAAACTATTTATTTTTGGATGATTTTCTAGTCTAAATTCACTATTTAATAAATCATTTGTCTTTAGTGTTTCCTGTATCGTTCCTTCTAAATCTGATTCTGGACTGAGTGCATCAGAAAGCTCAAGCGGAATGGAATTTTCCAGCCAAAGAAAATTAGACAGTTCTAATTTCGCTTTGTTCAATTTTAGTTTGGAATCTTCAAGACTTAGCTGTCTGTTTTTTACGCTTATTCCAGCTTCAATACTATCAATTGCACGTTTGTCTCCCGCTTTTATCAAGGATTTAATTCCGTCAAAACGAATCTGTGCATTCGTATTGTAAGTTTCGTATAGTTTTACTTCATTGAAGGTCTTCTTCCAGTTAAAGTAAGCTAATGAGGCGTCATATAGAACGGCGATTGCCTGGAGTTTTCTCTCGGCTTGACTCAATTTTATTTGAATTTTTGCTTTGCGTACATCAGCCATCCTTTGATTAATGAACAAACCCTGCCCCAATGGAACTGTAACTCCCAGAGACGTTAAACCTTTGTTAGGAACGGTGTTTTCGGGATTCAAATAGATTCCTTCATTGTTGTCAAATCCTGCTTTTATCTCGATTCCGTACCAGGTTGGGATTTTAAAACTACTGTTTAGAATCGAATAATACTCTTTGTTTTTGAACTGTTTTTCCTTAAAATCGACTTCGATTTTTGGGTCGAACCCACCACGGGCCATCATTAAATTAGCTTGTGCTTTGTTGATTTCTAAATTAGCATTTTTGACTAAGGGATGGTATTTTTTCACATATCCCAAGAACTCATTATAAGTAAACTCTGTAGATAAGCTTTCGCTTGAAGCCTGCCCAAAAACAAAGGAGCTAAACAACAGTAAAATGATTAGAAGTGATTTCATTATTTTTTCTCTTTAGCTATTTTTGAGTCCGTTTTGTAGTAATTTGGTGGGAAGCCATTTAAAACTCGCCATACTTCAAACCAAATAGGGACTGTGTCTAGCAAAGCAATGGTTTCGGCCCCAGAACCTATACTTATTTTTTGAGGCCAAGCGGCTTCGTCTTTGTCCGGTGCAATCAATATTCTGTATTTTCCGTTGTCGCTTATGAAATTTTCTATGGCAACAATTTTACCTCCAAAAGTCCCATAGGAAACATCAGGCCATCCAGAGAATACTATTGTAGGCCATCCGTCAAACCAGATCCTGACTTTTTCGCCTTTGTTGATTAACGGCAAATCTATCGGGTCAACGTAGGTTTCAACAGCAATGTCATATTGGGCGGGCATAATGCTCACGATAGGGGTTCCCTCCTTTACTGTTTGTCCTATTCCGGCTTGAAGCACCCTATTGACATAGCCGCTTTGGGGTGCTGTTATATAGTACATACCGTTTCTAATGCTGTAATTTGCGTACTGGTTTTCCAGTTTGTTGACTTGTGCTTCGGTATCAAATTGATTACTTAATGCAGTGTACTGATCACTTTGTGCTTTTGAAACTTTCTCTGAGTATTCAGCGATAATTCGATTCGTTTCTACTTTTGAATTGATGTATTCGTTTTTGCTAGTAAGGAATTTGTTTTCTTGGGTAATAATTTTGGCTTGTACTTCTTGCAGTTTTAGTCTTTTGTCTTCGACATCAGTCAAAGGTTTGAGTCCTTCATTATTCAATTGAACCGTGCGATCAAATTGAGTGTTTGCTATCTTGAGTTGTGTTTTTACGGCAACAAGGTCTATACTGTCACTTTTTATTTTTAAAAGCGACTGTTTTATTTTGTTTTGCGCTTGTTCTAATTTTAGATTTTTCTCACTTTCAATAGATTTAATTTGGCTTGACAATGTTGTGACTTTTGAACCATAGGACTCTAAAGACATCTTTTTAGCGTCGACTTGTTTCTTGGTGTTGGCGACTAAATTAGGATCCATATAATCCTCTTTTATTTCTGAAATATAAAGAATAGTGTCTCCCTTTTTTACAAAATCACCTTCTTGAACGTACCAGTTTTCTATTCGTCCAGAAATAACACTTTGAATCGATTGTGGCCTTTGATTTGGTTTTAAGGTTGTCACAGAACCGGATCCAGAGATGTTTTGAGTCCAAGGAAGAAACAGTATTAGTATTCCTAAAATACAAACGGAGACGATAATTCTATTTAAAATCTTTGAGTTCGAATTTGAATTCAGATTCTTTATAGTTTCAAACTTTTGTAAACTTGGAGAATTCGTTTTATTGTTGTCAGATATGTTTAGCATAACCTATAGGTTTTTTGAGTCTTGTTGAATACTTCCGTTTTGCATGATAATTTCTCTGTTGCATTTTGTTTTCCAATAAGGGTTTTTTGAAGAAACTATAATGGTCCATTTGTGCTCCTTGGCGGTGATGAAATCAATGATTTCGTTAGCAATTTTTTCATCCATAGTGTCGGTCGGATCCTCATAGAAAAGAATTTTTGGCTTATGAATTATGCTTCGTGCCAATAAGATTTTTCGTGCATTCGATGATGATAATTGTCTTCCTTCGGGGAATATATGAGTATCTAAACTTTTTGGTAACGATTTGATAAAAGAAGTTAATTGTACGCCGTCAAGTGCCCATTTCAAATCCTCTTGATTGATGTTTTTATCATTAAATGTTATGTTCTCCAAGTAAGTTCCCTCAAAAGGGGATTCTCCATAGATGATGCTTCCTATTTGTGAACGGTATTGTTTTAAATCAACTTTTTTGAAAGTGTCGTCATTTATATAGAAACTGCCGGAGGTAGGTTTTAATAGTCCTGACAGTACTCGAATCAGTGTTGTTTTACCAGAACCATTTTCGCCATTAATAAAAATTCGTTCGCCCTGATCAATTTTCAATGAAATGTCGTTTAGAATCTTATTTTTTGAATCTGGGAATTTGAATTGTATCTTCTCTGTTTCTAATGTGATGTCAGCGTAACAATAGTTGGTACTTTCGTTATCGAATTCTTCTTCTAAACTTAAATCGGCTACTTGTCCAATTTTCTCTACAGATGTCAATACATCATAAAAAGTTTCCAGGCCAAGAATGATTTTTTCAACAGAATTAATGACTAATAAAATGATGATTTCAGCAGCGACAAACTGCCCAATATTCATTTGTTGTGAGACAACCAAAAACCCTCCAATTGAAAGTAAACTTGTGGTAATAATTACTTTAAAAATAATTAGTTGGGTAAATTGTCTTTTTATAACGTTGAAATGTTTCTCTCGGTAATGCAGATATTCAGTAACTAAGTGGTCATTTTTTTGAAGACCATAATCAAAATTGAGTTGGTTCCTAAAACTGTAATTATTACGAGCCATTTCTTGAAGCCATCCTGCTACTTTATATTTGTTTTTCGATTCTTTCAAACTGGTTTCCAAACCAGGCTTGTAGGATAGTTTAAAGATGAAAAACAGCAAAAGAATCAGCATTATACCAAATATAATAAAATAGGGGTGGTATAGTGACAACAATATTACTCCAAAGACAATCTGAAGTAAGGCTGCAGAAAAGTCTATTAATAATTTTGAAGTACCTTTTTGAATAATCATTGTATCAAAAAAACGGTTAGCTAACTCTGGCGGATACGTATTATACAGTTCTTCAAATTTAATTTTGGGTAATCGCACCGCAAATTCAAATGAGGAGCGAACAAATATTTTTTGCTGCAAATTTTCTGTTATTCTAAGTTGCATTAAGGATAAAATTCCCACAAGAGCAACTCCCATTACAACTAGAAATATCAACACAATCCATGAGACACTGACACGGCCTGATTGTATGAAATTGATAATAGCTTGTATGCCTAAAGGAAGTGACAAGCTAACTAATCCGGCAAATATCGCATAAAAGAACAGTTGTGAAATGTCTTTTTTGTCCAGCTCTAATAAATTGTAAAATCTTTTTAATGGAGTCATTGTCTATTTATTTTTTAAAACAGTTGTGATAAGGTTGAGGTAAAAATCAGTTGGACTAATCTTTTCGTTACAATTTGTAATCGTAGTTAAATGGTCTCTTAAAAAATGCTGATGCAGTGCGCCCTCAATTATATTTGAAGCAAGGCTTTTTGCAAATGGATAGTCAGGGTTTACGGCAACGATTAAATCAACAATTCGAATAATTACCCTTTTATATATCAAAAAGAAACCTTCCTTGTTTTCCTGATCAACTTCTTTGGTGTGAAGTGTTTTTGTGAATTCGGCTATGATTATTTTGTTTAAAATCGATTCGTTGATGTGTTCTGTGGCTTTATCGTCCTCTATCTTTTCAGTTACAACTGTGATCGCTTTCTTTAGTTTGTCGAATGCATCTTCGATGTTGGTTGTGGCAAAAAACAATTTGTATTCCATCCAACTCCAATACCAAGAAGAAAGATACACCAATAGTTTGTGTTTGTTTTCAAAATAGCGATAAATGGAGCTTTCGTTAGAGCCAATTTTCGCGCCTAATTTTTTAAAAGTAAAATTATCAAAACCTATTTCATCAATTAGAAGAATACTTTCTTGGATGATTTTTTTTCCTAATAGGGAGGTTTCGGGGTCTTTTACATAGATCTTCTCGTTGACTTGTATCTTAATGGTTGACATTAAATCCTTCATAACTAACATTATTTAATGCAAATGTAATAGTAATACTATCGAAAAAAAAATAGTTTAACCTTTTATTCATAAAAAAAAAGCTGTCCCAATAAGGACAGCTTAATTTATGGATTATTTGGGTTTTAATGCCCTTGTTGTTTTTATAATAGCGAATGACAAGTCATTACTGCCGGCTTTTCAACGCCCATCAATTCTAAAACGGTTGGTGCGATATCGCCTAAGACACCGTCATGGATCTCTTTCAAATTTTTGTCAACTAAAATTATAGGCACAGGGTTAGTGGTATGTGCCGTGTTTGGGCTTCCATCAGGATTAATCATGGTTTCGCAGTTCCCGTGGTCTGCGATTATAATGGTAGTGTAATTATTGGCCAGAGCCGCCGTAATCACCTTCTCTACACATTTATCGACGGCTTCACATGCCTTAATAGCCGCTGGCATAATTCCCGTATGACCCACCATGTCTCCATTGGCAAAATTTAGGCACACAAAATCCACATCCCCTTTTTCAAGCTCTGGAACCAATGCATCCGTAAGTTCAAATGCGCTCATTTCAGGTTGCAGATCATAAGTGGCTACTTTAGGGGAATTTTTCAGAATTCTTTTTTCGCCTCTAAAAGGGATTTCTCTACCACCGGAAAAGAAAAATGTAACGTGTGGATACTTTTCCGTTTCGGCTATTCTGATTTGGGTTTTATTGTGTTTTTCTAAAACTTCGCCTAATGTTTCCTCGATATTGTCTTTATTGTACACCACTTTGACGTTTTTGTAGGTCTCGTCATAATTGGTCAAGGTAACGTAATACAAATTCAATTTGTGCATGTTTTGCTCATGGCAATCCACTTGGGTAAGAACTTCAGTAAGTTCCCTTCCCCTGTCAGTCCTGAAATTGAAGAAAATAACTACATCTTCATCCTCGATAGTGGCAAGAGGTTTGTTGTTTTCGTCCACCATTACTATTGGGTTGATGAACTCGTCAGTGATATTAGCCTCGTAGCTTTCTTCAATTGAAGAAACTAAATTTTTGGAAGGGGTTCCGTGTCCGTTTACCAATAAATCGTAGGCAAGTTTTACCCTTTCCCAACGCCTGTCTCTGTCCATCGCGTAATATCGACCAATTACCGATGCTATTCTTACAGTAGTATTGGCTATGTAATTTTCTAGATTGTGGATATAACTTTTTCCGGATTTCGGATCCACATCGCGTCCGTCCGTGAAAGCATGAACGAATACCTCTTTTAATCCATACTCTTGTGTTGCATCAATCAGTCCTCGTAAATGGGAAGTATGGGAGTGAACGCCACCATCAGAAACCAGTCCTAAAAAGTGTACTTTTTTATGGTTGTCTTTGGCGTATTGAAAAGCGTCTTTAAGCACTTGTTCCTTCGCTAAAGTTTTATTGGCGACAGCCAGGTTTATTTTAGCCAAATCTTGATATATGATTCTGCCCGCGCCCAAATTCATGTGGCCAACTTCGCTATTGCCCATTTGTCCTTCCGGCAAGCCTACATTTAAGCCGTCAGTTCTTAGTTGGGCATTAGGGTATTTTTTATACAGACTATTTATAAAGGGAACATCTGCATTATCGATCGCCGATACTTTAGGGTCAGGGGATTTGCCCCAACCGTCCAATATCATTAGAATTACTTTTTTGTTCATTGGAATATATTTTACACAAAGGTAAAGTATTTCTAAAAATGTTCGAACTAATCAAAACTACTATTACGCATTAAGGAATTAACGCAGCCCAAAAATTATAATTTAGTTACGGAAGGGATGTTTTTATAAAATAAATGCAAGTTAGAATTTGTTTTTCACCTGATTATAGTCAATAAAATAACGGACACTAATCGAAAAAACGTGTTTTAGTTCATCATTGGTCAGCAAATTAGTGACTTTTCTTCCGAAATCTTTGTCTATTTCTCTTTGAAAATTGGCTGCATTGTTTCTGTATAAGATTGAAATTTCACTACCCGGAGCAAACCACCAAGAATAAGAAAGGTCAGCATTCCAAGAACTAAAATTAGAGTTCTTATTTTCGGTGTAACTGGTATAATCCATCAGTCTTCCGTTTTGTTCCAACGATAAAAAGTTTTCATTTTCAGCATAGGACCAATAATGGCGCAAGGCAAGGTTAAAAGTCATCTTGCTGTTAATGGAATATTTTCCTGTTAGTGAGTTGGAATATGTAATTACGTTACGATTGGCAAAAACAATGGTGTTAGCGGTGGATGGATTTAAATCATCATCAATGCTGTCTACATATCCTTTATTGTTGTTTTGTCTAAAGAAATTAAAGTTGTATACCAATGAAAATTTATCGTTGAAACGGTACCTCGGGCTCAAGTCAAAACCTAAGGAGTTTCTGCCAGGCTCGCTTAATACCGCAATGGTGGGATTGATATCCAATGCGAATTTATTGGCGTAATTAGAAGAAAAATAAAACCATGCCCCATAGCGTTTTGGGGAAATTAAAAACCTGTTTTCTGTTCGGGGTTCATAATAATCATAGGATTCAAGTGGACTGGCGTTTAACCCAAAACCAAAATAATGATTTTGCTTATTATTCGAATTGATGTTTAGATTAATGTTGTTGCCTTGAATTTTACCTGTCTCCTTTTGAAACTGGGTGTACATATTAATATTTGAATTGAATGAATTGAAATATTTTGTGGGATTTAATATTCTGTAACTTGCGTTTCCGTAAATGGCATAGTAGTTTGTTTCAAAGTTGATTCCCAAGTCATTGTTATCGAAGTTTTTTGACACAATTTCAGTCCCTAGACTGTACCGGTATTTCCCCGAGGTTTCCCGAAGGTTCAAGGATGTTGCTGTTCCTTTTTTATCTTCAGCATCATTGATATAACTGTACTTGAAATTTCCGGAAAGGTTATAGGTGTTTTTCTTGGTGTTCAAATCCCACACCAATGCAGAAACATTTCCGTCACGAAAACTTCCGTTTCGGGTTACGTTCGTGTTTACAAATGAAACGGAGGAATTTTTGCGAAACCTCTGGTCCAAAACCATTACGTTATAGTTTGACAAAGGTTCCACCTCTTCTCTCCTTGTTGCTTGCGTGACCGTGTCCTTAATTGTTGCGAAGGTCCTTTCAGTGACCGCATTTAGAATTCCTATTCCTAAGCCGTCCTTTGTTCTTCCAGAGACTTTTAGCGCATTGATCAGGTTTACGCTTGAGGGATTGTCGATGATTTCTTCATTTGTGGCTTTAGTTGGGTAAATGCTGGGGCTTCCGCCAATTCTTCTGGAATACACTAAATTTCCCTTGCTGAACAAATCCGTACCTTCCGTAAAAAATGGTCTGTTTTCATTGAATTGCTGTTCGAAAGGCCCCAGATTCAGTATCTGGTCGTCATATTTTGTTTGTCCAAAATCGGGAATAAGAATCATGTCGAGCGTGAAGGCATCGTTGATGCCGTATTTTAAATCCAAGCCGCCCTTAAGTGTGCCGTACGTTTTTTGTCCCTTGCTTGCATGGGCATAAAAAGAAGAATAGGGTAAAAGAAAGAGTCGTGTAGGGGTTTTTATGTTTTCGATTCCCTCAAGGGTTCCGTTTTGTTGCGTGAAAGTGCCAATTTTCGAATCGATAAAATTCCATGAGTATTGTTGTCTGTCTCGCTGTATTTCTCTCCAAAAGTTCAGGCCCCAAGTCTGCTTGCTTTCGCCAGAAAAACGCAGAGCGGCATAGGGAATTCGCATCTCTACGGCCCAACCAAATTCGGTTATTATCGCTTTGCTTTTCCAAATGGCATCCCACGAATAATCATCCCCAGTAGTATCAGTTGTTACGGAGTCGGCCTGTCCGTCTGACGCGCTAACGATAAATTGAAAATTTTGCTGTCCGTCATTATACCCGTTTATAAAGATTCCAAAAAGATCGGAAGCTCCAAATACGTCACGTTTAGTGATCTCTTTTAAAATTTTGTCCGGTTGGTCATCATATAGTAATGCAGCCACATAAATGGCATCGTTATCATAAACAATTTTCACCTCTGTTCTTTTATTTTCGGGTATGGCTTTCCCGTTATCCGGCCTGAACATTACGAAATCAGTTGCTATAGGGGCAGACTGCCAAACGGGCTCGTCAAATTTTCCGTCAATGGTTAAGCTTTCAGATGTAACTTTCGTTTGAAGTGCTTTTTTTTGGCTGTGTGCAACAACTGAAATAAAAAGAAGAACTATAAGAAGTAGTTTTCTCATATAGATTTGATTGATATAGATGATTGATGATTCTAATAATAATAGACTGCACTTTGGCGGAATTGTTACAGTTTATTTAAAAAAAATCGAAAGACAATTTGTTATATAAAAAAATGAGATTGAAAAACGTTTGTTAATCAATCTCATCATATGGTTTTGCTACAGCTTTTAAAACAGGTTTTTCACGACGTTATAGTCAATGAAATAACGAAAGCTAACGGATAAGATATTGGTCATGTCAGCGTCAAAAACGTTCTTAAGATTGGTGTTAAACCTTTTCTCAACGGTGCCGGAACCTACCTGTGAATAATTGCGATACAGGACCGAAAGTTCGCTTCCCGGAGCGAACCACCAGGAGTAGGATAAATCAAAGTTCCAAGAATTGAAATTTCTGTTTTTATTCAAAGAATAGTCATTGTTCGGATTCAGGTAACCATCGTCCTGTAATGTGAAAAACGCATGATTGTCCGAATAGGACCAATAATACCTACCGGTGAGATTTAAAGTCATCTTAGTGTTAATCGCATATTTACCGGTAATGTTGTTTTGAAGTATTTCTCTATCTCTTTTTCCAAAAATGATGTCTTCGTTATCAAATCCTACCCATCCCCGGTCATTTATTTTATGGGTGTATTGGAAATCATAAGCCAATGAAAATTTAGTGTTGAATCTGTATTTTACGCCTCCGTTAAGCAAATAATTAACCCTTTGGTCCTCGTCAAATTTGGTAATGGCAGATTCGACTTCATAGGTAAAGGGCTTGTTTTGATTGGTGACAAATGCAGCATATAAGAGCGCACTTTTCGGAATGTATACAAATCGGCCATCGACACGGGGCTCGAAAAAATCAAATCGGTCCAAAGGGTTTAATTGAAAAAGGAATTCAATATAGTTGTTTTTTAAAGTAGTTGCCTTTATGTATGTTCTATACCAGGCTTCCTGTGTTTTACCGGTTGTGTTTTGAACTTCTATATTTAATTCCTGCTCAATTTTAAATGTATTGAAGAATTTTGTGGGATTTACTATTCTGTAACTGCCATTGGCAAAAGCACTCTGGTAATTGGTGTAAAAAATGATCCCAAGGTCATTTACATCGTAATTTTTTGAAATGTATTTTCCCGAAAGGAGGTACCTGTACTTCCCGCTTGTTTTTGCAAAATTCAATGAAGTTTTAATTCCGTCATAATCCTCGATGTCATTAATGGTGCTGTATTTAAGATCACCAAAGAAATTATAAGAATTGGCTTTGGTGCTCAAGTCAAACAGTGCGGCGGAAACATTTGCATCTCTGAATCCTCCATTTCGGGTCGTGTTGGTGTTCACAAAAGAAACTGAGGAGTTTTGATTAAAACGTTGGTCAAAAACCAATACATTATAGTTGGTCAATGGTTCTATGACTTCTTTTCTGTATTCATCAGTGTCTATATTCTTAATGGTTGCATACGTTTTTTCTGTGATGGCGTTCAAGAAGCCAATGCCTAGCCCGCCTTCTGTTCGTCCGGATACTTTTATCGCATTAAATAAATCAACGCTACTTGCGTAATTCGTGATTTCTTCATTAGCTGCAGTTTCTGGAACAGAACTCGGTAGTCCCCCTATTCTCCTGGAATAAAATAGATTTCCAATGTTAAACAAATTGGTCCCTTCGGTAAAAAAAGGCCTATTCTCATCGAGTTTCTGTTCAAAAGGTTCCAAGTTTAAAATGGCATTGTCAAATTTTGTTTGTCCAAAGTCAGGAACTAAAATGACGTCTAATGTAAACGCATCATTTATTCCGTATTTTATGTCAAGGCCCGCTTTGAAAGTTTTATCGGAGCCCAATTCATTTTTTTGATAATAGAAAGAAGTGTAAGGGATAAAGAAAAGGCGGGTAGGCGGTTTTATGTTTTCTATTCCTTCAAGAATTCCCGCTTGGGCAGTTATGGAGCCAATTTTAGTGTCAATATGGTTCCAAGTGTACTTTTGGACATCTCGTTTTATTTCTCGCATGAAATTCAGCCCCCAGGTTTGCTTTTGGGCATTGGAGAAGCGCAAAGCGGCATAGGGAATTCTCATTTCCACCACCCAGCCGAAATCAGTTAGCGAAACTTTACTGTCCCATATTGCGTCCCACGAATAGTCTTCACCGTCTTTTGTTGCCAAACAGTCCATTTGAACTCCTGCGGCACTTACGTAAAATCTATAATCTTGTTGGCCATCGTTAAATCCATTGATCGAAACCGAAAAATGGTCGGATACTCCAAAAACATCGCGATTGGTGATTTCCTTTTGAATTTTATCGGGCTCATTATCGTACAATAGGGCCGAAACATAAATGGCGTCATTGTCATAAAGAACCTTTACTTCCGTTTTTTTATCTTCGCTTATGGGTTTGCCGTTGTCTGGTTCAAACATGACGAAATCGGAAGCTATTTCCGCGTCTGAGGCCCAGATTACTTCATTTATCTTCCCGTCGATTGTAATGTTAGCTGTTGTAGACTTTGCAAAAAGGACTTTTTTCTGACAATAGCTGTTTATGCTAAATAGTATTAAAAAAGGAAGTAAAAAGTATTGTAATCTCATTGTTTATTGTGATTTTGGCAAAACAAAAATAACATAATTAACATAAAAACAAAGGTTTGCGATGTTTTTTATGTGGCGGAGCTCGAACGGGATAAGGTTAAAAATACCTTAAAAACAGCTTTTAATGCTGTGGTCAAGTATTTTTTGATACTTTTGCAAAACTTAATTGAATATATAATCTAATTAAAATCAATGATATACAAAATTTGCCCTGCTGTATTGTTATTAATTCTATCGTTCTCTCCAAGTAAATTATTTTTTTCTGAAGCTAAAAATGTAAAGAAAGCTGAAATTGCTGCGGTGATAAAAACGACTTCTGAAAATAATGAGGAAACTATTTACAATAGTTTGAATTCCAATCAATTTGCCTTGCCTAAATTGGAAAGCTTCACCGAAGCTTTAAAAGGCTTTTATCTTTTAAAAGAAAAAGGATTGGTCAGTAAAAACATATTGACACTGATCGATTTTAGTATGTCATCAAACTCTAAAAGATTGTGGGTAATCGATTTGTCGACAAATACGATTTTGTACAATTCCCTGGTCGCTCATGGAAGGAACACAGGCAATGAATTTGCAAGCAGTTTTTCAAATTCAGCGGAATCCTATAAAAGCAGTCTTGGATTTTACGCCACAGGAGAAATATACAGCGGGAAACACGGCAAGTCTTTGAAATTAGATGGTTTGGAAAAAGGCATAAACAGTAATGCTCGGGCAAGAGCCGTTGTTATTCATGGCGCGGAGTATGTTTCAAATTCATTTATCCAAAATAATAAAAGGCTGGGAAGAAGCTTAGGTTGTCCTGCCATTCCTTTAGAGTTGACGGACAAGATAATACAAACGATTAAAGATAAATCCTGTTTGTTCATTTATTTTCCTTCAGAGAGTTACAAAGTGGCGTCCAAATTAGTTTCTTAATTTTATACAGTAAAAATAAAAATCAAGCGGAGACCAATGCTATTGAGGCGAACTTCAGTTCCCGACAGTCATAAGAGAAGAGTCTTTAGATAAAATGTTGTTCGACGATTTTATCTAAAGACTTTTTCGTTTTAAAAAAGGAATTTTTTTTGCTGGTGTGGTTTTGAACAATGTTTTAGGAACGATCGTGTTTGGGCTAATTCTTGACTTTAATGGATCGACAGCTAAGGCTGGTTTCCCTTGCAGAAGGAGCTTTTGTCTGACTGAATAGCCCTCTGAAGTCGTTATTTTTGCAATGAAGTCTGTCCTGTAATTAAATAATAGGTCTGTAACAATTTAATTTTAAAACGGTTAGAATTAAACCTTGTTTTTGTGTAAAATTTTAGGGTAAAAAACTTGTTTCAAAGCTTAATTATTATCTATATTTGCACTCAGTAATGCGAAAGTAGCTCAGTTGGTAGAGCTCCAGCCTTCCAAGCTGGTTGTCGCGAGTTCGAGCCTCGTCTTTCGCTCTCCAAAGCCGAAACATAACTGTTTCGGCTTTTTTATTTTAAGCCTGACAGGGATTGAGATATCCATTTTTCAGATATTTTTTTTATTTTAAAAAAAACTTGCGTCGGATAAATTATTTTGTATCTTTGCAGCCTGTTAATGCGAAAGTAGCTCAGTTGGTAGAGCTCCAGCCTTCCAAGCTGGTTGTCGCGAGTTCGAGCCTCGTCTTTCGCTCTTCAAAGCCGAAACATTTGTGTTTCGGCTTTTTTATTTAATATAACTCAGCTCAGTTTCGCTTTCAATTTCCTCAGCAATTTGATTTTGTCTAAAAAGTCGAGCCGATAAACTTCCTTTGAGTCTAATTTTAGTCCCTTTTACATCAAGCCAGCTTCCTTCCCTTAATCCTAAAACGGGAAAAGAGTTGAACGCATGAAATTCTTTGATTCTGGTTTCACGCGTCTCGCCCATGTGTTTTGATTGCGTGTCAGGATCTAAATAATGGGCGTTAATGTTAAAGGGAATCAAACCCAAGGTTTGAAAACTCGGCGGATAAATAATAGGCATGTCGTTAGTGGTTTGCATCGTCAATCCACAAATCACACTACCTGCGCTTGTGCCTAAATAGGGAGTCCCTTTTTTAACGGCTTGACTTAGCGCAGTCGCGATGTTGTTTTTATACAGTTCATTGACCAATACAAAAGTATTACCGCCACCGGTAAAAATCCCTTCGGCGTTTTCAATCGCAGAAATGGGATCTGCAAATTCATGGATTCCTTTTACGGCCAGGTTTATTTTGGCGAAAGCCAGAGCTGCCTTTGCGGTATATTCCTCGTGTGATATGCCGCTGGGCCTTGCATAAGGGACAAATAGGATGGTCTTGCAGTTTTTGAAATGCTTACTTAATTCAGGCAACAGGTACTCTAAATATTCGCCTCCATGAAGAGTTGACGTACTTGCTATTATTATATTTTTCATTTTCAATGTGTATTTATAGGGGTTAAAGGTATAAAAACGAGTTTCTTGTTTTTCTGTTTTTTTATTAACATTTTTTTACCAAGTTCTTAGTAATTAATTTGGAGGGGGTTAGGATACTTTTACAACGATTAATTGAATGTTATCTCTAAGCTTATGAGTAGATTTGGCTGTGTCTTTTTTATTTTATGCGCCGCTACTGCTTTGGCGCAAGTATCCGTTACCACTAAACTCAACGGGAGGGTTATTGCCGATGTGAAAGATTTTGAGGGCTTCTATGTAATAAACTTAAAAACGGAGCAGGGGACTGTTACTGATGGGAATGGTTATTTTTCAATAGCTGCAGTTGTTGGGGATACGTTACTGTTTTCGGCGTCGCAATATAAAGGAATTCGGATTGTTCTGACTACCCATGATTTTGAACAAGAACCGTTTTCAGTACAAATGGAACCCATAGTGAATCAGTTGAACGAAGTTGTAATCAGGCACTATGACAATATCAATGCGGTTTCCTTGGGAATTATTCCTGCAAATCAGAAATCCTATACGGCAGCAGAAGGTAAATACGCAACGGCAAGTTCAGTTGGATTGAATCCTATGGGGCTCGATCCTATCATTAATTTGTTTTCAGGCCGTACGGCTATGCTTAAAAAAGAACTTAAAATTGAAAAGAAAGAATCTTATTTGAAACAATTGGATGATATGTTTGATAAAAATCATTTCGTAAACAAGTTAAAGATACCTTTGGATTATGTTAAGGGATTCGAATATTACGCAGTCGAAAATGAGCAGTTTACGAAAATTTTAAGTTCCAAAAATCTAACATCAACCGAATTCTTGTTAGCTGAGCTAGCCACAAAATATAACGAAATCATCGCTTGTGAAAACGAATAATACTTTGCTCTTCTTTTTAATACTACTTTCTCAGATTATTTTTGGACAAACTGTCGGTGAAAAGAAAATTCAAGGAAAAATAATTGCTGAGACAACTGCCGTTGGGGGAATAAATATCGTGAACGATACCAGCGGAAGAGCGACAATTACGGATGAAAACGGGATGTTTTCTATTTTGGCAAAAGAGGGCGATATTTTGGTTATTTCTGCCTTAAATCTCGTAACTTTACGTAGACGGTTAAATAATAGCGATTTAACCCTAGCGGTTATTGAGTTTCAAATGATTCCCAAAAGTATAGAACTAAAAGAAGTGATTGTAAACGAGTACCCAAGCATTAGCGCCGAAAATTTAGGAATTGTGCCCT
>NZ_DATBVQ010000020.1:0-5943 GCF_036515215.1 Flavobacterium sp.
ATGCCGCCAAAAAACTGAATCAAGAGATTTTTGAAACGCTATACTTTGCCGCTGTAACCGCCTCCATGGAAATGGCCAAAGAAGAAGGACCTTATTCTTCATTTAAAGGATCGCCAATGTCTCAAGGGGAATTCCAATACAATTTGTGGGGAATGAAAGATGAGGAATTGTCAGGCCGTTGGGATTGGGCTTCTTTAAGAAAAGAAGTTATGGAACACGGTGTTCGTAACTCCTTATTGGTTGCGCCTATGCCAACAGCTTCAACATCCCAAATTTTGGGTAACAACGAAGCGTTTGAGCCATACACATCCAATATTTACACACGAAGAGTGCTTTCGGGGGAATTCATTGTAGTGAACAAGCATTTACTGCGTGATTTAGTAGACCTTGGTCTATGGAATGAAAACTTGAAACAAGAATTGATGCGTAATAACGGTTCCGTTCAGGACTTGGATATTCCGCAAAATTTGAAAGAATTGTACAAAACAGTTTGGGAAATGTCAATGAAGGACATTATCGATATGTCACGTCAACGTGGTTATTTTGTGGATCAATCCCAGTCTTTGAACCTGTTCATGCAAAATGCCAATTATTCTAAATTGACTTCGATGCATTTTTATGCATGGCAATCCGGATTAAAAACGGGAATGTATTATTTGAGGACAAAAGCTGCGGTGGATGCAATTAAATTTACATTAAACAATGATAAAAAAGCAGAACCAATAGAAATTAAAGAACAACAAGTTGCAATGGCAGTGGAAGCAGTAGAGCCAGCGGCCATGAGTGCTGAGGAATACAGAGCAATGATTGAACTGGCCAAAAATGCCGGTCCAGATGATTGTGAAATGTGTGGATCTTAATTAGAAAATAGAATAAAGAATAAAGAGAAACGGCTATCAATTTTGGTAGCTGTTTCGTTTTAGGAGCTGTTTCCCGCTTTTCGTTTCAATCTTTTTATTTTTAAAGAAAAAATAAAAAGGATTTCCACTTTTAACGAAGTTCACTAAACTCCGACTAAAATAAAAGTTAAGTGAAGTAATCGGGGCTATGATATCGGTATGAAAATCGATTTTAGGGTTGGTTAATTGGCCAAGCTTTAATTGTTTTAGAAACCAATAGGCAATTGTAAAATGAGCACAATAATGAATATTCCGAATAATAATACAAGAATAAATCACTATAT
The DNA here is from genome assembly GCF_036515215.1 of Flavobacterium sp. Taxonomy (GTDB): domain Bacteria; phylum Bacteroidota; class Bacteroidia; order Flavobacteriales; family Flavobacteriaceae; genus Flavobacterium. Next base: position 1,184 of record NZ_DATBVQ010000020.1, read on the forward strand.
TTGAGTAGGTTAAGTTTGTTTATGATTCTTTTTTAAATACTGAAAAATAGTAAATATGAAAAGCAAAGAATTTACAATTACGGATGATGTCTACGCTACACAAGGACAGCGTTTTCTTAATTTCATTATCGATTTGATTTTTATTTACATTATTATTCTTAGTATTGGGACGACCATTAAACTTGTTTCGGACGCAACAAATAATTTTGCGATTTCCACTTGGGTCAAAACCATGAGCAAAAAGGAAATTGTCTTTTATTGCATGATGATCACGTTTTTGTACTATTTCCTGACCGAAACTTATTTTTCCCGAACTATCGCCAAATTGATTACCAAAACGGTAGTCATTAAAAAAGACGGCTCAAAACCCAGCACGAAAATGTTCCTGATAAGGGCCTTATCTAGGTTTATTCCCTTCGAACCCTTTTCCTACCTCAAAGTCCTTCCGCGAGGATGGCACGATACCTTATCGGACACTTACGTCGTCAAAAAAAAGAGACTGGCCAATAAAATGAAGCTGTTTTATTCCTTCGATGAGATAGCCAAAATTTAGAAAATAATGCCAAAAAGCCATCATTGTTGATGGTTTTTTGTTTTAAAGGCATCCTTTTCTTTATATTCGCTCATCGATATTTCAATAAAATCTAAACAACAAAAATGAACTGGGAACAACTCTTATCACTAAGACGCCAAGGCGACACAAGCAAGCGATTACGTATAGAACAAGATGACACCCGATTGGGTTTTGAAGTGGATTATGACCGCATTATTTTCTCCGCCGCTTTCAGAAGCTTGCAGGATAAAACGCAGGTAATTCCTCTATCTAAAACTGATTTTGTGCATACGCGTTTGACACACAGTTTAGAGGTTTCCGTTGTAGGACGTTCTTTGGGGCGCTTGGTTGGAAAGAAAATCATCGAGAAATATCCCCATTTAAAAGAAGTGCACGGTTTTCATATGAATGATTTTGGCGCGATTGTCGCTGCGGCTTCATTGGCCCACGACATCGGGAATCCGCCGTTCGGACATTCAGGGGAAAAAGCGATAGGAGAGTATTTTTCTATTGGAAACGGAAAAAAATATAAGGAGCAATTGTCCAAGAAAGAATGGCAGGATTTGGTCGATTTTGAAGGGAATGCCAATGGTTTTTCAGTTTTGACAGCTAGCCGTCCCGGAATCGAAGGGGGACTCCGAATCTCCTATGCGACCTTAGGTGCTTTTATGAAGTATCCAAAAGAGAGCTTGCCAAAAAAACCTACAAAAGATATAGCCGACAAAAAGTATGGATTCTTCCAAACTGACAAAAAGTTTTTTCTGGAAGTAGCGAAAGACATGGGATTGATTCCGAATAAAACAGGTGACAATATCGGTTTTGAAAGGCATCCTCTGGCCTATTTAGTGGAGGCGGCTGACGACATTTGCTATACTATTATCGATTTTGAAGACGGAATTAATCTCGGACTAGTTTCTGAAGATTTCGCGTTGGAGTATTTGATCAAATTGGTAAAAGACAGTATCGACACATCCAAATATAAAACGCTTACAACCAAAGAGGACCGCATCAGTTACTTACGCGCCCTAGCAATTGGTAGCTTGATCAATGATGCAGTAAAGGTCTTTATCGACAATGAAGAGGCTATTTTAAAAGGCAAATTCCCTTTTGCTTTAACGGACAAAAGCAAATACAAAGCACAGATGGACGACATCATCGGTATCAGTGTAAAAAATATATATCAAAGCAGGGAGGTTATCGAAAAAGAGATTGTGGGTTATCAAATCATCCAAACATTATTGGATAAATTCATTACTGCCTTTGATAACAATTTTAATGGTAGTGCTTCAAACTATGACAAATTAATTTTAAAGTTATTGCCGGAAAAGCATCATTTGGAAAAAGAGAATCTATATGAAAGGTTACTTCATATTTGCCACTTCATCTCTTTACTTACCGACGGCAATGCATTGTTGTTTTACAAAACGATTACTGCTGTTAAAAGTTAAAAAACAAACATATCATCATATAATTGTTAAATTAAGCAAAAAGAATTAGGTTTGTGCGGTTAACTAAAAAAAACCTTTATCTAACTAAATTCATGAAGAAAATTACCTTACTGATTGCGTTTCTTATGCCCTTACTGTGTATTTCACAATCCAATAAAGAAACCATCCAAAGATATTTAAATACCAATAGTGCTAAAGCTGGTCTTTCAAGTGATGACGTGAAAGATTGGATAATTCAAAGTGAAGGAAGTTCAAGTGCTACTAATATTAGCAGCTGTTATGTTCTTCAGCGTTACCAAGGAATAGAGATTTTTAGGGCAGTTTCCAATTTTTCGATAAAAGAGGGTAAGGTAATTAATGCTGAAAAAAGATTTGTTTCTAATTTGTCTCGGAAAATAAATGCAACCAAACCTTCTCTGACGGCGATAAGCGCTTTGACAAAAGCATATTCTTTACTAGGCATTACCAACACAGAACCGTTTTCTGTTTTAGAAACTATAAGTCAATATAAATTCAAAATCAGCAGCGGCTTAGGCATCGATGAAACCGTTTCCGCAAATTTGGTTTATCATGTGACCAAGGAAAATAATTTGATGCTAGCCTGGGATTTTACCATAAATACAGCTGCTCACGATCATGTTTGGAGCGTTAGAATTGATGCCTTAAATGGCAGTATTCTAGAAAAAAGAGATTACAATATATCATGTAATTTTAATAAAAAAAACTTTTATCCATTAACTAATACGTATAATGGTTCGGTAAATAATTCAATTGAGACTACATACAAACAGCTTTTTTCGCCCGCCGTAGCGGTGGCAACAGGCGGCTCATATAGAGTTATTCCATTTAACTATGAAAGCCCGAACCATTCTTCAAGAGAACTCATCTCAGATCCGGCAAGTTACAAGGCATCGCCTTATGGGTGGCATGACACGAACGGAGTTGCAGGCGCCGATTTCACAACAACCAGAGGAAATAATGTTTGGGCCAAAGCCGATCTGGCAGGTGACAATCTAAATAATGGGACCAGTCCCGAAGGAGGCTCATCATTATTGTTCGACTTTCCTTATGGAGGTACCAACGTCGATGCTTCAAGCTATATTAATGCTGCCAATACAAATTTATTCTATATGAATAATGTGATGCATGATATTTGGTATCATTACGGTTTTGATGAAGAAAACGGGAATTTTCAGCAAAATAATTATGGTAAGCCAGGTAAAGCGGGTGATTTTGTTTATGCGGATGCACAAGATGGATCAATCGCGGATCCTCAAAATACAAATAATGCCAATTTTTATGCGCCAGAAGATGGGAATAGAGGAAGAATGCAGATGTTTTTGTGGGATTATGGTCCGGAGATCAAGCCCATTGTGGTCAACTCACCGGCTAGTATAGCTGGAAATTTTGTTGCCAGACAAAACTCATTTAGTCCTGGCCGAGTAGATTTGCCGGTAAGCCCCTCTTTATTACAATCAAATCTTGTACTCTATCTAGACAGTGCAGGTTTATCCGACGGATGTTCGGCGCCAGTAAATGCAGCAGCGATGAAGGGAAAGATTGTGATATTAAGACGAGGAACCTGTACTTTTGTTGTAAAGACGAAAGCTGCACAAAATGCGGGGGCAATAGCTGTAATAATAGTTAACAACACTACGGGAACCATTACCATGTCGGGCGCTGACAATACAATAACGATCCCTTCAATCAGTGTTACGCAATCTGTAGGAGAGGCTATTATAAGTAAAATGGCGACTGAGACTGTTAACGTTACATTGCAATTGCCGGAGTCACCTTTTGTAAATTCTGATGGTGATTTTGATAACGGAATTATTTCACATGAGTATGGACATGGTATTTCAATCCGTTTGTCAGGTGGCGCGGGGAATTCCAATTGTTTGGATAACACGGATCAAATGGGTGAGGGCTGGTCAGACTGGATTGCTCTTATGTTGCAAATAAAGTCAGGCGATGCTGGAGCTTCCAAAAGAAGTGTGGGGACCTTTGTCTCTATGCAACCTACTGATGGGCCCGGAATTAGAGATTATCCTTATTCTACAGACAAGACCGTAAATCCAATGACCTATGCGGACACCAACAAATATCAATATACTGACGATGATGGGATTGAACAAACTGAAGTGCATGGTACGGGTTCTGTTTGGGCCACCATGCTATGGGATTTAACGTGGGCATATATAAATAAATACGGATATGATGATAATAAATATACGGGGATAGGTGGAAATAATAAATTAATGCGAATTGTTTTGGAAGGCATTAAGTTACAGCCCTGCAGCCCCACTTTTGTAAGTGCTCGAGATGCGATTATAGCCGCTGATCAGGCAATTACAGGAGGAAAAGATTATTGCATGATTTGGGAGGTATTTGCAGATAGAGGTCTGGGGGTAAATGCTTCAGCTGGATCTGGTAATGCTGGTAATGATCAGGTGGAGGATTTTACAAGACCATCTGCGGGGCCAAATTGTGCATTAGCCGTAAGTCAGTTTGAGAATGATAATTTCATGAGTGTATATCCAAACCCTTCAGAGGGGCAAGTAACTGTTCGTGTCAATCAATTTATCGGAAAAGTTAATATTCAGGTAATTGACATAAACGGGAGGGTGGTTTATAGAGTTAAAAATGAAGATTTCAACAACCAAATGAAACTTAATTTAAATCATCTTGGATCAGGAATTTATATATTAAAAGTAAACGGTGAGGGCTTAAGTTATACTGAAAAAATCATTTTGAATTAA
>NZ_DATBVQ010000021.1:0-2164 GCF_036515215.1 Flavobacterium sp.
AGCTTGGTACCAATTCCCAGATTTAGGGACTAAGGATGACTACCAGTTTTTTCTGGATGCAGGGCCTTTGTCTAATTTGGATAAATATTACGGTAAAGACAATGAATTTTGGCAACAGCTAAAAGACCATCCTAATTATGATGATTTCTGGCAAAAACGTGGAATTTTACAACATTTGAAAGATATCAAGCCTGCGGTAATGACTGTAGGAGGTTGGTTTGACGCCGAGGATTTATACGGTCCGTTGAATACCTACCAGACCATCGAGAAAAGCAGCAAAAATTACAATACAATTGTTATGGGACCATGGAGCCATGGCGATTGGGCCAGAAATAAGCCTACTGCAGTAATTGGAAACATAAATTTTGGGGATAGTATTTCTGGTTTCTTCCAGAAAAACATTGAAGCCAACTTTTTTCGTCATTTCTTGAAAGATAATGGAAAAGGCGTAAACAAACTGCCTGAAGCTTACGTTTTTGACACAGGTGCCAAAGACTGGAAAACCTATGACGTTTGGCCTCCCAAAAATGCGGTAAAAGAGAGCTTTTATTTGGTGCAAGACAAATTAACGACGGAGACCCAAAATAATGGCGGATTTCAGGAATTCATAAGCGACCCTAAAAAGCCGGTTCCTTCTAGCGAAGACATCAATCAAAAAGGGATCACGCCAAGAAAATACATGACCGATGACCAGCGTTTTTCGGCGAGACGGCCTGATGTTTTGGTTTTTGAAACCGAACGATTGACGGACGACACCACTTTGGCGGGAGAAATTTTGGCACAATTGCAGGTTTCGACCGCAGGAACGGATGCGGACTGGGTTGTAAAAGTTATTGACGTGTTCCCAAATGACGAACCGGAAACGCCGGAAGTTGCCCCGTATTTAAAAATGAGCAATTACCACATGATGGTACGAAGCGAAGTGATGCGTGGCCGTTTCAGAAACAGTTTTGTTAATCCGGAACCTTTTGTGGCCAACGAAAAGACCGCTGTGAATATCAAACTGCAGGATGTAATGCATACCTTCAAGAAAGGTCATAAAATTCAAATCCAAATTCAGAGTACTTGGTTTCCATTAATAGATTTGAATCCGCAAACCTTTGTGGACAATATTTTTTACGCGAAACCGGAAGATTTTAAAAAGCAGACGCATCGTGTATATTCCGACTCTAAAATACTGTTTTCTGTTTTGAAATAATAGAAGACAATATCCAATTAAAAACCCAATCCTAACACAAGTGATTGGGTTTTTGCTTTATGGTTTTTTGGGATTACCGTTTTGCTAGCGTAAATTGTATTGCCGTTTCAAGCAATGGCGCCATCACTTCATATCCTGCTTGGTTCGGGTGTACTCCGTCATTGGAATAGGCAAGTGGCAAACCTTTTCGGTTATCGGCCATTGCCGTATGATAATCGACAAAAGGGATTGCGTTTGCGTCAGCGTAATCAGTTAAAAGGGCATTTAACGCAATGATTTTGTCCGCCGGTTCTTGGTGGGGTTTCCATGGAAAATCGGATGCGGGCAAAACGGAGCAGAGGATCACCTTGATATTGTGGGCTTTCGCCAAATCTATCATTGAGAAAATATTATTTGTAATCATTTCTAAGGTTGCAGGTCCCGTGTTGCCGGCAATGTCATTTACCCCTGCAAGGATAACTACGATTTTTGGTTTTAAGGCAATAACATCAGCCCTGAAACGCAGCAGCATCTGCGGGCTAGTTTGTCCGCTGATTCCGCGGTTGATGTAAGGCTTTCCCGCGAAGAATTCAGGATGTACCGTACTCCAAAACTCGGTTATGGAATCGCCCATAAATACAATCCGGTTTTCGGACGTTTCCGTCTCGGCGAGAATCGCATTTGCTTTTCTGTATTTGTTTAAATTGGGCCAATCTTGGGCCTTTGTGCTATTTCCCATATAAGAAGTAAAAAGAGGAGAGAGTCTGGATTTTGAAAATAAATGGTGCCAACTATAGCTTAGGTACACCGGTTCTGATTTAAAAGCAAATTTAACACAATAAATCCTATTCTACCCATTATTTTTATTGGTTCGGAGATAATGTGGGGAGCCAAAAAATAGTTGGTTATTCCTGTTAAAGCTATCGAAAAGCCCCGTTAAATCTGCAACTGCGGTCTTGTATTTTAGTGATTTTTTCATGTGAAATC
>NZ_DATBVQ010000022.1:0-2791 GCF_036515215.1 Flavobacterium sp.
ACAATGACTTCTATCGTGATGTCATGATTATGCAAATGTCCTTTTAGATGTCCCAAAAGACCGTTCAATTCTTTTTCAAAATCTAGTTTAGATCCTTCATTTGGTAGTTCGAGAGTGATAGCAGCACCGTTTAGAACGGGATCGTTAATGAGCAACAATGATTCCATGATTCTGAAACCTTTTTCGCCCAATCGTTTTGCGTATTTTGTCCACTGCAATAGCATTTCGGTTTCGGTAAAGGCTTCCGTCGGCAAGTGGAGTTCCTCTTTTACGAACGCCTTGTTGCTTTCTTCCAGCGCTTTTTTCGCACGAATACTTGATAATGAAAAGGCCGAAACTTTCGGGCCGGTAGAAAACGAATCGTCGGTTTTTGCTGGCTCAACGGAGACAGGCTTGCTCTCAGATTCTTGTGCGACAGAAGTTTGTATAGTGTTCGCGGCAGGAATAACGGCAACGGGAATTGTCTCGGTAGCATTTGTTTTATCGGCTATTGAGTAATCATTTTTCCTGAAATAAGTTGGAGGGATTATAAATGCGTCAGCTTTTTTTTTTCTCCATCAAAAGTGATAGAGGCTAATTGCATCAAACAAAGTTCAACGAGTAACCGCTGATTTTGGCTGAGCTTGAATTTCAAATCGCAATCATTTGCAATAGCGATACCCTTTAACAAAAATTCTTGGGTGCATTTTTGCGCTTGCAAACCATACATTTTTTGGGCTTGTTCCCCGACTTCCAGTAACGATAATGTAGAAGGGGTTTTGCTTACCAATAAATCCCTAAAATGGGACGCTAATCCTGACACAAAATGATGGCTGTCAAATCCTTTGGAAAGTATTTCGTTGAAAGCAACCAATAATTCGGGAATTTTATTTTCAAGAATTAAATCGGTAACGGTAATATAGGTTTCGTAGTCAAGAACGTTCAAGTTCTCGGTAACCGCCTGACGCGTCAGATTGGTACCGCAATAGGAAACGACTCTGTCAAAAATGGACAAGGCATCGCGCATGGCGCCATCCGCTTTCTGGGCAATGATATGCAAGGCATCATCTTCGTAAGCAACCCCTTGATTTGTGGCCACTTCCGCAAGATGTTCCTTGGCGTCCTTTACAGTTATTCTTTTGAAATCAAATATTTGACAACGGGATAATATCGTCGGAATGATTTTATGTTTTTCGGTCGTTGCCAAAATAAAAATGGCATGCTTTGGCGGCTCTTCCAATGTTTTCAAAAAAGCATTGAATGCAGCCGAAGACAACATATGTACCTCATCAATGATATAAACCTTGTATTTTCCGGTTTGAGGAGGGATACGAACTTGATCAATCAAACTACGGATATCATCAACGGAATTGTTGGATGCCGCATCCAGTTCAAAAACGTTAAAGGCAAAATCTTCATTGGGGTCATCGTAACCCGGTTGGTTAATTTTCCTGGCCAAAATTCTGGCGCAGGTCGTTTTTCCAACTCCTCTGGGGCCGGTAAATAATAGGGCAGAGGCAAGATGATTACTTTCTATGGCATTCAGTAAAGTGTTGGTAATAGCTTTTTGGCCCACAACATCGTTAAATGTTTGTGGACGGTATTTACGTGCCGATACTACAAATTGTTCCATAGAATTTTTATTCGAAAGCAAATATAGGTAAAGCGGTTATATTATGAAAAGGATAATTTGTTTAATTATAAAATTAACACCGCGTAGGACATCTGCACAAATATCGGCATGGCCCCATTGTAATTAATTAAGAAATTTCAGTCCTGTTAATGTCTTTTTTTCGATCCCTTTTTGTTGGATTAGGACCTTATACCTCATTCCCATGCTCAGTAATAATCCGATATTGAAATAGGTTTCATGAATTTTTACTTGCGCTTTGTTGATGGGTTTCGTCAAAACGTCATTTTGATATTTTTTAATTCCCAGTGCCAAGAGAAAATTGGTTTGGTCTATCATTCCGCAACAATCCAAGCCGTAGTCCAAGCCCCATTGCCTTAAGGCAGAAAAATTAGTGTGGGTGGTGATGTCTTGACTTCCTATAAGTTGGTACGGGTTGTCGTTCTTTTGATGATTGTGAAAACATAATAATGTACCGGAGCTTCTGCGATTGTCATATAGTTCCAAAGAAATCGAACCGTAATCGATCGTGATGACATATCCTTTTACTAAAAAGCGAGAAATGTCTTTTAACCACGACACCGCTTCGAGATTAACTTCTGTTCGAAACCCTTTCGGTAAATCAACGTTTAAAGTTTTGAAATAATCCACCAGTATTTTTCCTGCGGGCAGCAATATTTCTTCAAATCCATTTTTATAATCCACAAAAACTTCTTGTAGCTGCTCTTCCATCACTACCTGATGGACGGCGAAATTATCGATCAATTCATTTGATATGACGCAGCCATTGAGTTCGGGAATCTCATCAATTGAATCGTACCAACTGACTTTTTCCGATAAATATTTCTTTTCGATTTCCCGCATGCTGGCGCTCTTCTCTATAATGCAATAGCATAAGCCAGCATATAAAGTTTTGTTTTTTTTGAGATTGTCTAAAATATCATGGCATAAGAGTCCGGTGCCCGCTCCATATTCCACGATTTTGAAAGGTTTTTTACCAAGGAAGTGCCACATTTCCTCGATTTGCCGGGCTAGCATGGCCCCGAAAGAAGCCGAAAGATTGGCGCTGGTGTAGAAATCGCCATCCGCGCCTATTTTAGCGTCCATGGAATTGTAGTACCCCAATTTTGGATAGTACAAAGCCATTTCCATAAAATCCCGAAAAGACAATGGTCCTTCCTT
>NZ_DATBVQ010000023.1:0-14716 GCF_036515215.1 Flavobacterium sp.
GCACGTAGTGGAAGAAACGACCAATCCTACCCCAGATGAATTGGGCCAAATGGACAACACTTGGGCAATTCACCAATTGTTCACGACGACCAATTTCGCGCCAAAAAACGCAATTGTTAACTGGTATACGGGCGGCCTAAACCACCAAATCGAGCACCATATTTTCCCAAATATCAGCCATGTGCATTACGGAAAAATCGCAAAAATCGTAAAGGAAACAGCGCAAGAATGCAATTTGCCGTATTACGAATACAAAACGATGCGAAGCGCAGTTATCGCCCATTTCAAACATTTGAAAGAATTGGGAATGAAACCGGAACTTACGTAATTGTAGATAAATAGTAGTGGAGATGCACTGCAGCGCTTCCCTACAGTGAAAATAAAACTAAAAACTATTAATTAACCTGCCTTGATTTTCAGATAAGAATTAAGGGAATCCAACAACACATTAATGAATCCACTTTCAGACAGAATTAACAATCTAGCGACTTCACAAACATTAGCAATGGCTGCTTTGGCTAGAGAATTAAAAGCACAAGGAAAAGATATCATCAGCTTAAGCTTAGGGGAACCTGATTTTAATACACCCGATTTCATCAAAGAAGCCGCAAAAAAGGCGATTGACGAAAACTATAGCACCTATTCTCCAGTGGAAGGATATGCTGACTTGAAAGAAGCCATTTGCCGAAAATTCAAAAGAGACAATGATCTAGAATACAAGCCATCGCAAATCGTGGTTTCAACAGGAGCAAAACAATCTTTGTACAATATCGCACAAGTAATGCTAAATGACGGTGACGAGGTAATTTTACCGGCACCTTACTGGGTTTCTTATTTCGAAATCGTAAAATTATCAGGCGGAGTTCCCGTAGAAGTTCCCACTTCTATAGAAAGTGATTTCAAAATCACACCGGAACAATTGGAAGCGGCTATCACACCAAAAACAAAAATGATGTGGTTCAGCACGCCATGTAACCCAAGCGGATCTGTTTACAACCGTGAAGAATTGACTGCATTAGCGAAAGTGTTGGAAAAATATCCAAACGTTTACGTTGTTGCCGATGAAATCTACGAGCACATCAATTTCTCAGGAAACTTTTGCAGCATCGCATCGATCCCGGGAATGCTAGAAAGAACCATAACAGTTAATGGAGTTGCCAAAGCATTTGCTATGACAGGATGGAGAATTGGTTACATAGGAGCACCTGAATTCATCGCTAAAGCATGCACAAAAATTCAAGGCCAAGTAACTTCCGGCGCTAACAGTATTGCACAACGCGCCACCATTACTGCCGTGGATGCGGACCCGAGTGTCTTAAAACACATGGTTGACGCATTCCATAGCCGCAGAGACTTAGTTGTGGGGTTATTAAAAGATATACCAGGAGTAAAAATCAACGTTCCAGAAGGAGCATTTTATGTATTCCCTGACGTTTCTTCTTTCTTCGGAAAAACATTAAGAGGAACAGAAATCAAGAACGCAATGGATTTATCAATGTATCTTTTGGCCGAAGCTAATGTGGCAACGGTAACAGGTGATGCATTCGGAAACCCAGACTGTATCCGTTTTTCTTATGCAACTAGCGACGAGATTTTAAAAGAGGCTTTAAAAAGAATTAAAGACGCTTTGGCACTCTAGTTGAAAGTCTTAAAGTTCAAAGTCACAAATTCGACTTAAAACATATAAATGCCTCAGGAAATTTCTTGAGGTATTTTTTTTGGGCGTGTCCCGCCTGAAAAAGCGGGTCGGGCTTTTCGCTACAATCTTTATATTTTTAGAGAAAAAATATAAAGGATTCCCGCTGCACTCCCTCACGCAGACCTGCCACAGTACTCTATATTCTAACCCGAATCCTTAAACTTATTCTGCTGCTAAAAATGCATTTACTATCCAAATGTCTCCTGACTTTTCGACACAAACCAGTTTTTTTTCAAGTGTTTTTGTTGCCATTTATCTTCCACCGCAATTATTTCCAAAAAATTCCTCTTTGAATTAGAAATCTTAGAAAATTTATAGGAACTTTGCACACTTTTTCAGGCGAAAGCCAAAAACCCTAAAGTTTTAGAAATAAACAAATTACGATCATCTCAAGATGCAAAAGAAAATAGAAATACTGGCTCCTGCCAAAGATTTAATTCATGGAATGGCAGCCATAAATAGTGGCGCTGATGCGGTTTATATTGGCGCACCAAGATTTGGCGCACGATCTAATGCAACCAATTCCATCGAAGATATTGCCGCACTCGTTAAATATGCACACCTATATCACGCGCAAGTTTTTGTCGTTATGAATACAATTTTGTACGATAACGAATTAGAAACCTGTCGCCAAATGATTTGGGCGCTATACAAAATAGGTGTCGATGCACTAATCGTTCAGGATATGGCCATTATGGAAATGGACCTACCTCCTATCGTTTTGCACGCCAGCACACAAGCCAACAACCGTGATGCCGAAAAAATAAAATTCTTGAAAGAAGCAGGAATGAAACGTGTCGTTTTGGCCCGTGAATTGAATCTGCATCAAATCAAAGAAATCAACGACACTGCAGATGTGGAACTGGAGTTTTTCGTGACAGGCGCTTTATGTGTTTCTTTTAGCGGAAATTGCTATATGAGTGTAGCCAATGGCGAACGCTCTGCAAACCGCGGTTCTTGTGCGCAAAACTGCCGTTTACCGTACAACTTAATCGACGGTCATGGTGAAACTTTAATAAAGAATAGCCACTTGCTTTCCATCAAAGATTTTGACGTTTCAGACCAAATACCAAATCTTGTTGAAGCGGGTGTGATTTCCTTTAAAATCGAAGGTCGCCTAAAAGACATTGTCTATGTAAAAAACAATGTTTCTTACCTGAGACAAAAACTAGACAGCTTTTTAGAAGGAAGCGACAAATATACCAAAGCATCATCGGGAAAATGTACTTTTACTTTTGACTCTGCTTTGAACAAAAGTTTCAACCGTGGTTATACTGACTATTTTGTAAACGAACGCCACAGTGCTATTGGTTCTTGGGAAAGTCCAAAATCAAAAGGGCAATACATTGGTAAACTCATAAAAACTACAGCCAATGCTTACGAAATAGAAAACGGAGAAATGTTGAATAACGGTGATGGTCTTTGCTACATCAATGAAAACAATGAAGCGGACGGAATTTATGTCAACAAAGTCGAAAACGGCTTGGCATACCCGAATGTTCTGAAAGAATTAGCCCCAGGAACTTTTATCTATCGTAACAATGACGCTGCATTCATTAAGATTGTGGAGCGTGAGGATAGTGCAGTTCGAAAAATAGGTACTACGTTATTATTGACTGAAAACGAAACCGGATTTGAACTAATCGCTACTGATGAAGATGGCTATGTAAGTACAGTAAAATTAGAACACGCCAAAGAACAAACCAAAAACAACCTTTCGATAGAAGAAAACATCAAAACTCAATTGGCCAAAACAGGGTTCACTCCTTACACCGCCGATGAAATAAATGTTATGTTTACTCAAAACTGGTTTTTACCTATCTCGAAAGTAAACGAAATGCGTAGAACAGTTTACGAACAATTATCTGAAATACGTCTAGCAAATTACCATCGTGAAGAACACCAAATGGTAAAAACATCGCATCCTTATCCGGAAACCAAATTGGATTTCATGTATAATGTATCCAATAAAATGGCACGTAAATTCTACGAACGTCATGGCGTTACTGAAATCGAACAAGCATTTGAACTGCAATGGGAACCAGGGAAATCTCGGGTAATGACAACTAAATATTGTATCAAATACGAATTGGAAAGATGTCCAAAATACCATCGTGAAAACATGGATCAAAAACTAAAAGAACCGTTGGTATTGAAACAAGGCGAACTGGAGTACAAACTGAAATTCAATTGCAAACCTTGTGAAATGGAAATTTGGGAAAAAGACGCCGAATTTGAAATCGAAGAAGACCACATTCACTAAGATAACAATGCTGTTTATCAACCATTAAGAAATAAAGTTTCAGTTAGCTAAATGAAACTTTATTTCTTAATCGTTTTCTATTTTTAAAATTTTATTGTTAATTATCCGCTTTTCTCCGCAAATTGAATTAGTAATTTGCGGTCAGAAAAAAGCAATTCAGTATTTTTACGTTCCAATTAAGACTTCAAAAAACATGAAAATACTATTGCTAGGTTCAGGTGAATTAGGAAAAGAATTTGTAATCGCTGCACAACGCATCGGGCAAACCGTTATCGCTGTTGACAGTTACGAAAATGCTCCTGCTATGCAAGTAGCCCATGGTTTTGAAGTTATCAATATGCTTGATGGAGCAGAATTGGATCGCATCGTAGCCAAACACAACCCTGATTTTATTGTGCCCGAAATAGAAGCCATTCGCACTGAGCGTTTTTATGATTACGAAAAGCAAGGAATTACGGTGGTTCCGTCGGCGAAAGCGGCCAATTTCACCATGAATCGCAAAGCCATTCGTGATCTGGCTGCCACAGAATTGGGATTAAAAACAGCCAACTACCGTTATGCCACAACAGCTGAAGAATTGCAAAAAGGAGTTGAAGCAGTAGGAATGCCTTGTGTAGTAAAACCATTGATGTCTTCCTCAGGAAAAGGACAATCTACAATAAAAACAGAAGTTGATATTGAGAAAGCATGGAATTATGCAGTAGAAGGTTCTCGTGGTGATGTCGTGGAAGTAATTGTTGAGGCTTTTGTAAAATTCAACTCTGAGATTACTTTATTAACCGTTACCCAAAACAACAATCCAACCTTATTTTGCGCGCCCATTGGCCATCGCCAAGAACGTGGTGATTATCAGGAAAGCTGGCAACCCGCCAGAATCTCTGACAAAGACTTATTCGAAGCCCAAGATATGGCCGAAAAAGTAACAGAAGCTTTGGGCGGCGCCGGACTTTTTGGAGTAGAATTTTTCTTGGCTGATGATGGTGTTTATTTCTCGGAACTTTCCCCTCGCCCACACGACACTGGAATGGTGACTTTAGCAGGAACACAGAATTTCAATGAATTCGAATTGCATTTACGCGCCATACTAAGTCTGCCTATCGCCGGAATCACTCTTGAAAAGGCGGGAGCAAGCGCGGTAATTTTAGCATCTGAAAACAGTGCAAAACCAACATTCTCTGGAATAGAAAAAATTGCTGCTTTACCCAAAACCGATTTTAGGATTTTTGGCAAACCAACTTCTAGACCTTACAGAAGAATGGGCGTGGCTTTAGTCAATGACACGCTGGAAACCCCAATTGAAGAAATTGTGGAGCGTGCCAAGCAAGCGGCCGAGTTGGTGACCATTCATTACTAGCTATTTTTTAGAAAGCCGAAACGCCTTGGGCGTCATAGTCGTTGTTTTCTTAAATAATCGAACGAAATAAGAGTAATCATCATAGCCTAATCTTGTTGCGACCTCGTTTATCGTGAAGTCCTTATTCATTAGCATTCGTTTTGCCTCGAGAATTATTCTATCTGTGATGACCTGAGTCGTTGTCTTTTTAAGCATTTCATTACAAATTCTATTGAGATGCTTCAATGAAATATTAAGCGCATCAGCATAAAAGGAAGCCGCTTTTTGATGCGTGAAATTGGTCTCTAAAAGTTGTCCAAACTGTTTCACTTTGCTATTGTAAGAATGTGTCTCAATAACAAACGTTTCGCTGTATTTTCTTGCCAAGTCAATATGAATAATATCGAGTAAATTCAATATTTTGTCTTGCTTCCATATTTTGTTATCCAGACTTTCTGTCAACATCATTTTAAACAAAGGCTGTAGGGCGACTGATTCTTGATCCGTCAATAAAATTTCGGATTTGGCATTTACAGAAAAATAAAACGGAAAACTGTCGATGCCTTTTTGTCCAAAATAGAGGTTGTACATTTCCTTCGAATAAAACACGACGTATCCTTCTATATCTTCAGATAAACTCCAATGGTGCATTTGCCCCGGTTGCAAAACAAAAATGCTGCCACCCTGCACAATAAATTTATCGAAATCGACCTCATGAGTTCCTGAACCCGCCGTGAAAAAGGCCAATACGTAAAAGTCATGCCGATGGGGTTCTTCAACAAAACTATGCGTCAGCAAATGATTTTTAAACGTATTAATATAAAAATCGCTGTTGACCGAATTGCAATTAAATCTCTGGATCGTATATATGGGATACTTTTTCATAAATCCTTTTAATGTCTTTATTGTGCTATAAGTAGCGAATATAGAAAACATATCCGAGAGGAATAACAAATACCTTTGAAAAAAATAAAAATGGCAAATACACTTGTTCACATCCTGAAAAATGAATGCCCTAATTGTCATGAAGGCAAAATTTTTAACGAAAAAAACATTTTCTTCAATATTGGATTTCCAAAAATGAATAAGAGCTGTTCGCACTGTCACTTTAAATTCGAAAAAGAACCTGGTTACTTTTTTGGTGCCATGTATGTGAATTACGGATTGACAGTAGCCCAGTCAATAGCCACCTATGTCATATCCCAGTTTTTCTTTTCTGAAACATTCGATTTAAGAATCATTCCGATTATCGCTTTTGTGATTGTTGCCATGGCTTCTTTCAACATTCGTTTTTCCAGACTACTGTGGATTTACATGTTTAAAAACTATTCGATTTAGACCTCGAATTATTTTACAATTCCAAGAGGCTAATACTTGGATTCATGGCTATTGTTTCATAATTAAAATAACTACTTTCGTAAGAGTAAATTTTAAGACATGAAAAATATATTCTTAAGTCTATTATTGTTTGTAGGAGTTTCTTTAACCGCACAGGGAAAGAAAGAGCCGTCAAAAACACAAATTGTAGAAGCCTCCTGCGGGCAATGTCAGTTTGGCATGGAAGGGCACGGTTGCGAATTGGCCGTTCGCATTGATGGAAAACCCTATTTTGTCGATGGAACCGCAATCGATTCCCATGGTGATGCACATGCCGACGGCGGTTTTTGCGCAGCAATCAGAAAGGCTGAAGTTGTTGGCACGCTAAAAAACAACCGTTTTATAGCTTCTTCTTTTAAATTACTTCCCGAAGAGCGTAAAGACCATAAATAATGCCATTGATTCTTCAAAATATTGCGAAGCACATAACCCTCTCTCCCGAAGAGCAGCAGCATTTTTTGTCAAAAATCGAGGTCCATCAATTTAAAGCCAAAAGCATTTTATTGAATTCGGGCCAAATTTGTAAACATTCCTATTTTGTGAATTCCGGAATCTTGAGGAGTTTCAACATCAATGATAACATTGTGGAACATGTTTTGAATTTTGCCTGCGAAGGCTATTGGATTGGCGACATGTACAGCTTAATTTCCCAAAAACCCGGGAATCTATTCATTGAAGTTCTGGAAGATGCTGAAGTTGTTATGCTTTCGAAAGAAAACCAAGAACTGTTGTACGCGGAAATCCCAAAACTGGAACGCTTTTTTCGCATTCTAACCGAGAATTCTTTGGTTGCCAATCAAGAGCGCCTGATGGATAATTTGAGTTTGTCCGCCGAAGAGCGTTTTGAAAAATTTTGCCTAAAATATCCTGCTTTAATTCAAAAGATACCCCAAAAACAAATCGCTTCTTACATTGGCGTTACGCCAGAGTTCTTTAGCAAAATGAAGTCCAGACTGCTGAGGAAGTAGCAATTAGTGGTCAGTGGTCAGTCTTTTTTATGATCAGTCAATGCTAAAAACCTTTTACTAAGCACTGATTTTCTGCACAATGTTTTCCTGAACACTCACCACAATTTTTCTTAATCTAGGTTAAGTACTATCACTCTACAATGTTTGTAAATTTGTAGTATAAAAAATCACTAAATTTATACATCATGAAAAATACAGTATTACATAAAGCAGATACAAGAGGACACGCAGACCACGGCTGGTTGAATGCTTATCACAGTTTTAGTTTCGCAAGTTGGTACAATCCGGAAAGAGTTCAGTTTGGAGCGCTTCGTGTTTTGAATGACGACACTATCGCTGCCGGAATGGGTTTCGGGACACACCCGCACGACAATATGGAAATCATAACGATTCCTTTAGAAGGCGATTTGGCACACAAAGACAGTATGGGAAACACCGAAACCATCAAAAGTGGCGATGTCCAAGTTATGAGTGCGGGAACTGGGGTAAAACACAGTGAGTTTAACCCAAACGCAGACCAAAGAACTAAATTGTTACAGATTTGGGTGTACCCAAATCAACAAAATGTGGAGCCTCGTTACCAGCAAATCACATTAAATCCTGAAGATAGAAAAAATAAATTGCAACAAATTCTTTCTCCAAATGCAGAAGATGCAGGCGTGTGGATCCACCAGGATGCTTGGTTTCATTTGGGTAAATTTGACAAAGGGGTTACAGCAACCTACAGTTTGAAAAAAGAAGGCAATGGCGTTTATGTTTTCGTTCTATCCGGAAAAATCACCATCGATGGGCAAGAATTGGAAACTCGTGATGGTTTTGGGATCTGGAATGTAAATTCCTTCGATATTGAGGCAATTACACATGCTGAGTTCTTATTGATGGAAATCCCTATGCAACACTAATAAACTGAATATGTCTGAAATCATAGCATTAGAATACGGTGAAAAAAAGGGCTTTTTCTATATCGAAATTGACGGCAAGGTTCAAGCAAAAATGACTTTTGTCTTTGCTGGTGAGCACCAAATCATCATTGACCACACTGAAGTAAGCCCCGGCAATAACGGCAAAGGTTTTGGCAAGAAAATGACCGAAAAAGCAGTGGAGTTTGCACGTCAAAAAGGAATATCGATTTTGCCGCTCTGCCCATTTGCCAAAAGTGTTTTTGACAAAACACCTGAATTTAGAGACGTGTTATAGTAGCGAGAAAGTGACAGCTAAAACACATCAGCCGCGGGAATTAAAAGGAAAAATAACCGATAAAACCAACTTATAATTATGGATCCGAAAGACATCAAAAAGGAATATACCAATGGTGAAGTTACCGTGGTATGGCAGTCCGGGAAGTGCATTCATTCCGGCAACTGCGTTCGAAATAACCCGGAAGTATTTCAACCTAAAGAAAAGCCTTGGATAAAGATCGAAGGCTCTTCGACGGAGAAAATAATCGACACCGTGAATAAATGCCCTTCGGGAGCATTAACCTATTACAAAAACAAATAACAATGAAAAAAATTATCGCCTTTGGCGCTTCATCAAGCAAAAATTCCATAAATAAACAATTGGCTATTTATGCTGCCGGACAATTTGAAAACGCATCGGTCGAAGTTTTAGATTTGAATGATTATGAAATGCCGATATTTTCCACGGACAAAGAAACAGAAAGCGGAATTCCGCAACTGGCACAAAATTTTTACAATAAACTAGGAAGTGCCGACCTGCTTGTGATCTCTTTTGCGGAACACAACGGAGCTTACTCGACAGCTTTCAAAAACATTTTCGATTGGACTTCGAGGATACATTCAAAAACCTTTCAAGAAAAACAAACGCTGATAATGGCCACATCGCCTGGACCCAGAGGCGGAAGCGCCGTTTTGGAAATAGCGAAAAATCGTTTCCCTTTTCAAGGCGCGGTGGTGAAAGGAAGCTTTTCTTTGCCGAGTTTCAATGACAATTTTGACGAAGAAGAGGGAATCACTAACGAGGATTTAAACGATCAGTTGTTACAAATCATAAAGTCAATTACGTTGTAATTTGACCTAAATTTAACATCCTTGAAAGAAGTTGCAATTTTATTGCAGAAGCGTTGTGGTAAGCAACGCTTTTTTTATTTGTTAAAATCTTATCTTTTTTATCCAAAATTCCTGTGGAAATGCAACAGAAGAAGTGTTACAAGGACAACTATTGTTGGTGCTCCTAAAAAAAGTACTATTTTTGCAGGCGGTTTTACCTTATCAATTTGAGAAGCTTGAAACCTTAAACTTTAAACAAATTTTTATGAAAGCATACGTTTTTCCAGGTCAAGGAGCTCAATTCACGGGGATGGGCAAAGACTTATATGAAAAGTCGGCATTAGCCAAAAACCTATTCGAAAAAGCAAATGAAATATTAGGTTTCCGCATTACAGACATTATGTTTGAAGGTACCGCCGAAGAATTGAAAGAAACCAAAGTTACCCAACCGGCTGTATTCTTGCACTCGGTTATTTTGGCAAAAACCTTGGGCGACGATTTCAAACCGGAAATGGTAGCGGGTCATTCTCTAGGAGAATTTTCAGCCTTGGTAGCGAATGGCACTTTGTCCTTTGAAGACGGATTGAAATTGGTTTCAAAAAGAGCGTTAGCGATGCAAAAAGCCTGCGAAATGAAGCCTTCGACTATGGCGGCCGTTTTAGGTCTTGCGGACAATATTGTCGAAGAAGTTTGCGCTTCAATCGACGGCGTTGTCGTGGCGGCAAACTATAACTGCCCGGGACAATTGGTGATTTCGGGAGAAACATCAGCAGTTGAGAAAGCCTGTATTGCAATGAAAGAAGCCGGAGCAAAACGGGCTTTATTATTGCCTGTAGGCGGTGCATTTCACTCGCCAATGATGGAACCGGCAAGGGAAGAACTGGCAGCAGCCATTGAGGCGACTACTTTCTCTACCCCTATTTGCCCCGTATATCAAAACGTAACGGCAACAGCCGTCTCTGACCCAAATGAAATCAAGAAAAACCTAATCATACAGTTGACCGCTCCCGTAAAATGGACGCAGTCTGTGCAACAAATGATCGCAGACGGCGCTACTTTGTTTACTGAAGTAGGTCCCGGAAAAGTTTTGGCTGGTTTGATAGGGAAAATTGATAAAGAGGCGGCAACAGCTAACGCATAAACATAAAGTTCATTAATTCTGAACAGAATCGCCTTTCTTTATGAATCGCCCCAAAAAAATGGTTTTTATGTTTTAGTTTCCTAAATTCCGCTTTTAGGTAAAAAGTTGTACATTTAGCATTCATATTCTTTAAATTATTAATTATCAAAATATTAAAAAAATGAAAAAAGTACTTTTAAGTTTAGCCCTTGTCTTGGCATTAATGACCTCTTGTAAAGAAAAAACACAAGACAAAGTGGGTGAAGCAACTGAAGCAGTGGGAGACGAAATGTCGGATGCTGCAGACACCACCAAAGCTCGAGTTGACAGAGCTATTGAATCTGGAGCCGCCAAGGTTGAAGAAGCTGCCAAAGACGTCAAAGACGACCACAAATAGATCAAAAAAAGGCTGCCAATTGGCAGCCTTTATCATTTTACAATTAACTTCTCACTTTCTGTTCCCATTTCCATGCGCTAGCCATGGATTCTTCCAGAGACGATTGGGCTTTCCAACCAAGGGTGTTATTTGCTTTGTCCGTATTGGCATAAGCCGAGGTAATATCTCCCTCTCTACGGCCCACTATTTTGTATGGCAATTTCTGACCGCTTACCTTTTCGAATGCCTTGATCACTTCCAGTACGGTACTTCCGGTTCCCGTTCCCAGATTGTAGGTTTCCACTTTAGCAACATTCTTTTTGTTCAGCAGTCGTTGCAAAGCGATTACATGCGCTTTCGCCAGATCCACGACGTGAATGTAATCTCGCACCGCTGTACCATCGGCGGTAGGGTAATCGTCCCCATAAACGGACAGTTCTTTACGCAAACCAAAACCGGTTTGGGTAATGAAAGGAACTAAATTTTGGGGAATGCCAATAGGCAATTCGCCAATCTCGGCTGAAGGATGGGAACCGATTGGATTAAAATAACGCAACAAAATGGCATTGATATTGGTGACTTTAGCTACATCGGTGATGATTTCCTCGCCTATTTGTTTCGTGTTCCCGTAAGGCGACATCGCCGGTTGAATGGAGGCGTCTTCTGTAATGGGCATTTTTTCTGCCTGACCATAAACGGTACAAGAAGAACTAAAAATTAGGCTGGATTCTGGTTTTTGCTTCAATTCTTGTAAAATGTAAACCAAAGTATTGATGTTGTTTT
The DNA here is from genome assembly GCF_036515215.1 of Flavobacterium sp. Taxonomy (GTDB): domain Bacteria; phylum Bacteroidota; class Bacteroidia; order Flavobacteriales; family Flavobacteriaceae; genus Flavobacterium. Next base: position 11,929 of record NZ_DATBVQ010000023.1, read on the forward strand.
CATAATACAGTAGCGGGTCGTCTACACTTTCACCCACCGCTTTTGAAGCCGCAAAATGAATAACGCCTGTTATGTCAATGTGCCTTTTGAAAAACTCTTGCACTTTGTCTTTTTCGCGCAAATCTAACTTTTCGAAAGCCGGAATTTTTCCCGTGATATTTGAAATTCCATCCAACACAGCCAATGAAGTGTTAGAAAGGTTATCTACGATTATCACCTCAAAACCTACGTTTTGCAGTTCGACAACAGTATGCGACCCTATAAAACCTAAACCTCCCGTAACTAGTATTTTCATTTTATGTTGCTTTTTTTTATTGTTAAGCAATCAGCCTAGCTATCGATTAGATAAACGGCCAATCGAAAATTATTTGTTTAAAAATTCCAAAACGCTGTCAGTGATAAATTTGATTTGTTCCTCATCTAACTCCGTATGCATGGGCAATGAAATCACTTCTTTTACCAACTGATTTGTCACGGGGAAATCTTCTTCCTTGTAACGAGAATCTTCATATGCTTTCTGCAAATGCAATGGAATTGGGTAATAAATAGCGCATGGAATGCCTTTATCCAATAAATGTTGCATCAAAGCGTCCCTATCGGCATCAATAATTCGCAATGTATACTGATGAAAAACATGGCAATCACAAATATCGCAAATACTCGGCGCAACAATATGTTTGTTCCCTTCGAAAGCTAGGCTATATTTTCTAGCCGCATCTTGTCGGGCCGTGTTGTACTGATCTAACAATGGCAACTTGGCGTTCAAAACCGCCGCTTGAATACTGTCCAAACGGGAATTCACTCCCACCACATCATGATGGTAACGCTCGTACATTCCATGATTTACAATTCCGCGAAGGGTATGTGCCAAGGCATCGTCATTGGTGAAAATTGCTCCACCGTCGCCATAGCACCCCAAATTTTTGGAAGGAAAAAAGGACGTCGACCCCACGTGACCTATAGTGCCCGCTTTCTTTTTGGAGCCGTCCGAAAATTTACAATTGGCACCGATGGCTTGCGCGTTATCCTCAATTACAAATAAATTGTGTTCTTTGGCGACAGCCATAACAGCTTCCATATTGGCGGCACGTCCAAACAAATGCACGGGAACAATCGCTTTTGTTTTCGGAGTGATCGCACGTTTAATTCCTTCGATAGAAATGTTCATGTTATGCATATCAACATCTACCAATACGGGAGTAAGCTGCAACAAAGCGATCACTTCTACCGTGGCGGCAAAAGTAAAATCGGCAGTGATAACCTCATCACCCGGTTTTAAACCCAGCCCCATCATGGCAATTTGCAAAGCGTCAGTCCCATTTGCACAAGGGATAACATGTTTTACGTCGAGATATTCCTCCAGTGATTTCTGAAATTGATGAACTTGAGGACCGTTGATGTAAGTATTTGTATCTAGGACTTCTTGAATAGAATCGTTTACAGTAGTTGCAATTTTATCGTATTGACCTTTTAGGTCAACCATTTGGATTTTTTTCATTTATATTTTATTTAAACCATTAACCCCAAAGCTCTAAAAGGTACAAAAACACGAAATTGGTTAAACCAAATCTGCATTTGAGCTCCAGCGCCATTTTAAATAGAAGTAATCATTTGAGCCTTTGTTAACATTCGTAACTGCAAAAATATGAATTTAAGCACGAAGATTTAAACGATAAACAAAAGAAACTGTATTTTAGCAAAATAAAAATCCAGCTATGCTTTTCTTTTATAACATCGTAATACAAATTACGGGTTCACTCCTAAAATTCATCTCTTTATTTAATTCAAAGATTAATCTTTTTGTTGAAGGCCGGAAAAACGTTTTTGCCACTTTGGATCAGAAAATTAAAGCAACGGATAAGACAATCTGGTTCCATGCGGCATCTCTTGGCGAATACGAGCAGGGTTTGCCTGTCATTGAAAAAATAAAAATAGAATATCCCTCACACAAAATTGTAATCACTTTTTTCTCGCCTTCAGGTTACGAAGTCCGCAAAAACAATTTCGTCGCAGATGCCACCGTTTACCTGCCGCTTGACACTAGGAGGAATGCGCGCGAATTCCTGAGAATCGTTCACCCGGAAATGGCCTTTTTTATAAAATATGAATATTGGTTGAATTACCTTAACGAACTTAAAGTCCGAAAAACGCCAACCTATTTGATTTCCGGTATTTTCAGAAAAGACCAAATGTTCTTTAAATCGTACGGCGGATTTTACAGGAAAGCGCTAGACGGTTTTAGCTATTTTTTCGTGCAAAATGAAAGCTCAAAAAAATTATTACAGCAGTTAGGAAAAACCAATGTAGCCATTTCAGGCGACACTCGTTTTGATAGGGTGGCTACAATTCTGGAAAAAGACAATTCTTTGGAATATATTTCCCAGTTCAAAAATGACACACTGACGATTGTTGTTGGTAGTTCCTGGCCAAAAGACGAAGCGCTATTGCTCGATTTCATCAACAAAAACGAATTTAATGTCAAATTCATCATTGCACCCCACAACATAAAAGAGAATCAAATAGAACTGCTAAAAGACGGAATCACTAAAAAAACGGTGTTATTCTCAGAAATGGAAGGCAAAAACCTCTCTGATTTTGATGTTTTCATAATCGACACCGTAGGCATTCTTACGAAAATTTACAGCTACGCTGACATCGCATTTGTGGGCGGAGGCTTCGGAAATCCCGGTGTGCATAACTTGCTCGAACCCGCCACTTTTGGCGTACCGATAGTAATAGGCCCGAATTATTCCCATTTTGCCGAAGCGACCGCTTTGGTAAACATGGG
>NZ_DATBVQ010000024.1:0-3569 GCF_036515215.1 Flavobacterium sp.
ATTGGCTTGCGAACCTGAATGCGGTTGTACATTGGCATAAGCCGCACCAAACAATTCTTTAGCTCTATCAATGGCAATTTGCTCTACAACATCTACCACTTCACAACCACCATAATACCTCTTCCCAGGATATCCTTCTGCATATTTATTAGTTAGGACAGACCCCGCCGCTTCCATTACTTCGTCACTGACAAAGTTCTCTGAAGCAATAAGTTCTAATCCGTGTATTTGTCTTTCTTGTTCTTCCAGAATAAGGTCAAAAATTTGTTTGTCGCGTTGCATTTTTTTGATTTTAGTTAATTTGAAGCAAAAATACGAAAAAACGTTTGTCAAACTGTTAGATTATAATATATTTGAAGTATAATTTTCAACAAAACAATTAACATCTTATGCCAATAACAGCCAACGATACAAGCAGAAAATCATGGTTAGAAGTACCAGAAAACAGTGATTTCCCAATTCAAAACATTCCTTTCGGCGTTTTCTTGACTAAAGAGAATGTGGTAACAGTAGGAACCCGGATTGGTGATTCAGCCATAGATCTGGGGGCTTTACAGCAAATGAATTACTTTGCAGGTATCGAATTGACTGACGACATGTTCATGCAAGATACCCTTAATGACTTTATCTCTGATGGACAAAAAACATGGAGACTAGTCAGAAATCGAATTGCCGAAATTTTTGACGAGACTAACCCGAAATTGAGAGATAACACAAAACATCGCGATATTGTTATTTTCAAAATTGACGATGTAGAAATGCAGTTGCCGGTTTTAATAGGTGATTACACTGACTTTTACTCCAGCAAAGAACACGCTACAAACGTAGGGAAAATGTTCAGGGACCCGGAAAACGCATTATTACCAAACTGGTTGCACATACCTGTGGGATACCATGGAAGAAGTTCTACAATCGTTCCTTCAGGAATTCCAATCCACAGACCTATAGGCCAAACGTTGCCGGCTGGCGAAACGACGCCTGTGTTCGGACCTTCACGTCTAATTGATTTCGAACTGGAAACTGCTTTCATCACTACCGACGCCAATGTAATGGGGGAAATGATCCCGATCAATGAGGCCGAAGACTACATCTTCGGAATGGTTTTATTAAATGACTGGAGCGCGCGCGATATCCAAAAATGGGAATACGTGCCCTTAGGTCCATTCTTGGCAAAAAACTTCGCCTCGTCGATATCTCCTTGGATCGTGACCTTGGATGCGTTGGAGCCGTTCAGGGTTCAAAGTCCTAAACAAGACCCAAGCCCATTGCCTTATTTGCAACAAAAAGGCAAACATTCGTTTGACATTAATTTAGAAGTTGCCATCCAACCAGAGAACGTAGAACCTACGGTAGTAAGCAAAACCAACTTCAAATACATGTACTGGACTATGAGCCAACAGTTAACACACCATACCTCAAACGGTTGTCGCGTAAATTCAGGCGATATGATGGGGTCGGGAACGATTTCAGGACCTACTCCTGACAGTTACGGTTCGATGCTAGAACTGACATGGGGAGGAAAAAACCCAATAAAACTGAAAGACGGAACGGAACGCAAGTTCATCAATGACAACGACACCGTGATTATAAAAGGTTATTGCAAAAACGGACGAGTGAGAATCGGTTTCGGTGAAGTTTCTTCAAAATTACTGCCGCCGTTCGTAAGAAAATAATTTTCGACAAATCATAAAAATAAAAAAGTCCCAAACTTAATGTTTGGGACTTTTTCTATTTCAAATAGTGATCACTAAAAAACGATCATTGAATGCTTCTTTTTATTTGTTTCCTTTCTCGAAATCAGCAACAAACTGAGCCAATCCGATATCAGTCAATGGGTGTTTCAACAATCCGTAAATTGCAGATAGCGGTCCAGTCATAACGTCAGCACCAATTTTAGCACAGTTTACGATGTGCATCGTGTGACGAACAGAAGCTGCAAGGATTTCAGTTTCATAACCGTAGTTATCATAAATCAATCTAATTTCTTCAATCAAAGCCAATCCATCTGTAGAAACATCGTCTAAACGACCAATAAATGGAGAAACATAAGTAGCACCCGCTTTAGCGGCCAACAACGCTTGACCTGCAGAGAACACTAATGTTACATTCGTTTTAATTCCTTTATCAGAGAAATATTTGGCAGCCATAACACCCTCTCTAGTCATTGGCAATTTAACCACGATTTGATCGTGCAAATCAGCTAATTCTTCACCTTCTTTTATCATTCCGTCGTAATCCAAAGCGTTCACCTCGGCACTTACGTCACCATCAACCAGATTACAAATGTCAACATAATGCTTCAAAATACTGTTCTTCCCAGTGATTCCCTCTTTAGCCATCAATGATGGGTTTGTAGTAACTCCATCCAAAACGCCTAATGCTTGCGCTTCCTTAATTTGAGCCAAATTAGCCGTGTCAATAAAAAATTTCATAATATGTTTGTATTTAATTGTGTGTTTCTTTTTTGGGCGTAACCCTCCGTAAATACCTCGGGTCGGGCTTTTTACTATATCTTTTTTTTCTGCTTTTGCTTCGCACAGCACAATAAAAAAGGATGTCGTTTCAATCCCTTACGCAAATTTGCTGCAAAATTACAACTTATAATGGTTCATTAGCATTTTTTCATACACTTTATCAGGAAGAATGCGTTTCAGAACGATCGAAAACTTCTGCATGAAAACCCCCACTTTGTAATGCACCTTAGGTTCCTTGTACTGAATAATCCTATAAATCGCTTCGGCCATTTCATTTGGATTGCTGCCACTATCCACATGTTCATCCATCATTTTTAACGTATTCCCGTAAGGAATCTCGTAAGCCGAGCCCGCTATTACCGGAGCATGATAGCGTCCCGCGGCAATATTCGTGGCAAAATCTCCAGGCGCCACATTTGTGATGTGAACTCCAAATGATTTCACCTCCATGCGTATGGCCTCCGTAATCAACTCAAGCGCGCCTTTTGAGGCAGAATAAACTCCTCGATAAGGCAATCCCATATATCCCGCGATAGAAGTTATATTGATAATTAGACCCGCATTTTGCGAACGCATCTGAGGCAATGCCGCTTTCATCACTTCAATAGGACCGAATAAATTAATCTCGAAATTATTCTTGATTTCCACGCTTGGAATTTCTTCCAAAGGTCCCGTAATCCCAACTCCTGCATTATTGATCACGATATCCAACCTTCCCGAGATCGAAATTATTTTCGCCACAGCAGCCTTTATTGAAGCAGTGTCTCTTACGTCCAAGGCCACTAATGGAAAAACGGAATTGAGAATCCTTTCTGGATTCCTACTGGTTCCATAGACAATAAAACCTTTGTTATGTAAAAATTCTCCAATAGATTCCCCTAGTCCCGAGGAACCTCCGGTAATTAAAACCACTTTGCTCATATTGCTTGTTGTTTAGCTGCATTTTAGTATAGGCCAAAAATAAAAAAATCCTCCAAAAGGAAGACCGTTATTGTTTTTATTTTGAAAACATTTCAAAATTGACATAAAAAAAATCTGAACCGCCTTAGCGAACAGATTAGAAAAAATGGCAAGCGACCTACATCGCACCGCTCA
>NZ_DATBVQ010000025.1:0-7363 GCF_036515215.1 Flavobacterium sp.
CCGCTTTATTCAATGTGATAGGAAAGTTCAAAGGAACAATCAATAAATTCTCGACTGATTTGGTTATCGGCAGTAGTTTTGGCGCCGCCAAGATCAAGGCGGTTTTCGATCAAAGCAGAAAAAACAACGAAAAATACGATGCCCAAACGGAGATGGAAAATTTTGATCTGGGAAAACTGATTAAAAACAATGAGGTTGGTAAAATCAGCCTGAAAGCAACTACAAAGGGAACTGGATTGGATATAAAATCAGCCAGCAGTACGATAAAGGGAACCATCTCTAAGATAAATTACAATAAATATACCTATCAGGATCTGGACCTTGCCGCCACTATCAGCAAAGGGCTCTTTAAAGCAAACGCTAACAGTACGGACCCAAACCTAACGTTTGATTTAGTGAGCAGCGGAAGCTTCAGGGACAAGTACCCAGCGGGAAAAATAAATTTAAATATCGACATCGCTGATTTGGACAAATTGAATTTGCATGCCGGTCCCATGAAAATAAGGGGCGTAGTGGATGCCGACATCCAGTCTGCTAATTTAGATTACCTGAACGGAAAATTCATCATAAGCAAGCTTGTGATCGCTGACGCCAAAGAGCAGTTTGTGATGGATTCCATAACGCTGATTGCCACTTCAGAAGTGGATAAAAACAGTTTGTCATTGAAATCTCAGGTTTTGAATGCCGAAATCGATGGAAAGTACAAACTTTCAAAAATAGCAGCGGCATTGACCAATTCGCTGTCAAATTATTACAATACCAATTCATCTGCCAGAAAAAGAACTGATGAAAAACAACAATTGGTATTTAAAATTGGAATAACCGACAGCCCTATTTTATTAAAATTAATTCCCGAAATAAAAAGCCTGGAACCCATTTCCATAACCGGAAGGTACAATTCGGTCAATGACACCATCGTTTTTAATGCCGCAATTCCCAAAATTGTTTATGGCGAAAACATCGTGACCAATGCCTTGTTTAATGTCGATACGAAGGACAATGCCCTAGTGTACAATTTAATGGTTGACGACGTTCAAAACAAGTTGATTCAGTTACCTTACACCTCCGTTTCAGGAAAAGTTCAGGACAATGTCGCAGATTACAGCTTGCTCCTAAAAGATTTAAAAGATAAAGAACGCTATCAAATTGCGGGAACACTTAAAGCTTCGAAGGGGAATAATGAAATCAACTTGGATCCCAGAAATCTGTTGCTCAACTATGAGTCATGGAAAATCGCTTCCGATAATCTGGTCCAATTTGGAAAAAAAGGAATCTATGCCGATAATTTCGAATTAAGCCAACAGGACAGCAAGATCAAGCTGCAGTCACAATCAGAACGCCTAAATTCTCCCATGGAAGTAGAATTCGAAAATTTCAAAATTGAGACTATCACCAGCATGTTCGAAAAAGGCGATTTACAGCTTAGCGGAAATATTAACGGAACGGCATTAGTGAAAAACGCAAGCCAATCCCCTGTTTTCACTTCTGATTTGACTATCGATAATTTTACTTTCAAAAATGATACTCTTGGGACTGTTAATATCCAGGTGGATAATATCGTGGCCAATAGCTACAATACCAAAATCGCAATAACGGGTCAGGGCAATCAAGTCAATCTCGATGGAACCTATAAAACGGGAACTGGAGCGCTGGACATGAATCTGGATATAGCAAAACTTCAGCTGAAAAGCATTCAGGGCTTCACCATGGATCAGTTAAAGGAAAGCAGCGGCTTTTTTTCCGGCACGTTTAAAATATCAGGAAATACAGATCAGCCGAAGGTGTTTGGTGATTTGCAATTTAACGAGGTGGGCTTTAAGGTGACCCAACTCAATTCCATTTTTAAGTCCATTAACGATAAAATTTCTTTTGCGAACGATGCCATCACCTTTGATCATTTTGTCATTAAGGACGAGAAAGATAATGATTTGGTCATAAACGGAAAAATAGACAGTCACAATTTCAATAATTTTGGTTTTGACTTGGCACTGGATGCTGTTAATTTTAAAGCCGTCAATTCTAAGGAACTGGACAACAAACTATACTACGGCGAAATGTATTTGGACAACCATCTAAAAATTGGAGGTGATTTAAACAGCCCTACGGTTAACGGTAGCATTAAAATCAACAAAGACACCAAATTCACCATCGTACTGCCGCAATCAGACCCTTCGATCGCTGACCGGGAAGGTATCGTGGAATTTGTGGACCAAGACAATCCTCCGATGATTGATACCATCTCGCTAGACGAATCTTTGAGCGTGACCGAGATAACCGGAATCGACGCCTCCGTCAATATCGAGGTCGACAAAGAAGCTGAATTATCGATTGTCATAGACAAGACGAATGGAGACTTTTTAAAACTCAAAGGGGAAGCGCAATTGACCGGCGGTATTGATCCATCCGGGAAAACTACTTTAACGGGAAGGTATGAGTTGAAGGAAGGCGCTTACGAAATGAATTTCAATATGATCAAACGAAAGTTTGACATTAAAAGCGGAAGTTATATCCTGTGGATGGGCGAGCCGACCGAGGCAGACATCAACATCACCGCAGTCTACAAAAATGAAGCGGCACCAATTGATTTAGTTGACGACCAACTGGCAAGCGTTACGGCTTCGGTAAGGAATACCTACAAACAAAAAATCCCTTTTGAAACCGAATTGAAAATGAAAGGGGAATTGATGAAACCAAGCATCGCCTTTGACATCATTTTGCCGGAAGAAAACAATAGCGTTTCGACGGAAATAATCAATACCACTCAGGCAAAACTGGCTCAATTGCGTCTACAGCCTGACGAACTGAACAAACAGGTTTTTGCCCTGCTGCTGTTGAATCGTTTCATAGGTGAAAACCCGTTTGCCAGTGAATCAGGTCGCAGTTCCGTTTCTTCTATCGCTAGGGAAAGCGCCAGCAAAATCTTATCGCAACAGCTAAACAACTTGGCTGGTGATTTGATTAGCGGTGTCGAGCTCAATTTTGACTTACAGTCCTCACAGGATTATACCACTGGGCAATTGGAGAACAAAACGGATTTGAACGTTGGTATCTCTAAAAAATTGTTGAATGACCGGCTGAAGGTTACCGTGGGAAGTAGTTTTGGACTGGAAGGCCCGCAACAGAAAAACCAAGAGACAAGCACGATTGCAGGAGATGTATCTGTGGAATACCAAATTTCAAAAGACGGAAGATATAAAATAAGAGCCTACCGTTTAAACAAATATCAGGTGGCATTACAAGGCCAGGTTATTGAAACCGGAATTGCTTTTGTAATCACATTAGACTACAATAAATTCAAAGAATTATTTCAAAGTGCTAAAAACAAAAGGGGGAAATCAAACTAAAACTAACATCGCAAATAACAACCTGATGAAGAATTACGGCCTACTTTATTTACTTTTTACGCTATTGTTTGTGGCATCCTGCAGTGGTACAAAAAACTTGCCCGAAGGAGAACTACTTTATGTAGGTGCGAAAGTAACAGTGGAAGGAAACGAAACCCCCAAAAAAGAGCGCAAGGCTTTAAAAAAGGCATTACAAGAGATTGTCCGACCGAAACCAAATTCTTCTTTCCTTGGCCTACGACCAAAAATATTTCTTTATCACTTGGCAGGAACTCCAAAAAAACAGAAAGGGTTTCGATATTGGTTGAAAACCAAAGTGGGTCAAGCTCCCGTTTATTACAGCAAGGTAGATTTGGAATACAACAAAAGCGTTTTGCAAAACTTCTCGGAAAATCACGGTTACTTCAATACTAAAACCACTGCCGATTCAAGCCGTGCAGGAAAGAAAGCCAAAGCCAGTTACACTGTAATTCCCAAGAGGCAATACAAAATCAGGGAAGTCCAGTTTCCGGGCGATTCTACGGTTCTTTCCGGCGCCATTAGCGCTACCGCTAACAAAAGTTTGCTAAAAAAAGACCAGGGATATAACCTTGACGTGATAAAAGAGGAAAGAGTGAGAATAGATGCAAGACTTAAAGAAGAAGGCTTTTATTATTTTAACCCCGATTATCTAAAGGTTCAGGTAGATAGTACTGTTGCGGACCACCAGGTTGATCTGATCGTAAAGTTGAAAAGCGAAACTCCCGAATTGTCCAAGACCCAATATAGAATTAACGACATCATTGTATATCCAAATTATTCCATAGGCTCAGACAGTCTGATTGCAAATCGTGAAGCCACACATCAGTACAAAGATTTCACGATTGTGGATCCCGAAAATTTGTTTAAGCCAAGAATTTTTGATCGAACCTTATATTTCAATAAAGGGGACTTTTACAACCGAACCAATCATAATCTATCTTTAAACAGGCTGGTTAATTTAGGTACGTTTAAGTTTGTAAAAAACCAATTTAAAGTGGCTGACACTACAGGAAATTATCTTGATGCTTATTACTTTCTCACTCCTCTGCCCAAGAAATCAATTCGGGTTGAAGTTTTGGCCAAAACCAATTCAGCAAACTATACGGGAACAGAGCTCAATGTTAACTGGAGCAATCGCAACCTGTTGAAGGGCGCCGAATTGCTTACCATATCTGCATTTGGAGGCGCAGAAGTGCAGGTTTCAGGACTAAATAAAGGCTTTAACGTGTATCGTTTTGGTACGGAGGCCAATTTGGTTTGGCCCAGAATTATATCGCCTTTCAATTTTGAATCTTCCGGCGCTTTTGTTCCCAAAACTAAGGCTACCTTAGGATATGAATTCCAAAACAGAACGAAACTCTATTCCCTGCAAACGTTCAAAGGCTCTTTCGGCTATTTGTGGAAGGAAAACCTGCATAAGGGGCACCAACTGAATATTACCGAAATTACCTATGCCAGCCCCCAAAATGTGACACCTCTATATCAGGAACAAATTCAAGCTAATCCATCACTAGAAAAAGTGATTCAGAAGCAATTGATTTTTGGCCCCTCCTACTCCTACACCTTCACCAATACGATGGATAAAAACAGAAGGAACACTTTTTATTACAAAGCGAGCGTAGACCTTGCCGGAAATCTATACGGTTTGGCGAGCGGTGCAAATATTAAAAAGGGAGACACCGTAAAAGTATTCAGTGTGCCGTTCAGCCAATTCGTCAAAGTGGAGAATGAATTCAGGCATTATCTGAAATTAAGCGGTGAATCATCGATTGCCAGCAGAATAATTGCAGGTGCGGGATTCGCTTACGGAAATTCAGATGAAATGCCTTTTATCAAACAGTTTTTTAACGGGGGAACCAATAGCATCAGGGCTTTTCGAGCGCGTTCCATAGGCCCTGGTAGTTACGACGGTTCTACGGCCGCGACCGCCTTTTTACCGGATCAATCCGGGGATTTGAAACTGGAATTCAATACCGAATATAGGGCCAAAATATATGATCTTGTCAAGGGTGCTTTGTTTCTGGATGCCGGAAATATATGGTTGCTGAAAGAGAATCCCGATAAACCGGGTGCCAAGTTCTCCAAAGACTTCTTAAACGAAATAGCAGTGGGAGTTGGTGCCGGACTGCGATTTGACTTTTCATTTCTGGTGCTACGTACAGATCTTGCTTTCCCTATCAGGAAACCGTATCTGCCGGACGGACAGCGTTGGGTGCTTGACAGGGTGAGTTTTGGAAGCCGCTCTTGGAGAAAAGAAAATCTGGTTTTTAATTTGGCAATAGGATATCCGTTTTAGGTTATCATTAGCTTGCCTTTATGCACTGCCATTCATTATTTACATAAAATCAAAACAAGCCGATTTGCTTTGCATTAAGGAATAATGACAATACGACAACATATTAGAGCAAATATCTAATTTTAAGCCTATTTTGGCCTAGATCATTGCTATATTCCATTATATTTGCAACATAAATTTACCCCCAAAATATGGAAGAATGCATTTCGGTTTTTGACATGCTTAAAATAGGTGTCGGTCCTTCAAGTTCACATACCCTTGGCCCTTGGCGAGCGGCAGAACGATTCCTGAAAGAATTGAGAAGTGAAAAATTAATAGAGACGGTTAGCCGAATAAAAACAGATTTATACGGTTCGCTTTCCCTTACCGGAAAAGGCCATGCCACTGATTTGGCCGTAATGCTGGGTTTAAGCGGTCAGGATCCCGAGTACATTCCGATAGAAAACATAGACGGGATCATCAGATCCATCCAGGATAAAACCCAAATCAATTTAGGGAATGAATTTACAATCCCATTTGACATTTCAAAAGACATCATTTTCAATAAGGAGTTTCTCCCTTTCCATTCAAACGGTATGACCTTTACTGCATATTCAAATGACAAGAAAGTTTTTTCCGCCACCTACTACTCCATCGGAGGTGGATTTGTGGTAAAAGAAGAACGTATCAATGCCAAAAAGAAAATAAAAATAAAATGTGCTTTTCCGTTCCCGATCGATAAAGCGGTAGACGTTTTAGCCTACTGCAAAACCGAAGGCAAAAAAATCTCTGAAATCGTTTACGAGAACGAGAAATCCATGCGTTCTGAAGAAGAAATCGATCATGAATTAATGCGCATATGGAATACTATGCTGGAGTGCATGTATATCGGTTGTCACACAGAAGGAATACTTCCCGGTGGTTTAAATGTTCGCCGCAGGGCATTCGATATGCATCAAAATTTAATAGGGTTATCTAATTATAGCAACCCGCAGAATTGGCTGGAGGAAATCAGATTGACCGAGGTGAAATTCCGTCAAATCCTGAAATGGGTTAGTTGTTTTGCACTGGCGGTAAATGAGGTCAACGCTGCTTTAGGCCGTATCGTTACTGCACCTACAAACGGCAGTGCCGGAGTGATTCCATCCGTTTTAATGTATTATTTGGTAATCGAAAACCACGATGCGGGACCAAAAGAAATCAAGCAATTCCTGCTGGTTGCAGGAGAAATAGGCAGCATATTCAAAAAAGGCTCCACGATATCAGCAGCTATGGGTGGTTGCCAGGCCGAGATTGGAGTTTCCTCTTCCATGGCCGCAGCGGCATTGTGTGAATTAATGGGCGGCACACCTGAACAGGTCCTTATGGCTGCCGAGATTGCTATGGAACATCACCTGGGATTGACCTGTGACCCTATCGGGGGACTGGTTCAAATACCCTGTATCGAAAGGAATACGATGGGTGCAATCAAGGCCATAAATGCCGCAGAACTAGCTCTTGAAACCGACCCGAAAAATGCCAAAGTCCCTTTGGATAAAGTGGTAAATACGATGTGGGAAACGGCAAAGGATATGAATAACAAATACAAGGAAACCTCAGAAGGCGGACTCGCGATCGCGGTCAACTTGTCAGACTGCTAGCACTGAATTTGTTTCAGTATCTTTCCACTAGGATTTTTACAGTGCGAAGGCAAGATCAAGTTAAATAAAGAGGAAGTGAAAAA
>NZ_DATBVQ010000026.1:0-17368 GCF_036515215.1 Flavobacterium sp.
TGAAGACTATTCTTATGGAGGATCATTTAACACCAGTTCAAAAAACAAAACAGCAACTATCACAGTAAAATTAGTGTATCAAGTAGACTAGATTTTCAACAAATGTTATTATTTCTTAGGAGTCGCGTGAGGGATTGCTTCGCCAGTTCGCTATCGCTCGTGTGAAGTGGAAATCCTTTTTTATAATGCAGCGCTAGCGGAATTATAAAAAAGATTGAAACAAATAGCCCGATTCACCGCGGCGAACATACCCAAAAAAAAATCTCGCCATTGCCTGACGAGATTAGTGAATTAACCTTTATTTCTTATTAGATGATTAGCATTGCATCACCGTATGAATAGAATTTGTATCCTTCTTTGATTGCTTCTTCATATGCTCTTTTCATTAAATCATGCCCACAAAATGCAGAGACCATCATTAATAACGTAGATTTTGGCGTATGAAAGTTGGTAATCATACAGGTCGGAATCGTAAACTCATGAGGAGGGAAAACGAATTTGTTTGTCCAACCATCAAAAGGATTTAGGGTTCCATGTGAAGAAACTGAACTTTCAACAGCGCGCATTGAAGTTGTTCCAACGGTACAGATACGTTTTTTCTTGGCTTTTGCATCATTGACTATATCACAGGCTTCTTGAGTAATTTTTAATTCCTCAGAGTCCATTTTGTGCTTTGACAAATCCTCAACCTCAACTGGATTGAAAGTTCCCAAACCTACGTGAAGTGTAACCTCAGCAAATTTGATTCCTTTGATTTCCAATTTCTTCAGCAAATGCTTAGAGAAGTGCAATCCTGCAGTAGGTGCCGCAACAGCTCCCTCTTCTTTAGCATAAATGGTTTGGTAACGCTCCGCATCCTCTGGAGTTACATCTCTGCTTATGTATTTCGGGATTGGAGTTTCTCCAAGTTCCGTTAATTTTTTTCTGAATTCTTCGTATGAACCATCGTAAAGGAAACGCAATGTTCTCCCACGAGAAGTGGTGTTGTCAATAACCTCAGCGACTAATGAATCGTCATCACCAAAATACAATTTGTTTCCGATTCTGATTTTACGCGCTGGGTCCACTAAAACATCCCAAAGACGTTGCTCTGCATTTAATTCCCTAAGTAAGAAAACTTCAATTCTCGCACCTGTTTTTTCTTTGTTTCCGTACAAACGTGCGGGGAAAACTTTAGTGTTATTTAAAATTAAAACATCACCATCATCAAAATAATCAATAACATCTTTGAACGTCTTGTGCTCGATTGTTTGTTTTTTACGATCAATAACCATTAAACGCGCTTCATCTCTGTTTTCAGAAGGAAATTCTGCAAGAAGCTCTTTTGGTAAATCAAATTGAAATTGTGATAGTTTCATCTTTATTTTTTTGTTTAAAAGTTTAAAGTGTAAGACCTAATAATTTAGCCTCACCGTTAAACTTATTGAAGGCTGCAAATATACGACTGTGAGATAGGCGTTGTCAAGTGTTTTGCTGTTTATTTTAAGCAAGCGGGCTTGAAGCCCTTACACATTAGAGCCGAAAGGCTATAAACATTGACAATCTCTAATTAATTTCGGAAACGGAAAAATCTAATTTCTTCATATCTTCCCAGAAATCGGGATAGGATTTAGAAACTACTTCGGCATTTTCTATTATTATAGGCACTTTTAATGCTAAAGGAGCAAATGCCATTGCCATTCTGTGGTCGTTATAAGTGGCAATTTTCACATTATGATTAATTTGCTCGGTCGCGAGGAGGGTCAAACTATCATTAGTAACCGAAATATTGGCTCCTAATTTTGTCAACTCAATGCGTAATGCTTCCAGTCTGTCGGTTTCTTTTATTTTTAAGGTATGAAGTCCCGTTAAGTGACAGCCAATTCCTAAACCCAAACATGTAACAACTATGGTCTGCGCAATATCTGGAGTGTTGTTTAACTCAAGGTCTAAAGTTTCTGGTTTAAAGCCCTCATCCTTTGTTAGTGTTAACGAATTATTTTCGAATTGAGAATTAACACCCATTTGTTTATAGATTTCCACCAAAGCAGAATCTCCTTGCAGGCTGTTTTCCTTGTAACTGCTTAATGTAATCGAGGCTGTGTTAGAAAGAGCAACTAAACTAAAAAAGTAAGATGCAGAACTCCAATCGGATTCAACCACCATTTCTTTACTTTTAACTTCCTGCTTTGAAAAAACTTTGATCACATTTCCTTCAAAACTAGTTTTGATATCCAAATCGTTCAGCAAAGCCAAAGTCATTTTGATATATGGAATAGAAGTGATCTCTCCATCCAAAGTCAACTCAATTCCGTTTTCCAATTTTGGAGCCACTAACAATAGAGCCGAAATATATTGGCTGCTAACATTCGCGGGTATAGTAACTTTGGAAGCGGTGATTTTTTGTCCTTTGATTCGAATAGGCGGATAGCCCTCCTCTTTTTCATAGGATATTTTTGCACCCAATTGCTCCAGTGCTTCCACCAAAACTTTGATTGGACGCTCAGTCATACGTTGTGAACCTGTCAAAACAACGTCGCGACCCTCATTTACCGCAAAATAAGCCGTAAGAAAGCGCATAGCCGTTCCCGCATGATGAATGTCCACTGTTTCATCGTTCCCTTTCAATGCTTTTTGCATTACCTCACTGTCGTCAGAGTTGGATGTGTTTGCCAATGTAATATTGGGGAAAAGCGCCTGTAATAGTAAGAGTCGGTTTGTTTCGCTTTTTGATCCTGTAACGGCAATATCAGCTTGCAAATTAGAATGGGAAGTTTGTAACAGTAAATTCATGTTTTTAATTATCAGTTATGAATTATGAGTTATCGCTTTCGCTTTTACTCAAAAACTTTAGGTCGCAATTTACCACTCCTCAATTATAATTCATAATTTAAAAATCACATTATTTTAGTTTATCGTTGTTTTTATGACGGTCTTTATCACGAATGGATTTTGCATCCATCTTTTTGTCAAAAGCGGCCTGCAAATCAATTCCGGTTTGATTCGCCAAACACAAAACCACAAAAACCACATCGGCCAATTCTTCGCCAAGGTCTTTGTTTTTATCGCTTTCTTTCTCGGATTGTTCCCCGTAACGACGGGCAATTATTCGTGCCACTTCGCCTACTTCCTCAGTAAGTTGGGCCATATTGGTCAGCTCGTTGAAGTAACGAACGCCATGTTCTTTGATCCAGTTGTCTACGTCTAATTGGGAGTTTTTTAGATTCATATTATATTTTTTTTAGGACAATTTTTTCGTTTTGTGCGACAATCATTTTTTGAAAAAAGTTTCTTATCGTTTCATAATATTCAACAGCTGCGATATTTTTGTTAATTTCACTTATAATGGAAATTTGAACTATATTACCCTTGGCCTCTGAATTAATAATAAAAACCGCCGTGTTGTCTTCGGTGGCAATTTTCATCGTAGATGGCATTGATTCCGCCTCATATCCCTGAGGAATTTCTAAGCTCAAATTATACCGCATTTGTTTTGGAAATCCAAAATAAAGGGGCATCTGTCTTTTTTCCATTACAAAAGGATTCTTTTGAAAAGTAAAAAACAATAATGGATTAAGAAATAACTTTTCTCCTATCCTTTCACAATGATTATTGGAGACAAAAGTAAATGTTTCCGTAATAGGATTCATTAAATCCGTTTCTCTATTTTCTATCTTGTAATCGCTTATATCTAGCCCACCTAATTCATTTTCTAATTTCTCAAGATAAGTTTCATTACTAATTAAAATATTCTTCTCTCTAAAACTATATGCTTCATAATTTGTTTTTTGAATTCTTAATTTTCCCGAAATTTGACCCTGCGCATCTACATTTGCTAAAACAGTGTTATTAACATTGGATTGAAAAGTTGGCGCCAAATTAATTTCTTCCGATGTACCATCAACTCTAATAAGGCGACCTGTCCAATTTAAGGCCTTTAATGGCAAAATATTTTGAGTAGTATATTTTTGAGTCGCATCTAACAGTACTTGTTTCCCATCAATTTCTGCTGAGGCAATTACATAATTAAATACGGTTCTGCTTGGATAAACAGGAACACCGTGATCTTTAGTGCTAACTAAAACAGGGTTTGTATTTATCCCCGCCATTTTTAGCATCGCTATCAATATAAAATTAATCTCGGCAACGTTTCCAATTCTATCTCTATATGCCTCCTCAACACCTTTTTTAGCAAACACACCATATTTACGATCCCAATTCATTCTTATCTTTACAAATTCAAAAATAATTTTTAATCTTTCTGAATCTTTTTCAGCATCTTTCAAAATAGTTTTCAGATTAATTGCAAAATAATCGCTTTTATCAATTTCTTTTCCAAAATCTTTATCTTCATATATTGATTTTGCAACGCCTTCCCAAGTTACAGAATAATCTTTTACTTTTTCTTCTGGGAAACGGGTTTGTTCAAGTTCGTTATGAATTGAAGCTCTGTAATTTTCAATATTATCAACAAATTCTTCTTCTATAAGCGACGGTACATTTTCAGCAATATATGTGCTGTTAATCTGCTTGTAGCTCATATTAACCGACTGACTGTACCTATCTTCAAAATTCTGATATCCTGTACCAAATTCGGAATTTGATTTAACATTTACAAAGCCTAAAAGAATGGGTTTGTATATAAAGTATTCTGGAATCTCAGTATTATACTCTGCATAATTTACAGGAATGCCATATTGAATTTTAAAAACTGGAAATTGGACTATCGCTTCTGACTTTAGTATGTATTTAAACTCTACAATTGAGCCTGCTTTTACATTTGGCATTGCGATAGAGGCTTCATTCCAATACTCATTAACGTTTTTTTTAAAACTTCCTTCGTTATTAAGTTTTGTTTGTACAACTTTTCCATCTACTAAATTATAGGTCATTGCTTTAGAAAATTTTACAACATCATCATTATAATTTTCATAGCCTACATAGTAAGGCACTTTGAAATTAGCCCATTCAAGGCCTTCTTTTTTATAAATTTTGATTCTATATTCATATTCATGATTTGCCACAAATCCCTTATTTTTTTCATATTTAAAAAAAGTCCTAGCTTTTTTGTACAATATTGCAGCAGATGCATTTGTATCACTAGGATGCAATTTCTCTTGAAGTTCTTTTTTAGAGACTTCCCCTAATTCAAAATTTTGCGCATTTATTTTGGAGAAGAAAATAATAAATAAGAAAAGAAATAGTGTGTTTTTTAATGACATTGATAATTAGATTTTTGTTAAAATAATTTTCTCATTCTGCTTAGCAATAGTTTTCTGAAAAAAATCTTTTAAAACATCATAATAATCTGCCGGCACCATCGCTAATTTTAATTCCTGCGTTACGGCAATTTGAATTTTGTCTCCTTCCGCTTGCAAATTAAACGAAAAGGAAGCGATGCCTTCTAATGCTGAAATTTTTATAGCTGCAGGCAGCGATTCTACTTTGTATCCCTCAGGAATTTCAATATTTATATTATATTTCATTAGTTTGGGATATCCAAAATATATCGGCATTTGTCTTTTCTCCCGTACAAAGGGATTTTTACTAAGACTATAAAACAACAATGGATTGAAATATATTTTACCAGTTATAATTTCACAATGGTTACTTGACAAAAAGTCAAATCTTTCGGTAATAGAGGATGACAACTCAATGTTATCTTTTATCTTGTAATTTTCAATCAGGATTCCGCCTAAATCACTTTCTGCTTTTTCAATATATTTATCATCTGACAAGAGTTTTTTATGCTCCCGGAAAGCTAGAGCTTCATAGTCAGTTTTCTGCAGCTGTGCCTGTCCGGTAATTTTGCCTTTCTGATCAATTGACACTGCAAGGTTTACGTTTTCGCTGGATGATTTATTTGGCACCAAATTAATTTCTTGAGAACTACCGTCTTCTTTTATTAAACGGCCAGTCCAATTTAAATCTTCGAGTGGCAAAATCCCAACTGACGAATATTTACTTGTGGCATCTAACAAAATCTGTTTTCCTTCTATTTCAGCAACAGCAATTACTGAATTAAAAACGGTTCTATTTGGATGTACCGGAACTCCATTTTCCCGAGTACTTATCAAAACGGGATCTGCTTTTATTCCTGCTACTTTAAGCATTGCTATTAAAATTAGATTTATTTCGGCCGCATTACCTGTTTCCTCTTTGTATGCTTTTTTAACCCCTTTATCGGTCAAAATACTATAATCCCCATCAAAATTCATTTTAGCCTGAACAAATTTAAATATAGTGTCTAACTTTTCATCTTGGTTACTAACCACCTTGGTTATTTTTTTTATATCTGCATCCAAATAGTTGTCTTTATTGAGTTCTCTCCCAAAACTATTAAAATCAAAAATATTCTTAGCGACACCGTCCCATGTCATTGAATAATCAACAACTCCATCGAAAGGAAATCGAGTTCTCTCCAATTCATGTTGTATGGAAGACCTGTAATTTTTTATATTATCGATAAAAGGCTCCTCTTTTAAGGCTGGAATATTCTCCGCTTTGTAAGTTGACAATTGATATTTATATGGGAAATCAGATTCCTGATTGTATTTATGAGAAAATGATTCAGCTTCACTGATAATTTTTGTACTGGCATCTATTTTATTATACCCCGTTAAAAGGGCTTTATAAATGAATACCTCTGGAATATCAGTTTGATATTCAACATAATTAACCGGAATTTCATACTGGAAATTAAACACTGGAAACCGTACATTATTTCTAGATTTAACAGTATAATTTATCTCAAATACGGATTCTACTTTTAGATTTGGCATTGTAATCAATGTCTGATTCCAATATTTATTAATATTCGTTCTAAGATTACCTTCCATTCTGAGAGGTGTTTCTTTTAATTCTCCATTTTCTAAATTATAAGTAACACAATTTGAAAACTTAACGATTTCCTCTTCAAAATTATCTCTCTTGTTTTGATAAATCACACTAAAGTCGGCCCATTTTAATCCTTCTTTTTTATACACTTTAAATCTAATTCTAAAATCATGGTATAAGTAGAAACCATTGCCTCTTTCATATACAAAATAGGTTTTCGCTTTTTTAAAAGTAATTGCGGCAGCAGCTGTTGAATCTACTGGATGTATTTTTTCTTGTAATTCAGCGATGGAAACTTTTCCAAATTCAAAATTTTGGGCTCTAGCTTCAGAAACAAAAAATAAAAGAAACAAAACAATTCCAACTTTTATAAACTTCATCTAACTACACCTTTTTTAGGACGATTTTTTCATCTTGTTTTTCGAGCATTATTTGAAAAAATGTCTTTAATGCCTGATAATAATCTGCCAAAACAATTGCCTTACTAATCTCAGATGTCATACTAATTTGTACTTTATTCCCAGTATTGGCAATAACATATCTAAAAGTTCCAATGCCGTCAACAGCAGCAATATTCAATCCTTCAGGAATGGTTTCCACAATATATCCTTCAGGAATTTCTATATTGATATTGTATTTGCTTTGAATGGGATATCCAAAATCAACTGGATATTCTCTTAATTCTTGTTTAAAAGGGTTTTCTTTCAATCCCAAAAATAACGATGGAGAAATATAAATTTTATCATTTAATCTCTCAAAATCTTTAGTGTTTTTGAACTTGTACGATTCCACAATGGGTTTTGATAAATCTAAATCATTTTCCCGTTTATAATCATCTATCTCAATATCATTGTTATTACGCTCTAATTCTTCTAAATAAGTATCCATTGTGGTCGTGATATTTTTTTGCCTAAACAATAAAGCTTCGTGATTTGTAAGTTGTCTTCTTAACTGACCGGATATTGAACCATTATCACTCACAACAGCATTCATAATTACCATTTCTCTTGAAAGAGTTTCTGGAGTTAGACTAACCTCGATTGAAGTTCCATCTTTTCTAATCAATCGTCCAAACCAATTCAAATCACGAAGAGGCAAAATATTTGGCTCTGCATATTTTTCGGTAGCATCCAGTAGTTGCAACCCATTGGTTTTTTCAACACCCACAATAACATAATTAAAACCAGTCCTACTTGGAAACAATGCAATTCCATTTGATCTTGTACTCACTAAAACTGGATTTGCATTTAAACCTGCATTGCGAAGCATTGCTGTTAACATCAAATTAATTTCAGCTACATTGCCCGTTTTATCTTTATAGGCTTTCCTTACTCCATCATCACAAGAGTAACCGTAGTATTCATTCCATTTAACTGTTGCTTTCACAAAATTAAATATTGCATATATCTTATCATCGTCATTTGTTAATCCCGCTAAAAGGGCTTTTACGTCCTCATCAAAATAACCAGTTTTTTCTAATTCAGGACCAAAATCATCATATTCATAAATCGTTTTGACCACTTTCCCCCAATCAGTTGAATACATCTTTAACGGTTCGTTTGGATACTTGGTCATTGACAGCTCATGAGAAATACTCGCCCTATAATTATCTATATTATTAACATAGGCTTCCTCCTTCATAGCTGGCAAATTTTCAGCTAAATAGGTAGTTCTTGTTTCAATATAATTGATTTTATCCTCAGAATATGTGGTCTTAACGGTTAACGATCTCGCGGCTTCAGATCTCTCTTTACTTCTTATAATAATAGAATTTGTGCCTTGTTCGACAGTAACTTTAGGAGACAAAAATCCTTTTGAATTTGGTTTGTAAGTGAAATATTCCGGTATATAAGTTTTAAATTCAGAATAATTAACCGGAATGCTCGTTTGAAAATTCCAATCTCTTAGTTCTCCAATTCGTGTGGATCGAATAACATATTGAAATTCTATCACTGAACCTTCTTTTACGTTTGGCATCACTATCTTTTTTTGTGCCCAATATTTATTAACCGTTTCATTAAATTCACCGTCATTCTTTAATTTTGTTTTTTCTATTTTACCGGCAACTAAATTGTAGGTTACAGCATTTGAAATCGAAACTTTTTCTTTTGAATTAATATTCAAATAGTATTTTATTCTCTTATTTGCCCAATCATAACCTTCCTTATTGTATATTTTTAGTCGTGTCGCCACTGCTGTCAATACGACAAAGCCGTCCTCTTGGGAGTATTCGAAGGACACTTTTCCTTTTTCAAATAAAATCGCCGCCACAGCTGTTGTGTCAACAGGGTGTTTCTTCTGCTGTAACTCAGCAACGGAAACTTTACCAAGTTCAAATTCTTGTGCCTTTAAATTCGAAAAAGAGGTTGCAACAAATAAAAGGATAACAAGTTGGTTTAATTTCATGGACTTAGATTTTGGTTAATATGATTTTTTCGTTCTCTTTTGAAATCATCCCCTGGTAATATTCTTTAAGCATTGTATAATTTTCAGCAGATATGATTGCCGTGTTTATTTGATGAATAATCGACACCTGAATAGAATTTTGTGATGAAGTTGTCATATATTTAAAACTACCTAGACTATCTGCCATCGTAATAACTGTTGGTGCAGGAATTTGTTCCACTTTGTAACCATCAGGAATTTGGATATTGATTGTGAATTTCTCCGAAAAAGGAAAACTATAATCTACAGGATAAGCTCTTACTTCCTGTTTAAAAGGATTTTTTCGATCTGTAAAAAACAACATCGGGCTTATATACATTTTTCCTCCAATGCGTTCACATAGATTCGATCCTGAAAAGGAATAGGTTTCCATTACTGGTAATGTTAGGTTTTCTTCATTAGCCCTAGAATACTCTTTTATCTCAATTTTACTATTTGCATTTTCCAACTTTTCCAGATAAGCATCTTCTTCAACATTAGCAACATTATCTCTGAACACCATGGCGTTATAATCTGCCTGTTGTTTTCTAAGTTTTCCTGACACAAGCCCATTAGCATCAATTGAATAGTTCATCATTACTGTATTATTCGACACTGTTTTTGGCATTAAATCAACCGCTTCCGAAGTACCATCTTTTCTCACCAACCTGCCTGTCCAGTTTAAAGCCCTCAAGGGCAAAATGTTTGGAGTCGAAAACTTATCAGATGCATCTAGCAATATCATGCCCTGCGGAGTCTCGACCGCGGCAATGACATAGTTGAAAGCCGTTCTATTTGGGAACATAGCTATTCCATTGGATCGAGTGCTTACTAAAACTGGATTCGCCGTTAAATTGGCATAGCGCAACATAGCCGTAAGCATAAGGTTAATTTCGGCTACATTTCCAGCGTTATCATTATAGGCTTTTTTCACACCGTCATTACAAGAATACCCATAATAACTATTCCACTTCACCTTGTTTTTTACAAAATTATATATTGCCGATATTTTCTCATTGGTAGTCGTCAAACCAGCGATAACATCCTTTAAATCATCCTCAAAATAACCTGTTTTATTCAATTCTGAACCAAAATCTACAAAATCATAAATCGATTTTGTTACTGACTCCCAATCGGTTGTAAAGGTTTGGAAGGACTCATTGGGAAAACGTGTCATAGATAGTTCATGCGCTAAGCTAATGGTGTAATTGTCAACATTATTAACGTAAGCCTCTTCTTTTATTGCAGGTACATTTTCGGCTAAATAAGTCGTTATAGTTTCCTGGTAGTCAACATTGTGTTTTTTAAATTCAGTTGAAGAAACTCCTCTACTCGTTGTTCTAACCTTATCCGTAATTTCAAAAGATTTTCGGCCACCATCAACCGATATTTTTGGCGTAATAAAACCCTTAAATCGAGTGTTATAAACAACAAAATCTGGGATATAGGTAATATATCGAGCATAATTTACGGGTATATTAGCCTGAAAGTAAAAATCTCTGAGTGAACCCACATCCTTTGACCTTATGGTATATCTATATTCTATAATACTCCCCTCCCTTACGTTAGGCATCGTAATTTTCTTCTTATTCCAATATCTATCTATCTTTTCTTCGAACTCCCCTTCTCTTTTCAATTTAGTTTTTTCAATATTGCCGCCTACAAGATTATATGTGACTTCATTTGAAAATATAACACTCTCTTTAATCGAATTATCTTCTCTGAATTTAACTTCTTTATTTGCCCAGACATACCCCTCTTTTTTATATACTTTAATGCGGACGGAGACCTCTGTTATTGCCATAAATCCTGCATCCACTGTATGCTCATAGCTTGTTACACCTTTTTTAAACAATATTGCCGCTATAGCTGCCGTGTCCTTAGGATGCGATTTTTCTTGAAGCTCCGCAACGGAAACTTTGCCGAGTTCAAATTCTTGTGCCGTTAAACTAGAAAAACATGTTGTTACAAATAAAAGGATAGCAAATTGGTTAAATTTCATCAGGTTAGATTTTGGTTAATATGATTTTGGCATTGTCATTTCTGGACACTTGTTCTATAAAATGGCGGTATTCATCGTATTCAGTATTTGAATACATTCCCTTTTTTATAAATAAACTGCGTTTGTAAACTAATTTATTGTTTTCTTTTTTGATAAACTCAGTTTTGTATTCACCAAATTTGCTTTTTAATTCAAAATTGGCGGGCAAAAATTCAATAGAAAACTCTTGAGGTAGTGCTATCGCTATTTCATCTTTATCGGAAAAGCCTCTTTGAATTTCAAATGGATTCTTACGATTTCTGATTCTTTTCACACTCTCCGTATATTGGTTGTAGGCATTTACGGCAAACATCATTTTATCAGAAGAAACACTTCCGTAATTTACTGCACTTATTTCGGCATTTTCAGTTAATTTAATGTTTTCCTTGTCATTCGAAAATGCCGTATTATTGATTTTTAAATTATTAATATTGCCCCAGTAATGTTTGTAATAGGCTTCTTTTTCTGTTGGCTGAAGAATTTCAACTGCTGCCTTTTGATTGTATTGTGATCCCTCTGACACAATTGTTATATGCCCGGAAAAATCTCCGTTTTTTGACAATGCATAACTACCTGTGCTGATTTGGGCATTGTTTTCATCTTCATAAACTTTGGTTCTAACAATTTTGCCTCCATCTGGCTTCATAATTAAAACGTTTCTATCGTCTGTGAATGTGCCTTGATAGCCAAAAGGATCATCTTGACTCGTGCATTCCAGCCAAATATATTTATCCCCATCCGGAATTGCTAGAATCATGTGATTCCCCTGCATTGACACAAAATCGGATTCAATGTCTTTCTTATGACTATCTCCATATAAAACAGTATTATAAGACGGCACGTCTACCGCATCCAAAAGTGCTTTTGTATAATTTGTCAAAGCCTTACAATCCCCGTATCCTAATCTGTCTACGTCATTGGCAAGCATTGGTTTCCATCCGCCAATCCCCACCTGAATGCTTACATATCTTGATTTTTGCTGAACATAGTTATAAATTAACTTCGCTTTTTTAATTGGATCTTTCTCGTCACCAACAAGGGTTCTCATTTTTGTTTTTGTGTCGTCAGATAGTTCGGTTGTGCCGTCCAAAATGGCATCGGAGTACCATTTCCCAAATTCCTTCCAGGTTTTTGCTGCTCCATCTACATCTTCTAAATGAAAAACTTCCAGTCCCATCATTAATTTAGGAAAAATGGAGCCAAAGGCAGGACTATAATCTTCCTGCTTTTGAGCCAAAATATTGGTAACTGTATAAGATAGTTGAGTGTCGGTATCGATCGTTTTTTGAATACTAAAGCCTGAAAAATTAAATTCCATTTTCTTAAACCCAAGGTTATTTGGATAATTTACATTTAGGATACTTTTTTCAACGCTTACAAAAAAATTACCTAAAGGATACCATTGCGGGATAAAAGCTGTTGTGGAAGTTTCAATTTCACTTTCATAAACCACCGTAAAAGGATACTGTGTGGGTGTATAGTCTAAATAAATGTACCTACTGTCCGAGAAAAGTGTACTGCCACCAACTGCAGATTGGTCTTTAAAATCTTTACGTTTTATCTTTTTGATTTCTTTACCGGAACTATCAAATACGGATGCTTCAATATCCCTGACAGAAGTTTTTTTATTATAATTCTCTATGGCATCTACTGACGAAAGCCCCTTTTCATTAAGAACAGTAATAACCCTCTTAGTCTTAACGGTCATATTTCGTTGAGACGAAACAGTTATGTCAATTTGATTTAAGCGTACAATTGCATTGGCATTTTCTTTAAGGCTATCCGCGATAAGCGAAGTTGGATATTCATTTTTTTGCGCTTGTACACTAAAAAATGCAAGAACACAAAAAAATGTAAGTAGGGTTTTGATTTTCATGTGGGGTTTTGAAAATGTGAATAAATTGCCAAATGGGGGATTAAATAAAGTAGATATGCCAATTACGGACCAACTCTTTATTATTTCGGGATTTTAATTATTCGTGGTTTTCAAAAATAGAATAAATCTTACAATAAACAAGCAACTATTCTCTGTTTTTACTGTCTATAATTATAGTGACCGGTCCGTCATTTAAAAGACTCACTTTCATGTCTGCTCCAAAAACACCGGTTTGTGTTTTCTTACCTAATTCTTTTTCCAGCTGATGCACAAAGTTTTCATACATCGGAATAGCAACATCGGGTTTGGCTGCCTTGATATAAGATGGCCGATTGCCTTTTTTTGTGGCGGCATGAAGTGTAAATTGACTTACCGTAATGATATCGCCATCGATATCTTTAACCGATAGATTCATTACCTGATTCTCATCCTCAAAAATACGGATTTTGGTAATTTTCCCAACCAGCCAATCAATGTCTTCCTGCAAGTCAGCCGCTTCAATTCCTATTAAGATTAACAGCCCTTTTTGAATATCGGCCACAATTTTATTTTCTATGGTTACGGATGCGGAAGAAACTCTTTGGAGGACTACTTTCAAATTAATGGCGAATTATAAATTATGAATAGTGGGCATTATTTTCTGTTTTCGTCACTGATTGCTCGATCCTCATTATGAATGTCAGTACGATAATTTTCATCATCCCCTTCCAACAGTTTAAGATAACTATTGTAACGTGACCAGGCTATTCCATCTTTTTCCAGTGCTTCTTTCACGGCACACTTTGGTTCGTCTTTGTGCAAACAGTTATTGAATTTACACTGTTCCTTCAATTTGAAAAATTCAGGGAAATAACCGCTGATTTCTTCTTTTTCCATATCGACAATTCCGAAACCTTTGATACCTGGCGTATCAATAATTTTCGCATCAAAGGACAAATCGTACATTTCGGCAAAAGTCGTGGTGTGCTGACCTTGTTTACTTGCCTCAGAAATTGTTTTTGTTTTTAAATGCAAAGAAGGCTCCATGGCATTTACCAGTGTCGATTTCCCAACTCCTGAATGCCCCGAGAACATGCTTACTTTGCCAATCATCATTTCTTTTAATTGATCAATTCCTTTCATTTCTGTCGAAGAAACACGCAGACATTTGTACCCTATTTCTTGGTAAACATGTTGCATATACAATTGTTCATCCAATGTGGCTTCATCAAAAGTATCGATTTTATTAAAAACCAATATCGTTTCTATACCATAAGCCTCGGCAGTAACCAGAAAGCGGTCTATGAAATTAAAAGTTGTTGGAGGGTTATTGATAGTCACCAATAAGAAAACCCTATCAATATTTGATGCAATAATGTGCATCTGGTGCGACAAGTTCACTGATTTACGAACAATATAATTCTTTCTGTCGTGAATATGATGAATGGTTCCGGTAACTGTATCTGATGACTCTTCCAATTCATAATCCACGATATCACCCACAGCAATAGGATTGGTACTCTTGATTCCTTTAATTCGGAATTTTCCTTTCATACGGCATTCGATAAAATCACCTTGTTCGGATTTTACGGTGTACCAACTTCCTGTAGATTTGTATACGAGTCCTGTCATACTGCAAAGGTAAAATATTGTTTGAAGTTTTTATGACATCCATGAATAAAAAATCCCCACAACTTCAAATGAGAAATTGTGGAGATCCTTTTTTTTTAATACTATTCCAATTATCCGTTAATCACCTTTTCTTGGTGACCAATGCTTTCTTGGTGAATTGCTTTGAACATTTTAAGCACAAA
Source organism: Flavobacterium sp. (assembly GCF_036515215.1). Taxonomy (GTDB): domain Bacteria; phylum Bacteroidota; class Bacteroidia; order Flavobacteriales; family Flavobacteriaceae; genus Flavobacterium. The sequence goes on from NZ_DATBVQ010000026.1 coordinate 14,951, forward strand.
CTCTTCAGTAAGTCCTTTTTGCTCTCCGTCCAAAATCATTTTTCCCAGTATTTCATTCCAACGGGTGTTTTGAAGTACCGCAACGTTAGATCCTTTTTTTACTAGACCAATTTCGTCAGCAACTTTCATTCGTTTGCCTAATAATTCTAGTAAAGTAGCATCTAACACATCAATATTCGCTCTTAATTTGCTCATCTTTTGAGTGTATTCATCAGAAACGTCATTCACTTTTCTAACTTTTAAGTCCACGAAAATCTGTTTCAAAGCAGTTGGTGTCACCTGTTGTGCGGCATCACTCCATGCGTTGTCCGGATCAAAATGTGTTTCGATAATCATCCCGTCATAATTCAGGTCTAATGCTTGTTGCGTTACCTCAAGAATCATATCACGGTCTCCGGTAATGTGAGATGGGTCAATGATTAAAGGCAAATCAGGGAATCTATTTTGCAATTCGATCGCAATTTGCCATTCTGGAATATTCCTGTATTTTGTTTTTTCATAAGTAGAAAATCCTCTATGAATAACTCCTAATTTTTCAATTCCTGCATTATATAAACGTTCTACTCCTCCTAACCATAATGATAAATCTGGGTTAACGGGATTTTTTACCAACACAATTTTTTTAGTCCCTTGTAAAGCATCCGCAAGTTCTTGCATGGCGAACGGGTTTACCGTTGTTCTAGCCCCAACCCATAATACATCGATATCATATTCTAAAGCTAATTTCACGTGGGCCGCGTTCGCAACCTCTGTTCCCATCAACAATCCCGTTTCTTCTTTCGCTTTTTTCAACCATTTCAAGCCTATTTCTCCAACGCCTTCAAATCCTCCTGGACGAGTTCTTGGTTTCCAAATTCCCGCTCTAAAAACACTTACGTCAGAATCTTTCAATTCATGAGCTATTTTCAATACTTGTTCTTCAGTTTCAGCACTACAAGGTCCCGCAATCACAAATGGGTGAGATAAATTGAAATCGTTCAACCATGTTCTCATTTCTTTCTTGTTTTCCATCTTATTTTAGTTTTTAGTTTTCCCCTCCCCGACCCTCCCTGGAGAGCGCCGAAATGAGATTATTGTAATTATTTATTTGTTTTTAGTTACTATTTTCCCTTTGAATGGTGTTAAAAGTCCCTCCGCAGTGGGCTACGGAATCTTCATCCCGTTTAATATCTCTTTTATTCTATTGACACTTTCCATTTCTTCATATATTGCATCGTAATCTTCGCTTATCAGCAAATCTTTGAAATGAGTCAGGTTTACAATATACTCATCTAAAGTTTTCACCACTTGCTTTCTGTTTTGCCTAAAAATAGGCGTCCACATAGCCGGTGAACTTTTGGCCAAACGTACCGTGCTTTCAAATCCACTTCCCGCCATATCAAAGATGTCTTGCTCATGTTTTTCTTTATCTATCACCGTTTTCCCGAGCATAAATGCACTGATATGAGACAAATGCGACATATAAGCAATGTGCTTGTCATGCGATTTAGGCTCCATATATCGAATTCTCATCCCTATGGCTTTAAAAAGTTCCAATGCTTTTTCCTGCAACTTGAAAGCGGTTCGCTCCACTTCACAAATAATATTTGTTTTCCCATGGAACAATCCCGCTATCGCCGCTGACGGTCCCGAAAATTCAGTCCCTGCGATTGGATGCGTCGCGATAAAATTCCTCCTTCTAGGATGATTCGCTACCGCTTCGCAAATGGGAGCTTTCGTAGAACCCACTTCAAAAACAATGGTGTTTTCACCGATCAAATCCAGGACTTCAGGCAAAACAGTTAACGCAACATCAACAGGCACGGAAACGATAACGAAATCGGCATCTGACACATTTTCCAATACTGCAGCTTGATCAATTACACCCAATGCTAATGCTTGCTGCAAATGGTTTTCATTATTGTCAACCCCATAAACGGTAGCTTCCGGGTAGACCGTTTTGATGTCCAATCCCATCGACCCGCCAATCAATCCAATTCCTATTACGTAAATTTTCATTTAATTAAATCTATCAATTGCTTCTTGTACTTTTTCTTCCTTTACACATAATGCAAATCGAATATATCCTTCTCCATTGCTTCCAAAAATTGTTCCCGGTGCGATAAAGAGATGTTTTTCATGTAAGATCTGGTCAATAAACTTTTCAGCAGAAGTTATCCCTTCCGGCAATTTGGCCCAAACAAACAATCCAACACCTTCTTTATACACTTTACAATTTAATTTCTCGGCTAATTTTTCCGTTAAAACTCGACGTCTCTTGTAGATTTCGTTCATCGAATCAAACCAAGACTTATCACTCTTTAAAGCAGCTATCGCCCCTTTTTGGATTCCAAAAAACATTCCGCTGTCCATATTGCTTTTTACTTTCAAAACAGCATCAATACAAGCGGCATTTCCCAAAACCATTCCAACTCTCCA
>NZ_DATBVQ010000027.1:0-43083 GCF_036515215.1 Flavobacterium sp.
GTCGTTAACAAAAACTTTATACATTTGTATTATGATTTTTAATAAAGATACAGCCGAAAAAACAGCCGAATTGCTTTTGCAAATAAATGCAATTAAATTGAATCCAGGAAATCCTTTTACATGGGCTTCCGGATGGAAATCACCTATTTACTGTGATAACCGTTTAATCCTCTCATTTCCAACCATAAGAAATTATGTTCGGGATGAGTTTTCTAAAAACATTGAAAAGCAATTTGGAAAGCCAGATGTTATTGCCGGTGTTGCCACAGGAGCGATAGGAATTGGAATGTTAGTTGCCGAGAGTTTGGGGTTGCCATTTGTATATGTGCGTCCGGAAGCTAAAAAACACGGCCGACTAAACCAAGTGGAAGGTTTTTTGCAAAAAGGACAAAATGTGATTGTTGTAGAAGATTTGATAAGCACAGGAAACAGTAGTTTGCTTGCCGTGGAGGCTTTGCGCGAAGCCGGTGCAAACGTAAAAGGGATGGCTGCTATATTTACCTATGGCTTTGATGTCGCCGAACAAAACTTTAAAGAGGCGAAAATCGATTTATTTACATTGAGTAATTACCAAAACTTACTGAATTTGGCTGTAGCCAAAAGTTATATCTCTGAAAAAGAGGAAAAAACTTTAAGGGAATGGAGCGTTAGCCCTTCCACTTGGGATATGGTGTAGCGCATTTCGTTTTTTTATATAACACAGATTGAGATAAAAAAAATAAATTTATATGAACTTAGAAAGTCCAAGAGTTACAGTTGGTAAACCAGCGCAAGAATTATTCAATCTATTGACCGATGTAAAAAGTTTTGAAAGGCTGATGCCCGAAAACATTGCCAAATTTGAAGTTATCGGTGACGATGCTTTTATTTTTGGTTTGAAAGGGATGCCAGAAATAAAACTGAAAATGAAGGAAAAAGTAGCGCCAAACAAAGTGGTTTTGGGTGCTGCCAGCGATAAGCTTCCTTTTACTCTGACGGCAAACATTGATTCTATTTCTGACAATTCAAGCACAGTAAAACTAGATTTTGAAGGCGATTTTAATCCGATGATGGCAATGATGATAAAAGGGCCTATTGGTAAATTTATCGAAACATTAGCTACCAATATGGGAAAATTATAAATCCCGAATTGCTATAATATAAGTGTTTAAGACTTGAATCCATTTCAGTCTTAAACACTTTTTTATATTTAATAAAGCATCTGAATTTCCTTGATGTTGAATTCGGGAATACTATCATCTTCCAACAGAATTTGTAGCTTTCCATAGGAAGAAACACCCTGAATAATTCCCATGAAATTTTGGTTTGAACTGTCTTTAAAAGGCATTGGAATCCCTTTTTTGAAAAGTCTATCGGTATATTCCAGCCATAAAGAAACGGGATCCTCATTCATAATGGCAATATTCTGTTTCATCTTGCCGATAATCTCAAAAAGTATTTTTTCCTTATCAAATTGCCTATCGCAAATAACGGCCAATGAAGACGCTTTAGGCAAATTTTCAAAATTTACTTGATTGACATTTATACCAAGACCCACAATAGAATGGACCGTTCCGTCACTTTTGATGCTGTTTTCGATTAAAATGCCTCCAATTTTAAAATTATATGACATAATGTCGTTTGGCCATTTTACCATTAAATTGGGGATATTAAAAGTTTCCAACGCCTGAACAACTGCAAGTACAACGCCGACATTAAGCTTAAAAATCTGGTTTACATCGGACAATGAATCCTTAATAAAAACACTCATTGTTAGATTCTTACCCACCTCAGAGTCCCATACGGACCCCATTTGCCCCTTCCCCTTGGTTTGATTCTCCGCAGTGACAACCGTGAAATTTTCCAATAGCTGTCCGTTTGATAACCCTTTGAGAAATTCATTTGTCGAATCTATGGCATCGAGTTTGATTACTTTCATGCGTAATTATTTATGTAACGGAATTTAATATTATGTTAAGGTTCAAAAATAATGACAAAAAATGGTAACTTTACAAACTTATATAAAATAATTCATGGCAAAAAAGACTATAAATAATGATGCATTATTGGCAAACATTATTAAAGGAATCGAAGAAGTAAAAGGAAATGACATAGATATTCTCGACCTAAGAGAAATTGATACCGCAGTTTGCGACTATTTTATTATCTGCAATGGAAATTCAAATACACAGGTTAACGCAATTGTTAACTCCATTCAAAAAACAGTTTCAAAAGAATTAAAAGACAAGCCTTGGCATGTTGAGGGTTCCGACAATGCGGAATGGGTTCTTATGGATTATGTTAATATCGTAGTTCATGTTTTCCAGAAACAAATCAGAGAATATTACAATATTGAGAGTTTGTGGGGAGATGCAAAAATCACTACAATAGAAAACAAATACTAAAGAAAAAAACCAGAATGGCTAAAGATAATAATCCAACTCCTAATAAATTTAAGGTTAGTCCATGGTTAGTTTACACTGCCATACTGCTTATATTTTTATTTATCAGTTTCATAACTGGAAGTTCCAGTTTACAAGAACCAGCACAATTAACTTCTTCTAAATTCAATGTCTTTTTGGAGAAAGGCCAAATTGAAAGAGTCGTTGTATATAACAAAACCGAAGCGGAGGTTTTTCTGAAACCGGAAGCTTTAAAAGAGAAAGAACATCAAAAGGTCGCAAAAGATATTTTTGACAGACCCAACAAAGGACCTCAATATACTTTTGAGATCGGGAATGATGAGCTATTTCAAAGCAAATTGGAAAAAGCGGTTGCTGAAGGGAAATTAAAAGATTTTAATTTTTCCCAAAAAAGCAACTGGACCGATATCCTAATCAGTTTACTTCCTATCATCATTATTATTGGTGTTTGGATTTTCATAATGAGAAAAATGTCAGGTGGCGCCGGTGGTGGTGGTGGCGGACAAATTTTCAACATCGGAAAATCTAAAGCAAAACTTTTTGATGAAAAGACTGATGTCAAAACAACTTTTAAAGATGTTGCAGGCTTAGAAGGCGCTAAAGAAGAGATACAAGAGATTGTAGAATTTTTAAAGAATCCAGAAAAATACACCAACCTTGGCGGTAAAATTCCAAAAGGCGCATTACTTGTGGGGCCTCCTGGAACAGGAAAAACCCTTTTGGCAAAAGCGGTGGCAGGAGAAGCGCAAGTACCCTTTTTCTCATTGTCAGGATCTGATTTCGTTGAAATGTTCGTAGGCGTTGGTGCCTCTCGTGTCCGCGACTTGTTTAAGCAAGCCAAAGAAAAATCACCTGCAATCATCTTCATTGATGAAATTGATGCTGTGGGTAGAGCCAGAGGAAAAAGCAATATATCAGGCGGTAATGATGAAAGAGAAAATACTTTGAATCAGCTGCTTACAGAAATGGATGGTTTTGGTACCAACTCTAATGTAATCGTATTGGCCGCAACAAACAGAGCTGACGTTCTGGATAAAGCCTTGATGCGTGCAGGTCGTTTTGACAGACAGATATTTGTGGACTTACCCGATATTCGCGAGCGTTCCGAAATATTCAAGGTGCATCTGGCTCCATTGAAAAAAGTGGAAGGTCTAGACACTGAATTCTTGGCAAAGCAAACTCCAGGTTTTTCTGGGGCAGACATTGCCAATGTTTGTAATGAAGCCGCTTTAATTGCCGCCAGATACAACAAGACCGCAGTTGACAAACAAGATTTCTTGGATGCTGTTGATAGAATTGTGGGCGGACTGGAAAAGAAAAATAAAATTGTAACTCCTGAGGAAAAGAAAGCAATTGCTATCCATGAAGCGGGACACGCAACAGTAAGTTGGATGCTCGAACATGCAGCGCCATTAATCAAAGTGACTATTGTTCCTAGAGGTCAAAGTCTTGGGGCGGCATGGTATTTACCGGAGGAGCGCTTAATTGTCCGTACTGACCAAATGCTCGATGAAATGTGTGCCACTATGGGAGGTAGAGCTGCTGAAAAAGTTACTTTTAACAGAATTTCCACTGGAGCCTTAAGCGATTTGGAAAAAGTAACTAAACAAGCACGTGCAATGGTAACTGTTTATGGTTTGAACGACAAAATAGGAAATGTTACCTATTATGATTCAACGGGGCAAAGCGAATACAATTTTTCTAAACCCTATTCAGAGGAGACCGCTAAAGTTATCGATAAAGAAATTTCCTTACTTATTGAAAGTCAATACGAAAGAGCAGTCAAAATTTTAGAAGAAAACAAAGACAAACTGAATCAGCTTGCTGATATACTAATTGAAAAAGAAGTTATTTTTAAAGACGACCTCGAGGCGATTTTCGGAAAAAGAACTTTTGACAAAAATCTTGAAGAAGTGGTGTCTTAATAATACATCAAATTTAAATATTTTTAAAATCTTAATTCAAAACCACCTTTTGAATTAAGATTTTTTTATCTTTGACCGTTTCCTATTTAACATATAAAGCACCTTAACAAAATATGAGTCTTTTCAGAAAAATTTTTGGTTCTAGTATTTCGGCTTCAGATGTTGATAAAGAGAAAGAAAATAGTAAATTTTTCCCTGACGCTAATATGATGTCTATAGATGAACAGTTCATCTATAATTTCAAAAAAAATGGCGGCAAATTTTTATATTGCGAAAACCTTGATGAAGTAAAAGAACAGTTCGAAAATATTCTGGAAGAGAACGACTGGTATGAAAGCGAAGTATTATGTCATGAACCTAAACTTTTCAACATATTAGACGAAAACAAACTCAGCTACGAAAAGTCAGCAAATCCAAAATTCCTTTTTTCATATTGTGAAAATCTAATTGCAGATGAAGGTTCCATTTTATTTTCGTCAAACCAAATAAAGCAACTCAAACCAAGCGAATTACCCACTGACATAGTCGTTGTCGCAACCACGAGCCAGATTCTGGCTATAAAAAGCGATGGTCTGACTTCGATAAGAAAGAAATACGAAAGGGATTATCCAACAAACATTACCGCAATAAAATATTTCGAAAAAGCAAAGGAAGAGGACTTTACCCAATATGGTAGTTCGGCCAAAAACCTTTATTTGCTGCTGTTAGAAGATCTTTAACATGAATGAAACCCTAAAGAGATCTATATCTGGTGCCGTTTATATTATTTTATTAATATTTTCTATCCTATTTTCTACCGAAAGTTTTTTTATACTATTTGGTGTATTTCTCCTCATTGCCACAATTGAGTTTTGTAATTTAATCCAAATTCATAAAATCATTCCTTTCATTATGGCAAGCGCCACTTACGCGCTTTTCTACCGGATATCTATTGCGACGGAAGGATACTTATTCATCTTGCGGTTTAATAAAACGTTTGACCTGATTGTTCTTTTTTCGACACTTATTGTCTTTGCAAAGTGCATCCATTTTCTTTTTGACAATAAAATAGTCAAAATTGATTCCTTCTCCAAGTACATATACCTGGTCGGTTATATCATACTTCCCTTTGCCATAATGACAAAGATTCCTTTTGGAAAGGACGGATACAACCCAAAAATCCTCATCAGTATCTTTATCCTGATATGGACAAATGACACCTTTGCCTACATCGTGGGGAAATCTATAGGAAAAACAAAATTATTTGAGCGAATATCTCCCAAGAAAACCGTCGAGGGTTTTGTGGGCGGAGTTCTGTTCGCTGTTATGGCCAGCTATCTGGTTTCAAAATATTATATTGAAATTGCCGAAGGAAAAATCTTCATTTGGATCATAATCGCCGTTATTGTTGGTGTTTTTGGAACTATCGGGGATTTAATCGAATCCAAATTCAAACGTATTGCTGGGGTAAAAGACAGCGGAAAAATAATGCCCGGTCACGGAGGCATTCTAGATCGACTAGATAGTGTTATATTTGTAGCACCAATTGTATTTTTATTTTATCAAATTTTAAATTATGTTTCATAAAGAAGGAGCCAAAACTATTTTACTGGGCGTAGCTTTTACAGCCATTGTACTTTTACTGTCTGACAATTTTGTTGATACTATTTGGCTTAGAAAGGCTATCCAAATTAGTGCATTTTTAATATTGATTATTATTTTGCAGTTTTTCAGAAACCCAAAAAGAACAGTTCTAGTCAATGACAATCACATATTGGCTCCGGTTGACGGTAAGGTCGTGGTTATTGAAGAGGTATTCGAGGGTGAATATTTTAAAGAAAAAAGGCTGCAAATATCTATTTTCATGTCACCTGTAAACGTACATGTTACCCGTTATCCGCTTAGCGGTCTCGTTAAATTCAGTAAATACCACCCTGGGAAATTTTTGGTGGCATGGCATCCAAAAGCAAGTGAAGAAAATGAAAGAACGACCATAGTGGTTGAAAACGAAGTTTTCGGAGCGGTTTTATACCGACAAATTGCCGGTGCCTTGGCAAGAAGAATCGTAAATTACGCTGAGGAAGGTATGCAAGTAGTTCAAGGGACGGATGCCGGTTTCATTAAATTCGGATCTAGAGTGGACCTGTTTTTGCCATTAGGAACTGCAATTAATGTAGTTCTGAATCAAAAAGCAGTTGGAGGAAAAACAATAATTGCAAGCAAAGAATAATGGATGAAAAAGATTTGGACATTAGGTTTGAGGAAGCGGTGAAAATAGCCTCCGATATGACCCAAGCATCTTTACCACAAGATGTTCAATTACGTCTTTATGCCTACTTCAAACAAGCAACATTTGGGACTTTAGAACCAAGACAAACTTTAACTTATCACTTAAGGGATGCATTTAAAACCAATGCTTGGATGCAAATCAGCCACCTTTCCGCTGCAGAAGCAAAGGAACAGTATATAGAAATCATCAATTCCCTGAAGAAAAAATAATACCAATAATGAAAAGAACTAATTTGCTACTATCGAGCATTCTAATGATTGCTATTTTAGTTTCTTGTAACAACAAAAAACTCACAGAAGTCGTAGAAGTACCTTTACCGACCGCACAAGAAAAAGTATCGATTGGGTTTCCTGACGATGTAAAGGCAAGTCAAGGTTCGTTTCAATTGGAAAAATTGCCTTACCCCTACGATGCATTGGCACCAACGGTTTCGCCATTGACCTTGCAAATGCATTATTCAAAGCATTATCTCACATATACCAACAACTTAAATAGCGCTATTGCCGGAACAGAATATGAGAATCAATCTATAGAAGATATTTTATCCCATTTAGACCCCAATAACGCTGATTTGAGAAACAATGCGGGTGGTTACTATAATCATTCTTTATATTGGAAATCAATGGCTCCAAATGCCGGTGGTGTTCCCACAGATACGCTGGCTACGGCCATAAAAAGGGATTTTGGATCTTATGAAAATTTTATGGCCGCTTTTAAAGGCGAAGCCACGAAACAATTTGGTTCTGCTTGGGTATTTTTAGTCGTAGATAAATCCAAAAAATTACAAGTGACCAGTAGCCAAAATCAAGACAATCCCTTGATGAAAAACGCACCTATTCTGGGAACCCCAATATTGGCTTTGGACATTTGGGAGCATGCCTATTACCTCGGATACCAGTACAGACGTAGAACCTATATTGATTCTTTCTTTAATGTAATTAATTGGGAAAAGGTAGGCGAAAATTACGAAGCTGCCTTGAGGCGAAAATATTAATTCGGTTTTAAAACATAAAAATGCTGATGCAGCCTATCATGGCTTTACATCAGCATTTCCGTTTGAAAATTATTTTTAAATTAAACTCTCGTCAAGAGACCTCATCAATTCATTTCCTATTCTTTAGTGAATAGCGTTACTCAGCACGGCAATACCCATCGGTTTTATCGTTAAGCTCTTGATTACTTTTTTGGTAAAAACATCTTTGTATTTCCCCTTCTCAAGGATTGGGGTGGTAAAATTGATATTTTTATCACCTCGGTTAATAATCACGATCACTTCTTCGCTGCCAAGTTTGCGGCTAAAGGCATATGTCCTTTCAGCATCATTTATTTCAATCGTTTTATAATCACCCAATTTAATAGCTTTGTACTGATTGCGCAATCCAATGATTTTTTTATACCAATTAAATAAATCAGCATCGAAATTTACCTCATCTGCCTCGTGTTTACTTTGGTCAGGATTGGACAACTCCGAATCATATTTTTTGTCTGCCCACACCATCGGTTTACGACAATCAGGGTCATTCCCTCCCCACATACCACATTCATCACCATAATAAATCATTGGTGAGCCCAAATATAAAATTTGAAAAGCCGCAATAAGCTTTTGCTTTTTCAATTGGTTGACAGTTGGTTTCCGAGCGTTATAATTGGCATTGTTACTTTTCTGGCTCCAATTAAAGTAGTCACCCCAATCGCCAAATTTTTTGCCGTCAGGATTTGCTACCGCACTAGCTATTCGGGTGGCATCATGGCTTCCAACAAGGTTTTGCATATTCATTGCGACGCCTTCACCAAAGCCTTCTCGCAATTCCTTTAATTGGGCATCAAACTGACTAACGGAAACCCCTTTTGTATCCTGCACAAAAAAATCATGCACTAGGAAAGAAAAATTGTAATTCATCGTCGCGTCAAATTCGTCTCCGCTTAAATAAGGTCTAGTTTTTTCAATAGGGTCGACCAGTTCAGCAGTTAAATAGGCTTCGCTATTAATTGATTTTACCAATTTTCGCCAATCTTTCCAAAAAGGGTGAGCTATGCAATACGCCACATCCAATCGCCAACCGTCAATTCCATATTCAATTCCCTTATTCATTGGATTCATCCAACGCTTGGTCGCATCAAAAATATATTCTTTTGGACCAGATACGATTCCGTTCTCGTCCTCTTTGAACTCGGGTAAAGTTTTCACTCCAAACCAGCCTTGGTATTCAAACTGTGTACCTTTGGCAGTATTTCTCCAACTATCAACCATAAACCAATCCTTGTACGCCGATTTTTCCTGTTTTTCCTCTAGATCGCGAAAGGCAAAACTGTTTACTCCCAAATGGTTGAAAACGCCATCAAAGATGATAAACATTTTTCGCTTATGTACTTCGTCGATAAGTTTTAGAGCGAGTAAATCCGCTTTTGTCCATACCCATTTTTCAGGATTTAAAGGGTCTTCGCCTGCAATTAATTTTTTGTCCCCCTCAGGATCCGGGCCAAATGTCGGATCAATATGGTGATAGCACAAGGCATCATATTTATGAGATGAAGGTGCCCAAAAAACAGGATTCATATAAATGGCATTAATGCCTAATGATTGCAAATAATCCAGCTTGTCGATAACTCCTTGCAAATCACCGCCATAGCGTCGGCGTTGAATATTATGCCAAATGTCTTTACCATTCTTCTGTTCGTATGGCTGTAATTCGTACCAGTCGCTGGTCCATGGATGAATTTGAAAATCTGAAGCAATATCAAAAGGATAAGCGCCATCTTGATCATTCACTTTTGGGTCGTTTGATGGGTCCCCATTATTAAACCGATCCGGAAATATTTGATACCAAACTACTCCTTTACTCCAATTAGGTGTGAAATCATTTTGCGCAAAGGATGGCAGGGATACTAATAATAATAAACATATCGTGATTGTTTTTTTCATTAAAGGAAGTTTAAAAGTTAGAAAGTTAGTTCTTGAAAAAATCTTATAATTGATAAATAAACGATTCTGATGGTGCAATGGTGATTTGCAGCTTTCCTTCCCCGTTTACAACCTCTAATTGCGCTTCAGATGTCTTATACAATTGGTCCGTAATCGTATAGTTCCCGTCTTTCAAATTCCATTTCTTAATAATATCCGAAGGAATTTTAAGTTCGAAAGAACTGCTGTTAAACCATGAAAAATTGGTTACGATAATTAGTTTTTGAGTGGCTGACCAGCGCGTGTACGCATAAATTCCCGGGTCAAAACCTGCGGTCGATTGACGGTTAAGCGTTTGAATTTCTTCAAATTCCCCCATTAATGCAGAACTGTTGATGGAGAAATTAAGCAGTCTTTTATAGAAGTCACGCAGTTCCTTTTCCTTTTGTGTCAGTAACCCTCCGTCAAACTTACCGTTATTCATCCAGCGTTGATGATTTGGAACACCCACGTAGTCAAAAATTGACGTTCTGGAACGCGTACCGAATCCCGCATTTTCATTACCGCTCTCCCCTACTTCCTGACCAAAATAGACCATGGTGGGAGCTGAACTGATTGTCGCGGAAACCACCATCAATGGTTTCCCTTGCTCTGGAGTTCCTGCAAATTCGGGACTGGCCAATCGTTGCTCATCGTGATTATCCAAGAAATGCAACATATGGTGCTCAATATCCTCCATTCCATTTTGAATGTCCGAAAGGCCGTCAGGCAAAGACTTCCCTTGGATTATCGCTTTCAACTTATCATAGGTTTCCACCTTGTCATACAAATAATCCATTTTTCCCAATCGAATGTAGTTGCGGTATTCAGCAGGATTATATACCTCGGCCAATAAAAAGGCATCGGGGTTCTTCATTTTTATGGCTGAATTCATGTAACTCCAGAACTCATAAGGAACCATCTCGGCCATGTCATATCGGAATCCGTCTACGCCTTTGGCCGTCCAATACAAAGCGATATCTCTGAATTTTATCCAAGAATTAGGAACGCTTTTGCCTTTCCAAAATTCAAAATGTTCCTTGTACGATTTTGCTTCAAAACCTGCCGGAAGTTCTGCGAAATCCTTGTAACCGTCTGGACGAATTCCATAATTCACTTTTACGGTTTCATACCAATCATTTTTGTCCGGTTTTGCCATTTTGGAACCATTTCCTGTCCATTTTGCTGGAATTTCCACAAATTTACCGTCACTAAGCGGATTCGGTTCTCCGTTTAACGGCTTTACCGCATCGGGAACCTCAAATTGGGAATTGGGAATGTAGTAGAAATTATTGTCTCTTTTGTATTCAACAGTAACATCATCATCCGCGCCAAAATCTCTCACTCCCTCAGGATTGCTTCTCCCCTCATATTTGCGCGCAATGTGATTGGGAACAATATCAATGAGCAGCTTCAATCCAGCCTTATGCGTTCTGGCAACCAAGGCATCAAATTCTTGCAGGCGATTTGCCGGATTGACTGCCAAATCCGGGTTTACGTTATAATAATCTTTTACGGCATAAGGTGAACCAGCTCTTCCTTTAACGATATCAGGATCATCATTTGACACTCCGATAGCCGTATAATCCCGAATCAAAGCATGATGCGGAACCCCAGTATACCATATATAACTAACTCCCAAATCCTTAATTTCCTGCAACGCCTTATCCGTAAAGTCATTGAACTTCCCTACTCCATTTTCTTCAATGGTTCCCCAGGGTTTATTATTTGCATTTTTATTCCCAAACAAACGGGTAAACACCTGATAAACCACTATTTTCTTTTCGGTGGCAATTTCCTTCTTTTCTGCATTCATTTTTAAATCTTTCGTTTTACAAGCTGTAGACAGAAGTACTACGCTTATCCCCAGCACAAGAGTTTTCTTTTTTATCATTCCATTAAATATTAACAACTATTTGAATTCATTTCAGTCAAATTGAGTCACTTGAATAACCAGTTTTTAAATTTACTGTAATTTTTAAAACTACACCAAATTCATTTTTCCTTTACCCAAAAATTGAAATTAAAATCGTCACTACAACGAAAGAGTGGCTCTATTTGTTGATAACTTAAGGATTGAAAAAACAGCTTATTTCTACATTTTACATGAACTTATAAATAAATGCTAATATGGATTAGGATTGTTTCCTTTTTCCTAAATTTGACAAAAAATAAATCCATTGAAGAAATTCCTGTTTTTCATCTGTTGTTATCTGGCAATATTAAGTTCAAATTCCGTTTTGGCCCAAACAGCAAAAAAGATTATTATCGAGAATTCAGATTATTTTGATGTTAATCAAGTCGAAATTCCCGATGCAGTATTGTTAACAGGAAATGTACGTGCCAACCATGATGGGATAGTTCTTACCTGCAATAAGGCCTATTATTTCCAAAAGGAAAACTATATCAAAGCTTTTGGAAACGTTCAAATGGTGCAGGGGGACACTTTATTCCTAAATAGCAAATATGCCGAATATAACGGAAATGTAAAAAAAGCATTTGCCTCTGGCGAGGCTTTCATGAGTTCACCAGACGCAACGCTGGCGACGGATACGATCAACTTTGACCGAAACACACAAGAGGTATATTACAACTCTCAAGGAACCATAAACAATAAAGACAATACTTTGCGATCTAAATCGGGAAGATATTATGTAGCTCAAAAAAAGTTTCAATTCCTCACGGCGGTTACCATTACAAATCCAACTTATGTAATAAAATCCAACCACTTGGATTACTATAGCAATTCTGGGCATAGCTATCTTTTCGGCCCTTCGACAATCACAAGCAAGGCGAATTATATCTATACTGAAAAAGGGTTTTATGACACTAAAAAGAACCTGGCGCACTTTCTTAGGAAATCGTACATAAAGTACGAAGACCGCTTGATTGAAGGGGACAGCTTATATTATGATCGGAATCGAGAATTCGCTTCAGCCACACGAAACGTGAAAATAACAGATTCCGTCAATCGTGCAATCGTTAAGGGGCATTATGCCGAAGTTTACAAAAAACAAGACTCCATGTTTGTCACAAAAAGAGCCGTGGCGGTCAACTTTGTCGAAAACGATTCGGTTTACATTCATGGTAAAAGACTGATGGTTACCGGCAAAGAAAATAATAGGATTATACGCGCCTACAACAATGTGCGATTCTACAAAACGGACATGAGTGGCAAATGTGATTCCTTACATTCAAGCGCAAAAACAGCAATAACAAAACTCATCGGCAATCCAATAATATGGAATGGAGAAAGTCAGATTACAGGTGATGTGATGCATCTTATAGGGAATAACAGTACCCAAAAACTCGATTCGCTAAAGGTCCTGAACAACACCTTTCTGGTCTCAAGAGACACCTTGGGCACCGGATACAATCAGGTGAAAGGACAAAATCTATACGGCAAATTTGAGGAGGGAAAACTCCATGAGGTGGATATCGTCAAAAATGCGGAAGTCGTTTATTTTATGCGAAATGAAGCGAATGAACTTATCGGAATCAACAAAAACGTAAGCAGTAAAATCAACCTTATTTTAGAAAACAGCGCCGTAGAAACCATAACCTTTTACAAGCAAGTAGACGGGGATATCTATCCTGATAAAGATTTGCCCGAAAATGCTAGGAAACTCAGAGGACTTGTGTGGCGAGGGGACGAGAGGATAAAATCGAAAGACGATATCTTTTCGGATGAGGAAAACGAACTCAATGACAAAATGATTGAAGCGGGTAAAAAAGAGGATGAAAAAGAAAATGTCCCGATGAAAATCAGGAAAGAAACATTGGATTACGATAAGAAAAAGTGATCCGTGGTCAGTCTTCGGCCTTCAATATTTATTAGTGATCAGTCTCGGTTTACAGATAGTTAGAAGTATTGTTTATTCCTCATAACAATTTTAAATGCGGGGGAATTAAGAAGCAATAAAAATGAGCCTCGGAAAACAATACAATTAAAAACTTAGCGCACTTTGCGAAAGACATAGCGCACTTTGCGGTTAAATACATAAAAAAGTGAATTCAGATTTCCTAAAATACCAAGCGCAAACCTCGCCCCATCCATTGGGAATGGAAGTTTCCCATGCTGTGGGTTCTTACGTATACGACACCAATAATAAAAAATATTTAGATTTTGTTGCGGGCGTTTCCGCTTGTACACTGGGGCATCAGCCTGCACGAGTGAACCAAGCCATAAAGGACCAGCTGGACAAATATTCTCATGTCATGGTTTACGGAGAATATTCCCAAAGCCCTGCCGTGGAATATTGTAAACTCTTGGCCACTCTCCTTCCTGAGCCTTTAGACAAAACCTATCTGGTAAACTCGGGAACTGAAGCGATTGAAGGCGCCTTAAAGTTGGCGCGCCGTGTTACGGGCCGCAGCCAATTGATTTCTTGTCACAATGCCTATCACGGAAACACTATGGGCTCCATGAGTGTAATGGGATTCGAGGAACGCAAACAAGCTTTCCGTCCACTTATCCCTGACGTGGAATTTATCACTTTCAATAATGAGGCCGACTTGGATAAAATAACAACCAAAACGGCGGGTATCGTATTGGAAACTATTCAAGGAGGGGCCGGATTTATACAGCCGCAAAACGATTTCCTCCAAAAAGTTCGCGCACGCTGCACTGAAGTTGGCGCCTTAATGATTCTGGATGAAATTCAACCTGGTTTTGGACGCACGGGAAAACTCTTTGGTTTCCAAAATTATGATGTAGTGCCTGACGTGTTGGTGATGGGAAAAGGAATGGGAAGCGGCATGCCAGTTGGCGCTTTTACGGCTTCATCAGCCATGATGGATTTGTTGAGCGACAACCCCAAATTGGGGCATATCACTACTTTCGGCGGCCATCCTGTCATTGCGGCAGCATGTTTGGCTACTTTGCAGGAAATTACCGAAACAGACCTGATGTCCAGCGCTTTGAAAAAAGAAATACTAATTAAATCGCTTTTGGTACACCCTTTGATACAAGAAATTCGTGGAAAAGGGTTAATGCTGGCAGCGATGACAAAAAGCGCAGCAATAACGAATGAAGTGATATTGAAATGTCAAGACAAAGGGCTCATTTTATTTTGGTTACTTTTTGAAGGATGTGCGATAAGAATTACGCCACCGCTTACGATTTCTGAAGAGGAAATACGCGAAGGTTGCGCGATAATGTTGGAAGTAATGGATGAAATCCTAATGTCGATTGAAAACTGATTGGCTTTAAATAACTGCTATAAAACAATACTCCCTTTTTGTTAATTAAATTGTTCACAACAATTCTAATTTTTCTCCACAACAACAGTAAGGTTGCCTAATTTTAAATAGGCCAAATTCAAAACAAAAAAGTATGCAATTAAGCAACGAAGAAGAAGACTATAACTTATCTCTTTCAAAATTTGAGTCTATGTTGAAAACCAACAAAGTTCTCTTTTTTGATTCCGAAGAATTTGAAGAAATTATTCTTCATTATCTCGACATGGGTAAGGCCGCTTTGGCAAAAAAAGCACTCAAACTAGCTTTGGATCAGCACCCTAAATCAACAGGTTTGAAGCTGGTTCAGGTTGAAATGCTTGTTTATGACGACAAATTGGATATAGCTGAGAAATTACTCAACGAGCTGTATGCGATAGAACCAACGAATGAGGAAATTTTCATTCAAAAAGCAAATATCTATTCTAAAAGAGACCAGCACGAGAAGTCAGTTGAGCTTCTGAAAACCGCTTTGGAATATACCGATGACTATGCCGATGTGTATAATTTAATTGGTATGGAATATCTCTTTATGGATAATCTGGAAATGGCAAAAGAGAGTTTTATCAAATGCTTGGAAGAAGATTATGACGACCAGTCCGCACTATACAATGTGGTGTATTGTTTCGAATTTTTAGATCAAAATTTGGATGCAATCGCCTATTTGAACAAATACATCGACAAAAACCCGTACAGCGAAATCGCTTGGCACCAAATGGGTCGCTTGTACTATGGGGTAAAAGATTATGAGAATGCCATCCGTGCCTTTGATTACGCCACCCTGATCGACGATGAATTCCTTGGTGCTTTTATGGAAAGAGCCAAAGCGTTTGAAAGATTGAATAAGTACGAGGAAGCGATTGAAAGCTACAAGAGAACCATCGAACTAGACGATGCAACAAGCTACGCTTTACTTCGAATAGGTAAATGCTACGAAAAGCTTGGAAATAAAGTTCTGGCGCTAAAATATTATAACGATACCGTGCATGAAGACCCACTTTTAGATAAAGGTTGGATTGCCATTACCGATTTTTATGTGCGTCAAAAAAACTTCCAGAAAGCATTGTTTTATGTGAACAAGGCGTTGGCGATAGACAATCAAAACCGTTTGTACTGGAAACGTTATGCCAGCATAAACAAACAAATGAACTTCTTTGAAGAAGCCGAATTCGGTTACAGAAAAGCGGTGGAATTTGGCGACCACGGATTGGACACCTGGTTATTCTGGGTAGACATCCTACAGTTTTTAGGAGAGTTCGAAAGCGCCATACAAACTTTGTTGCAGGCCTCAGAGTATTTCCCAGAAGAAAACGAGGTAGAGTACCGTTTGGCAGGATTGTATTTTATGATTCAGGACAACACCAAAGCAAAATTTCATTTGAGCAATGCCATGCGTTTAAACTTTGACAATTATATTCTTATCGAGGATTTGTTTCCAGTGGTTTGGGCAAAAAAAATGGTGCAAAACTACATAGCAAAACACAAGAAATTGTAATGACTGAAATCGTAAAAAAACGCTACGGTTTATTGGGCAAGAATATCGGCTATTCATTCTCGAAAGGGTATTTTACAGATAAATTCAGTAATGAAAACCTAGATGACTGTAGCTATGACAATTTCGACATCCAAGAAATAACGGAATTCAACCAAATCATAAAAAAAAGCCCTGACCTCAAAGGGCTTAACGTTACGATTCCTTATAAAGAAGCGGTAATTCCATTTTTGGACAGGCTGTCGAAAAAAGCGGCAAAAATTGGCGCGGTTAACACCATTAAAGTTACCAAAAAAGGAAAACTGAAAGGCTACAACACGGATTACTACGGATTTAAAAAAGCATTAGAACCCATGTTACAAGTTCAGCACAAAAAAGCGTTGGTTCTGGGAACGGGAGGTGCTTCTAAAGGAGTCGCTTTTGCACTAGAGGAACTTGGTATATTGTACACTTTCGTTTCGAGAGAAGCCAAGGAAAACGCGATAGATTACAGTCAAATTAACGCGACGACTTTTGCCAATTACCAAATAATAATCAACTCCTCTCCTGTAGGGACAAGCCCAAACGTTGATGCATTTCCATTGCTGCCCTACGAATATTTTACGGACCAGCATATTGCTTTTGACTTGATTTACAATCCCGCAGAAACGCAGTTTTTGAAGAAAGCCAAAGAAAAAGGAGCCCAAATCAAAAATGGTTTGGATATGCTTATTTTCCAAGCGGAGAAAGCATGGGAAATATGGAATAAATAGAAAAAATAAAAGTTATAATAAATCAAAGCTTCCAGCCTTTTTAAAGTTGGAAGCTTTGTCCTTTTGTTTCAGGAAATTGGGCAATCACACTTTATAAAAAAAGATAATTCCGCGATAAATTTTAACAAAATCTAACTTACATCAAATTTCAACTTCCTTATTTACAGCAATATAAACGATAAATCTTACTTAAAATTCTTATAATTGAAAGCCACTTGTTTTAGCCCTGATAGTAGCGGCATCCTTTTATGTCTAGACTTTATAGACATAAAAGATATAGCGAATAGCAGGAAATTGCTTCAAAAAAAACATATTTTTAACATAAATCGGCCATAAACAATCGTTTTATTTTGTAATTTCATACTGCTTCACTATCTTTCGGATTCGATCAAAGTAGAAACCTTAAACATTTAAATAATGTTAGAAGAAAAGAATGATAACCTGCAACAAGCAGATGGAAATTTAACGACTGATTCAATCGAATCAATTCAAGACGATTCAACAATTGTAGAAACGACGCCAGTTACTGAGACTTCAGAGCCAGAAATAACTGATTCCGAAGCAGATATTGCCGCCGTTACGACAGAAGAGAAAGTCGCTGACACAACTCCGCTAATTGAAAATCAAAATCAAAAAGCATTAAACTCAATTAATGATTCCAATGCCGAAGAAAGTGAAGACGAAACCTTGAAAGAGCGTCATCAAATTCCGATGCAAGATTACGACACCTTATCAATGGAAGCACTTGTGGACGAGCTGGACACTTTAGTTTCCACAGAAAAAGTAATGTCTATCAAAGAACATGTCGAGGAAATCAAAAAAGCGTTTTTAGCAAAATACAATCACTTTATCGAAGAAAAAAAAGAGGAATACCATACTGAAAATCCCGACACAACGGAAGATTTTCAATATCACTCCCCTTTGAAAACAAAATTTGACCAAATTTACTCTCACTTTAGAGATAATAGAAATACCCATTTCAAGAGTTTACAAACTAACTTGAAAACGAATTTAGAAAACCGATTAGCAATTGTTGAGGAATTGAAAGAGCTGATCAATCCGCAGGAAAACATTAAGGACACCTTAAAACATTTTAATGAGTTAAGAGAAAGATGGAAAAATGCGGGACCAATCCCAAAAGACAAATACAATCATGTTTGGAACAATTATCATTTCCATGTAGAGAACTTCTACGATTATTTGCACCTTGACAGGGAAGCGAGAGACTTGGACTTCAAACACAATCTGGAGCAAAAGCAAAAAATTGTCGCCCGTGTTCAAGAATTGATTAACGAGGCTGACGTAAATAAGGCTTTCCGTGAACTCCAAGACTTGCATAGAATCTGGAAAGAAGACATCGGACCTGTTTCTAGAGAAAATCGTGACCTGATCTGGAATCAATTCAGTGAATTAACAAAACAAATGCACGACAAACGCGAAGTTTTGTTTGAGAAACTAAGAGGTACCGAACTTGAAAACTTAGAAACTAAAAAGGGGATTATTGCCGATATCGAAGTTTTGGCAACTGTAAAAGTAAATGCCCATTCCCAATGGCTTCAACAAATCGAAAAAGTGGAAACACTCCGAACCGCGTTCTTCTCTGCGGGTAAAGTACCTTCAGAAGTAAACGAGCAAACTTGGGCGGCTTTTAAATTGGCGGTTAGGAATTTTAATTCATTTAAAAATTCTTTCTATAAAGACATCAAAAAGGAGCAAAACGAAAATCTAAGCAAGAAAAATGCCCTTGTTGCGAAAGCTCAAGAACTACAGGAAAGCACTGATTTTGCCGTGACCACTCCTATCATGAAGCGAATCCAGGACGAATGGAAACAGATAGGTCACGTTCCAAGAAAATACTCGGACAAAATCTGGAAAGAATTCAAAGATGCTTGTAATCATTATTTCGACAAACTAAAAGAGCATAAAGACGAGGACAGTGCAGAGGAAATTGCAGCCTTTGACAACAAGAAATTATACCTTGAAACCTTGCGTGCATACGAATTGACAGGGGACCACAAAACAGACTTGGATGCCATAAAACTGCATATCGAAACTTGGAAAAACTTTGGAAAAGTTCCTTTTCCAAGAAGACATATCGAAGGGAAGTTCAATAAAATTCTTGATGCCCTTTTTGACAAATTGAGTTTGAGCAAAAAAGATACCGATATGATCCGATTTGCCAATAGAATGGATAGTCTGTCCGAAAACAATGACTCCAGAAAATTGGAAAATGAAAAGATTTTTATCATGCGCAAAATTGAAGAGGTTCGAAACGAAATTATTCAATTGGAAAACAATATTCAGTTTTTCACCAATACCCGTAATGCAAAAAAAGAAAATTCAATTGTTTTAGAGGTTAGAAAAAACATTGCTATTCATAAAGAAAGCCTTGAAACTTGGCAAGAAAAACTAAAACAGCTAAGGAACCTGAAATAAGAATAAAAAAATTAACTGACAAATCACAAGCCTCATTCCATTTCTGGAATGAGGCTTTTTTATGCAGAAAAACATAAGAGTATGATAATTATCATTTTAAGTTTTCATCAATACAACTACTTTTGAGTAATGAAAATCATATGTCATGAAAAATTCGTTGATTCAAAAATACAATGTTCCTGGGCCTAGATATACCAGCTATCCAACTGTTCCTTACTGGAATGAAGCTGATTTTTTATATCAAAATTGGATAGACACCTTAAAAAAAACCTTTGCGGAAAGCAATTCAAAGGAAGGAATCAGCCTATACATACACCTGCCTTTTTGTGAAAGCATGTGCACTTTTTGCGGTTGCAACAAACGCATCACGAAAAACCACGGCGTAGAAAACCCTTATATTGAAGCCGTCTTAAAAGAATGGATTCTATATTGTAAAATTCTAGGCGAAAAACCACAAATAAAAGAAATTCATCTGGGTGGAGGAACCCCCACTTTTTTTTCTCCAAAAAATTTGGAGGATTTAATCAACGGGATCTTTTGTCATGCCACCAAAGCCAAAGATTATGAATTCAGCTTCGAAGGTCATCCCAATAATACGACACACGAGCATTTAAGAAAATTGTATGATTTAGGTTTCAGAAGGGTCAGTTTTGGCGTACAGGATTATTCAGAAAAAGTGCAAAAAGCAATCCATCGGGAACAACCTTTTCATAATGTGGCAAAGGTGACATTTTGGGCCAGAGAAATTGGCTACACATCTATTGGGCACGATATTATTTTTGGTCTACCATTTCAACAATTAGCGGACGTTATTGATACCGTAGAAAAAACGAAATCATTGCAACCCGATCGATTGGCGTTTTACAGTTATGCTCATGTTCCATGGATTAAAGGAAATGGTCAACGTGGTTTCAAGGACGAAGACCTGCCAAAAGACCAGGAAAAAAGGATGTTATACCAAACAGGAAAGGAACTATTACTTGAAAATGGCTATCATGAAGTGGGAATGGATCATTTTGCATTAGAAACCGACAGTCTTTTTGAGGCCTTCAAAAATGGCCAATTGCACCGTAATTTTATGGGGTATAGTTCATCAAAAACCCAATTGATGATCGGCTTGGGGGTTTCCTCCATTAGCGACAGCTGGTACAGTTTTGCGCAAAACGAAAAAAAATTAGAAGACTATTATCAAATACTGCAATGGGATAAATTACCCATTTTTAGGGGGCACTTGCTAAATAATGAAGATCTGATCATTAGAAAACACATCCTGAATTTAATGTGCCGGTTTGAGACTTCATGGGAAAATGAATGCGATTATTTTGACGAAATTCCCGAAGTATTAATTCAGTTGCAAGAAATGCAAAAAGACGGTCTGCTTCTGATTGGCGAAAGTTTCATTCAGGTCACAGGAAATGGAAAACCATACATTCGCAACATTTGTATGGCATTTGACTTGCATTTAAGACGTAAAGCGCCAGAAACTGAATTGTTTTCGATGACCATATAGCTTAATAATTTATGATTAGAAATCAATAGATTCACAAAAAACACTAAACCGCAAATTCACAAATTATCGACACTTGCATTGTGTAATCATTTGTGAATTTGCGGTAATTTTTTTTAAAACTAAAAATATAAAGTTCAATTAGTACTGCTGCTGTTTATTGATTCTTCGATAAGATACTGTATAATTCATCTTTCATAAACAGCAATTTTGCTTTCAATTCGTGGGCATGTTCATCGGTTACTACCTCAATACCGCTATTTATGCGATGAATTTCGTGTTCCAGTTCGTGATATTCGTCAAAGAGTTTTCTAAAATAGGGATACTCAACTTTCAATTTATGAATTTTTTCCTCGTATTCAGGAAACTCGTGTATTAAATCGTGTCTTTCCATGTTGATTGATTTTATATTAAAAATAATGACAATTAATGGCAATTTGGATTCTCCTGTACAAACAAACTCATATTGGATGGTGAAACATATGGAATTCCCAAGCCCAACCCTCTTAATATAAATAGTATTCCGATCAAAATGGCTACATAAGGAATAATCTTTTGAATCCTATTTCGAATGGGAACAGTCAAAAAAGAATTGATATAAATCACGCTGCTCATCATTGGAACGGTTCCCAATCCGAATAAAACCATATACAATACTCCCAGACTTTCGCTTTGCATGGCAATCGCTCCAAACAAAGCTACATAAACCATCCCACATGGCAAAATCCCATTGAGTAAACCTATGGTAAACAATGATTTATAACTTTTATTCCTAAACTGACTTCCTAATGTCGATTTGATTTTGGAAATCAATTTAAATATCGGTTTTGAAAAATTGTATTTTGAAAATATTTTCTCGGGAATCAAGATAACGGCAATAATTGCCACGCCAATAAATATGGATAGATTTTGCTGTATTCCGGCCATAAAAAAACCTTTACCAACTAACCCAAAAATGAGACCGATGGTTCCATATGCAGTTAACCTTCCTAGGTGGTACGTTAAAATTTGGCTTGCTTTTTTCGCGGGGTTATGTCTGTCCACGGGTAACATCATGGCGATTGGACCACACATTCCTATGCAATGAAAACTGCTTATTAAACCGAAAATAAACGCTGTATATAACATTTTTTAAAATCTGAAAGTCGAAGTTCATAAAGTGTTCTTTACCACTATTGACACTATCGTTTGAGTATTATTTAATATAAAAAGTGTCCTTGGTCAAATATTGCTTACCATCGTATTGCCACTCCATATTAATGTCCCAGCGACCGCCTACCAAATCTGATTTAGGTATGAGCAAAGATGGATTAGATATCGAAATAGGAATTTCGAAGTCCAATTTTTTGTTAGACGGTCTGTAAAGGGACACCATTCCTTTTATTTTATTTGGCGTAAACACAGCAGGAAAAACAATTGTAATTCCGGCAGCAGTCTGTATTATAATTGGTTTTTGATCTAAATCCGCAGCGTTTTGAACCCTTTGCATTTCCTCGCCAAAACGAGCGTCATGCTTGTAATATTCCTCCACCACTAATTCGTTGTCATATTTTGAATTCATTTGCACTTTGACAACGAAATACAAAATGAAACTCATAAATAATGCAATTGCTATGACGATTCCGGTTCCCCAACTAATTTTCATATCTATATTTTAAATTTTGAAGTTACACCTTCAATGGATTATTATGCTAATCAAAACTACGCGGACTTAAAAAACTCGTCGTACTGGTCTCAATTTTTTTGTCCCCGTCGTACACTTCGATTTTTAATTTTGTTTTATCACTTTCCAACAAAAATTGATTGATTTCAACAAATAGTGTCCCTTCATTCATTCCTTGTTTTTTTACTTTAAAACGCTGTTTTCCAACTACATTCAAAGTCCCTTTTATTCCCTCGAGTTTGAAATGAATATCATTAAAATCATTGTTGGTCTTATTTATAATCTTGTAGGTAAACACATTACTTATGTTATCCCCTTTATGCTGGAACAACTGTCCGGGCAATCTTAAAATTGTAGCTTCGACTTCCGTTCTCAAAAACAGCAATCCAATCAAAATTCCGACTAAAATTACCAATATCGAAGTATAGCCTTTCATTCTCGGAGTGAATTTGAAAGGAAGTTTTTGCTCTATCTCATCTTCAGATGCATAGCGGATTAAACCTTTCGGCAAACCTACGTTCTCCATTATAACATCGCATTCATCAATACATGCGGTGCAATTGACGCACTCCATTTGAGTACCGTTACGGATATCAATTCCTGTTGGACAGACATTCACACATTGTTTACAGTCGATGCAGTCTCCCTTTCCGGTGGTTTCCCTATCCTCCTGCTTATTAAACTTAGCTCTGCCCGTTTCCTTTTCGCCACGAACAAAATCATAAGCGACATTGATTGATTTGTTGTCCAAAAGAACACCTTGCAGTCTTCCGTAAGGGCAGGCGATAATACAAACCTGCTCTCTAAACCAAACAAATACAAAATAGAAAACTCCCGTGAAAATAGACAAGGCAATCAACGTGCTCAGGTGGTTTGCAGGTCCCTCTTCAATCATCTGTATCAACTTATCGCTACCGATGAGATAAGCAAGAAAGACGTTCGCTATACCGAAAGAAATGATTAGAAAAATAAACCATTTAATCCCTTTCTTTCTTATTTTCTCGGCATTCCATTCTTGTTTTGACAACCTGATTTGTGCGCCTCTGTCTCCTTCTATCCAATACTCTATTCTGCGAAAAACCATTTCTAAAAAAATGGTTTGCGGACAAATCCAGCCGCAAAATATCCTCCCAAAAATCACCGTAAACAATATGACAAAGACAACTCCAACTAGCATAAACAATACAAACAGGTAAAAGTCTTGCGGCCAAAAAGGAAATCCAAAAATATTAAATCGGCGTTCCAGGATATTGAACATCATGAACTGATTGCCGTTAATCTTTATGAATGGATTTGCAATCAAAATGATCAACAAAAAGTAACTGACCCACTTTCTATAATCGTAGAATTTACCTGAAGGTTTCTTAGGAAAGATAAATTTTCTATTTCCTTCCCCGTCGATTGTACCAATGGTGTCTCTAAATGCTTCGTCCGGTAATTTTGACATTATGTTTTGTATTAATTTAAAACTTATAAGTCATATAAGAGTTTGTTTTCTAAACCAAATAAGACCAATAAGAACATATAATATTGGCAAAGCAATAAAACAATACTTAACCGTGTTACTAATTTACTGACAGGCAGACCTGGGCATAAAAACGTATGTGGCTTATATGTTAAATTCATTCCATGATTATTTTGCTGTAACCGCTACGGCTGCATCATCAACCCAAACCTCACCATCGGGTGCTTTTGGATCGGCTGGGTTACTGCCTTTCAGAGACAAAATATAACTTGCCACTGCCTGTATTTCTTTAGGCTTAAGTGTTCCTTTCCAGGCAATCATTCCTTTTCCGTCACGGCCACCATTAGTAATCGTATGAAATATATCTTTTATTCCACCACCTAGAATCCAATTCTCATCCGTTAAGTTTGGTCCAATTTGCCCTCCGGCGTCTGCTCTATGGCATGCCGCACAATTAGTTGTGTAAATTGCTTTTCCGGTCTCTAAGTCTACTGGTTCCGTAAGTAAGGTTACCGTTTTTTCGTCCATTAAATCCGGAGCCGTTTTCATATACTCGGCAACATCAATTTTGGCTTGAGCCAATTCTTTTTTCAGCTCCATTTCCTGGTCATCGCCTCCCATAATCTCAAAACGAACCATATATACTAGAGCGAAAACGATACAGCCGTAGAATAAATAGACCCACCATGGCGGCAAATTGTTGTCCAGTTCCCTGATACCGTCATAGTCATGATTTAGCAAAAGGTTCCCTTCGTTTTCAATAGGCTCCGTCTTGGTCAACTTTTGCATTAGCGTTTGATACCATTCGCTATCCTTGAAACTCACATTACTTTCTTCTTCTAATTTTAGCTTTTGCTCCTTGGTCAGCATTTGAAAGGTGATGCTGTCAATCGCTTTTATTGTGATTTCTATCGCTATCAAAAGAAAAAGAAAAAAGAACAAAAACAACAAAACCATAGGGTATTTTATAAATGCGGCACGATCACCCGAATCAATAAAATATTCCATTGCACCAAAAATGATGAAGAAAATTGCCGGTACTCTAACGTAGGCTGGAATTAATTTTTTCATTTTAAATATTTTGAAATTATATATTATTATCGTTAAAAGGAATTTGACTCAATTCCTTGATCTTCTCTTTTTTATAAAATGCAACCCATATTCCAAGGCCTACGAAGAAGAAAAAGAAAATCAATAACGATAGTATTGGATAAATCGCAACTCCCGCGATAGTTTCCATGTTGTGTTTTATTTGTTCGAACATGACTATAATTTTTTACTTAGTTTCTTTTACCTTAATATCGGTTCCTAACCTTTGTATATAAGCGATTAGAGCTACAATCTCTCTCTGATGCATTGGTACGAATTTCTCCCCTTTGGCCTGAGCCTTTTTCTTGCTGTTTTCATAACTTTTCACGAAGTCAGGATCAGCATGCAGATTATCTTCAATTTTTTGAGATTGTTCTTTAATTGCATTTTTAGCATTTGCAACCTCTGCGTCAGTATAAGGAACGCCCAATGTTTGCATCACTTTCATTTTACCTTCAATATCCGAAATATCCAAAGCGCTATTGTCAAACAACCATTTGTAACCGGGCATTATAGAACCTGAAGACGTACTTTGAGGACTCCACATATGATTGAAATGCCAATTGTCATTGTACTTACCTCCCACTCTCAACAAATCCGGTCCTGTACGTTTTGATCCCCAAAGAAATGGATGATCGTAAACAAATTCTCCCGCTTTAGATTGTGGTCCGTAACGTTCCACCTCACTTCTGAAAGGACGTACCATTTGTGAGTGACAACCCACACAACCTTCACGGATGTATAAATCGCGACCTTCCAATTCCAAAGGCGAATATGGTTTTACGCTGGCAATGGTTGGAATATTAGATTTCACCATTATTGTTGGAACAATTTGAATAACTCCACCAATTAATATCGCTACAGTTGCCAGAATTGTCAGCTGAATCGGTTTTCTCTCTAACCAAGGGTGAAACTTTTCTCCTTTAGTTCTACCGCTGCTGATTTTTTGTAATTCAGGTGCTTCTGCTAATTCATCTTCAATGGATGCATTTGCTCTGATTGTTTTAGTGATGTTATAAACCAAAACAAACATTCCGATAATATATAAGGTACCTCCCGCAGCACGCATCCAATACATTGGCATAATTTGCGTCACGGTTTCAAGGAAGTTACCGTAGGTTAAAGTTCCGTCCGGATTAAATTGTTTCCACATTGAGGCTTGTAAAAAGCCCGCCACATACATAGGTAATGTATAAAGTATAATTCCCAGTGTCCCAATCCAAAAATGGAAATTGGCCAGTTTGGCTGAAAACAAAGGCCCTTTTGACATTCTTGGAACCAACCAATAGATCATCCCGAACGCCATAAACCCATTCCAAGCTAATGCTCCCACGTGAACGTGCGCTATGATCCAATCCGTGAAATGCGCAATGGCATTTACGTTTTTAAGAGATAGCATAGGCCCTTCAAAAGTAGCCATACCATATCCTGTAATCGCCACTACGAAAAATTTCAAAACAGGGTCAACGCGCACTTTATCCCAAGCACCACGCAATGTCAATAGTCCGTTAATCATACCTCCCCACGATGGAGCCAACAACATGATTGAAAATGCAACACCTAAATTCTGAGCCCAGTTAGGCAATGCAGAATACAAGAGGTGATGAGGACCTGCCCATATATATAAAAATATCAGTGACCAAAAGTGAACGATTGACAATCGATAAGAATATACCGGACGGTTTGCCGCTTTTGGCACAAAATAATACATCAATCCTAAAAACGGCGTGGTCAAGAAAAAAGCCACCGCATTATGTCCATACCACCACTGTACTAGGGCATCTTGAACACCTGCATAAACAGAGTAGCTTTTCATTGCAGAAACAGGCAATGCCAGACTATTAAAAATATGTAAAACGGCTACCGTCACAAAAGTGGCCAAGTAAAACCAAATCGCCACATATAAATGACGTTCTCTTCTTTTTAGTATTGTACCTATCATATTAATCCCAAATACAACCCAAATCAATGCAATTGCGATATCTATGGGCCATTCCAGTTCGGCATATTCTTTTGAAGAGGAATATCCTAGCGGCAAGGAAATGGCTGCGGCAACAATAATTAATTGCCAACCCCAAAAATTAAGGTTACTTAAAAAATCACTGTACATTCTCGCTTTCAGCAGTCGTTGCAACGAATAATAAATACCTGCAAACATTGCGTTTCCTACGAAGGCAAAAATAACCGCATTGGTATGCAATGGTCTTAACCTACCAAAACTCAACCACGAAATTCCGTCAGTAAGGTTGGGGAATAAAAATAATGTCGCCAATAAAAGTCCGACAGCCATTCCGACCACTCCAAAAACAATGGTCGCGTAAATGAACTTCTTAACAATTTTGTTGTCATAGTAAAACTGCTGCATTTCCATAATTAATTTTGTTTTTCTTCTGTTTGTATTTCTTTTTGGGGCTTGATCTCGTCATCAAAAAGCATTCTGACGGATGGGGTATAATCGTCGTCATATTGGCCGCTTCTTACCGCTACTATAAAAGCGATAAAAAAGGCAACAGCTACGAATATACTGATGGAGATTAATAAATAAATGACACTCATACCTCTATTTTGTGTACGCAAAGTTAACTTGCATCTTTTCCGAAAAATATGACATTTATCATACTTCCTTTTATTTGTTAAATTTTTTATAAATTTTACCTCAGCCTTTTTGCATAGTAATTACTCATTACAGTCACAAAGCTCACAATAGTAATGGTGCTTAGAGGCATGATTATCGCTGCAACCAATGGCCTTAAATTCCCCGTTATCGCGAATGACAATCCAACCACATTGTATAGCAACGACAACGCAAAACTCATCTTAATGGTTGTCATCGCTTTTTTCGAAAGCTTTAAAAAATAATGCAGCTTTTGGAATTCGTTGGCTTGTAGAATGGCGTCACAGGCAGGCGAGAAAACATTTACGTTTTCCGAAATTGAAATTCCGATATTGCTTTGCGCCAATGCGCCCGCATCATTCAGACCATCCCCCACCATCATTACGTTCTTTCCTTCTTCCTGCAGTTTCTTGATAAACTCGAGTTTCTGTTCCGGTTTTTGATTAAATACCAATTCGGTTCCCTCGGGCAAAATATTCTTCAAAGTCGTCTTCTCCCCATCATTATCGCCAGACAATACTTTGATTTGGTAATTTCCTTTCAGACTCTTAAAAAGAACGTCTAAGCCCTCTCTGTATTGATTGTTGAATACATATTTCCCGTAATAAACTCCATCAATCTTAATATGAACCGATGTTTGCATCGTGGCGCTTTCTTCCGGTTTCCCGACGAAAAAAGCGGAACCGATCTTAATATGATTTTCATCGATTGTTCCCTGAATCCCTTTGCCCGTGATTTCTTCAAAATCGGTAATTTTCATTTTGTCCCCGTCTGGCAAAAAATCATAGAGCATCCTGCTCAAAGGATGATTAGAAGCGCGGAGCACATTTTTGACAAGCACAGTACTCTCCTTAGAAAGTGTCGTTCCTTCATAGGAAATGCTTGATTTCTTATTTGTTGTGATGGTTCCTGTTTTATCGAAAACTATCGTGTCCACTTTCGATAATTGTTCGATTACTAAAGCATTTTTTAGGTAAAATTTTTGTTTTCCCAAAATCCGCAATACATTACCCATCGTGAATGGTGCGGTCAAAGCCAAGGCACAAGGACAGGCTACAATTAACACCGATGTGAAGACGTTGAACGCGGTAACTGTGTCAATAAAAATCCAATATCCAAAGGAGCTGAAAGCAATCAACAATAAAATCGGAGTGAAATAACGGCTGATGGTATCGGTGATATTTTTGTGCTTTTGTTCCACATCTTTTTGGAAAACATCATTACTCCATAACTGCGTTAAGTAACTTTGTGAAACGGAATGCAAGACTTCCATGTCGATAACTCTGCCTATTTGTTTTCCTCCTGCAAATATTTTATCTCCCGAATTCTTGGTTATAGGAATCGCTTCACCCGTCACGAAACTGTAATCAATTGAGGCGCTTTCACTAATTAAGATTCCGTCAACAGGTATCAATTCTTGATTCCTGATCAGCAATCGGTCTCCTTTTTGGATATCGTAAACGGGAACGCTCTCTTCCGAGGCATCGCTATTAATTCGGGTGATGGCTATAGGGAAATAGGACTTAAAGTCCCTTTCAAAACTCAAGAAACTGTAGGTCTTGATTTGAAACATTTTGCCCAATAACATAAAGAAAATCAAACCCGTTAAACTATCAAAGAATCCCGATCCATAATCAAAACTGATGTCGATCGTACTTCTAACAAACATTACAATAATTCCCAATGCGATTGGAATATCAATATTCAACATTCCCGATTTGATACTTTTATAAGCGGAAACATAGTAACCATTAGCCGAATAAAAGAAGGCCGGCAATGAGATAG
Organism: Flavobacterium sp.; assembly: GCF_036515215.1. GTDB lineage: Bacteria > Bacteroidota > Bacteroidia > Flavobacteriales > Flavobacteriaceae > Flavobacterium. The sequence continues at coordinate 29,579 of NZ_DATBVQ010000027.1, forward strand.
CAAAAATCAACCATCTAAAGAAAGGCTTGTAGGTGTCAAGCCAATATTCATTTACTTCAAAATATTCAGGAAAGGAAAGCAACATGATATTTCCAAAACAAAAGAAAGCCACGCCTAATTTATACGTCAGACTTCGATCGATATTCTTCGTTCCCGTTTCGTAATTCTCCAGACTTATATAAGGTTCGTATCCAATAGAGCTTAACCGATAAACTATCGTTTTAAGGGAAACCAATTCGGGATTGTATGTTATTCTGACTTTTTTATCCGGAAAATTTACCTGAGAAACGCTGATTCCTTTTTGAAGACGCTGTAAATTTTCCAGAATCCAAATACACGAACTACAATGAATATGAGGAATGTTAAGTGAAACAATAGCAGTTGTATCTTCTTGAAATTCCAATAGTTTTGAAATGATGCTTTCATTATCTAAAAAATCATATTTACCGTTGATGTCTTGTGGGGTCGCTCCAGGGGATTTTTCGAAATCATAATAGCAGGCCATATCATTCAGGCTAAAGATTTCGTAAACGGTTTTACAGCCGTTGCAACAAAAATTCTTTTCGTCAAAAACAATCTCTTCTACTTTAATTATATCTAAACCACAATGGAAACAATTTTGTGTGTCCATAATTTTGCTCATTTTACCTGGCACAAAGGTGCTCAACGAATGTTAATTAAAATATGATATATGTCATATAAAAGCGTAATTTTACAAAAACAAACCCTTTCAAGATGAGTAAATGTGAACAATGTATCGTTAGAGAATTCAGTTCCCTAAAAGCGCTCAACAAAGATGAGTTGCTGCAACTTGCCGATTGTAAAACATCGCACACCATTAAAAAAGGGGAAGTGATTTTTGAAGAAGGGGAAAATGTAAACGGGATATTCTGCGTTAAAAAAGGAGTATGCAAACTCACGAAATTAAGCCCGAACGGAAAGGATCACATCGTTAAACTCGTTTCAAAAGGAGAATTGCTAGGTCAACGTTCGCTAATAAGTGACGAACCCGTAAACTTAAGCGCCGTCGCTCTAGAAGACATGGAAGTTTGTTTCATTCCCAAAACCGAGGTAATGGGCTTCTTTGACAAAAACAATCAGTTTTCTATGAATGTGATGAAAACCATTTGCGGTGATCTGAAAGAGGCCGACAGTCATATGGTGGATATGGCCCAAAAATCCGTCAAAGAAAGATTAGCGGAAACACTACTTCATTTGCAAGATAGTTTTGGTGTAAATGAGGATGGTTCATTAAAAGTTCAACTCTCAAGGGATGAATTGGCAAGCATGATCGGGACAGCTACTGAAAGCTGCATTCGTTTGTTGTCTGATTTTAAAAAATTAGGATTGATAGAATTAACGGGCAAAAAAATTACTCTAAAAGATATCGGCAAGTTAAAAAGAATAGCTGAATAATTATTTTACTATAATTTTTTTGGCTTCCTCCCAAAATTCTCAGAGATTTTCCAATTCCTATTTGTTCGCAAGACGCTTCGCTTCCTCCCAAAATTGGGGTATTTGAAAATCAGAGATTTTCCAATTCCTATTTATTTGGAAGTCGCTTTGCTTCCTCCCAAAAAACATCCATTTCAGCAAGGGTCATATCCATTAGTGGTTTTCCTAGTTCAGCTGCTTTACTCTCTAAATATTGAAAACGCTTGATGAATTTTTTATTGGTTCGTTCTAGAGCATCTTCAGGATTTACATTCAAAAAACGGGCATAATTAATCATGGAAAACAGAACATCCCCAAACTCAGCTTCGATTTTATCCTGATCACCGGCGGTAACCTCAACTTGTAACTCCTCCAACTCCTCCTGCACTTTATCCCAAACTTGGTGAGATTCTTCCCAATCAAATCCCACTCCCTTCACTTTATCTTGAATCCTGCTGGCTTTCACCAATGCCGGTAAACTTTTGGGCACTCCTTCAAGAACCGATTTCTTACCTTCCTTGAGTTTTAATTTTTCCCAATTCTGCTTGACTTCCTCTTCGTCTTTCACTACCGTATCTGAATAGATGTGCGGATGACGGTGTATCAATTTATCGCAAATTTCATTGCATACATCGGCAATATCAAAGGCTTCCGTTTCACTCCCTATCTTGGAATAAAAAACGATATGCAACAACAAATCACCTAATTCTTTCTTAACTTCATTCAAATCATTATCCAAGATGGCGTCACCCAATTCGTAGGTTTCCTCGATCGTGAGATGCCTTAACGTCTGTATCGTTTGCTTTTTATCCCAAGGACACTTCTCCCGAAGATCATCCATAATATCCAGTAGTCGTTCGAAAGCCTTAAGCTGGGTCTGTCTTGTATTCATTGAAAATGGTTTTGTGTAAAAATAAGAAATCCTGCAATCTAAAAAAGTAGATTACAGGATTTTATTTATAAATGGAGAGAATGAGTTACTCTACAATTTTCTTTGCTTTTTTTGGTTTTTCAACAACAACTTCCGCTTCGGTTTCAAGGGGAGTTTCAGCTTCAACGGTTTCAGCCGCAACCTCATCAACAACAAGACCCTTCGCCTGGATCATATTGTACCAGTTTAAAATTTTCTTGATATCTGAAGGATATACTCTTTCTTCGTCGTAATCAGCTAAAACCTCTTTGAAATAAGCCGCTAATGTAGCGTTATCTGATTTATGCGAAATTGCTGGACCATTATTTTCTTTTGCAGCGATTTTTTTCATTATTTCCGCCAATGGTTGTTCACCCTCATAGGTATAAACTGAAATCTCAGACAACAAACTCACATTGCTTTTTAAATTCACGGTGATTTTTTTTCCATCTGCCAATGATTCTGCAACGAAACCACTACGCGTTTGTACTTTTAATACGTATAAACCCGGTTTCCCGGAAATCGCTAATATTTTTTCTAAATTCATGCTTTTTTACTTATAATTAAGAATTCAATTTGTAATATATTTTTTGCTAAAGCCCAAAAACCATACCAAGATAAGCCCTCTGGATTCTATTTATCTTCCTTTTTTGGCAACAAATCGCATTCTATAATCTTGAAATGTTTTGCCTTCGGTTATGTTTTTTAATTTCTTCTGGATCAATCGTTTTTTAAGTGATGAAATCTTATCGGTAAACAAGATTCCTTCGATGTGATCGTACTCATGTTGGATCACTCGAGCTATCAAGCCCTCGAAGACTTCGGTTTTCATTACAAAATCCTCTTCACAATACTCAATGGTGATTTTTGGATTTCTGTAAACGTCCTCACGAACGTCAGGAATACTTAAACAACCTTCATTAAAACACCATTCCTCACCCTCTTCCTTTACCATCTTCGCGTTGATAAAAGTTCTTTTAAAACCTTTTAATTCTTGTTGCTTACTGGCATCCAAATCCTCGTCATCACTAAAAGGCGTCGTGTCGATCACAAACAAACGTAGAGCCTTTCCTACTTGCGGAGCGGCAAGACCTACTCCATAAGCATTATACATCGTTTCATACATATCCGCGATAGTTTGTTTCAAGTCTGGGAACTCTTCAGTTATATTCTCCCCAACCTTTCTCAAAACGGGATGGCCATATCCTACAATTGGTAAAATCATTATTCTTGTATTAAATATTATCAACAGCAAATTCAGAATTCTCATTCCTCAAGTGCATTTTGCAAAAATAGTAAAAAATAGGACAATGAATAATTCCTTACAGATAAATAGCATTTTTTTATAATTTAAACTCAAATCAATGCCGTTTCTGAGCGGTAAGGATAGTACAATTCTTATCTTTGCTTGCAATCCATTCCATATGATTTCTAAGATCAAGCAATTTGCAGACAGCACGTATTTCACTAACGCATTAAAGGTAACTATAGCAGCAGTCGCTCCCGTTTTGTTGTTTTCTTATTTGGGCTATTTCCGCATTGGTTTTACGATAGCCCTTGGTACCTTTTTTGCATACCCCAGCGATATCCCCAGTAACTTAAAACACAAAATCTATGGAATACTGGTTGCTGTCCTTATCGTTTCTGGTGTCAATCTTGTCATCAATATAATCAACCCGTACCCTTTCGTTTTGTATCCTATATTGGCACTATTGATTTTTTTCTTGTCGATGATTTCGGTTTATGGACAACGGGCAACGATGGTTTCATTCTCGGCACTGCTTTCCATTTCATTGGCTTTTGCCCATTTACAAACGGGATGGCAAATCGTGCAATATTCCGGACTAATCCTTTCTGGAGGTTTGTTTTATCTGTTTGTTTCACTTATTTTCTATTATATCAGACCCCATCGATATGTCGAGTTACAAATCGCGGAATGCATCCAGTTAACCGCTAAGTACCTAAAATTAAGAGGAGATTTATGGGAAATCAATTCAGACAGGAAAGAAATCACAAAAAAACAACTGGACTTGCAAGTACAACTGAATACTATACATGAAAACATAAGGGAAATTCTTATCCGAAATCGAACCGTTTCAGGATCCTCCAATCAAAATAGAAAAATGCTAATGACCTTTATTTCATTAGTGGAAATAATGGAACTGGCCGTTTCCACCTCATTCGATCACAATAAATTACATCAGAAATTCGACAATTACCCCAGGGTTTTAAGCACCTATCAAAATTTAGCCTATCATCTTGCAGCCGAATTAAAACGATTGTCTAAAAGCATTCAAAACAGAATCAAATATGGTTCGAAAAATAATTTAAATGCCGATTTGCAGGAATTGGAAGCCGCCATTAATGATTATGAAAAGGACTTGGGTACTAATCGTTCCTCTGAAGGGGTTTTTATGCTAAAAACCATGTTCCGCTATGCAGAGAAACAAGTCGATAAAATCAAAATTCTGCAGCGTGCTTTTACCTCGTCCGTAATTACAGCTGATTTTAAAGAAAGGGATAAGGATTTAGAAAAATTCATTTCCCCGCAATACTACCCTTTAAGTACAATGATTGAAAATCTAAGCTTTTCTTCCATTGTTTTCAGGCACTCGCTCCGCATGACCATTACGATTTTAATCGGCTTTATTATTGGTAAAGTGTTTCCGTTCGAAAACGCTTATTGGATTGTGCTGACTATTGTCGTTATTATGCGTCAGGGATATGGTTTGACCAAACAACGTACCTATCAAAGAATTTTCGGAACTATTTTGGGTGGATTTATTGCTTTTGGTATTCTTTCAGTAGTACACGATTCCACCATCATTGGAGGCTTAGCTATCATTGCCATGCTTTTTGGCTTTTCCTTTACGCCCTCCAATTATAAAATCGGCGCCACTTTTGTGACTATTTTTGTCATTTTTATCTACGGTATATTGACTCCTAATATAGAGAATGTGATCCAGTATCGAGTCTTGGACACACTTGTTGGCGCCAGCTTAGCGTTTTTGGCAAATCAGTTCATTTGGCCTTCTTGGGAATTTTTGAACATTCCCGTTTATTTAGAAAAATCGATTGAGGCAAATCGGAACTACTTGAAGCAGATATCTATTCTTTACAATGAAAAAGGAGAGGTTTCCACATCGTATCGTTTGTCCAGAAAACAGGCCTTCGTGGAAATTGGTAATTTGATGGCCTCTTTTCAAAGAATGATACAAGAACCCAAATCGAAGCAAAACAAACTGCCTCAGGTTTATAAGTTAACCGTGCTTAATCATACATTACTTTCATCGGCTGCCTCCCTGGGAACTTACATTCAGTCCAACAAAACAACTAAAGCTTCTGAAGCGTTTAATGTTGTGGTCGACAATGTCATTCAAAATTTAGATAATGCTATACTGATTTTAAAAGGGCTTGAAACCGGGCCACAAGATAAAAACACAGAAGAATTAGGCAAGCGATTTACCGAATTAAAAAATATTCGTGCTCGAGAATTGCAGAAAGGGGAAGGTTTAGACGAAGAGGCTTTTCAGCTCAAAATGCAAGAGGCGCAACTGGTGATAGAACAATTGATTTGGTTGACAAACCTGTCTGAAAACATTGTGAAAACCACTAAACTATTGATGAAATAGTAAACATAAATCCCAGTCTCAAACCGGGATTTATGTCGGAAATATTTAATTTTTTAATTTCAAAACTGTTGCCGTATGTCTTCTTATTTCATCTGAAAGTACGGCATTATCATTTAGCTTTTGGCTATAAGAAGGGATCATTTCTTTAATTTTACCCTGCCATTCCGGTGTGGCTAATTTTTCTTTAAAACATCTACCCACTAAATCGATCATAATAGAGACTGCGGTCGAGGCTCCTGGTGAGGCACCAAGTAAAACAGATAATGAACCGTCAGCGGTAGTGATTACTTCGGTACCAAATTCCAGTATCCCGCCTTCTTTTTCGTCTTTTTTGATTACCTGAACCCTTTGTCCCGCTCTTTCAATTATCCAATCTTTAGACCTGGCTTTTGGAACGTATTCCCTAAGTGCGTTGATCCTATCTTTTGGAGATTGTCTTACTTGCTCAATTAAATATTTGGTTAGCGATATATTTTTAATCCCGGCAGAAATCATGGGAATTATATTATCTGTTTTTATTGACAAAGGCAAATCTGAATAAGAACCGTTTTTCAAAAATCGGGTTGAAAATCCTGCAAATGGACCAAACAGCAATGCTTTTTCGCCATTTATCATCCTTGAATCTATGTGTGGAACTGACATTGGTGGTGCGCCAACACTTGCCTTGCCATATACTTTGGCTTGATGTTTTGCAATCACTTCAGGATTAGTGCACTTAAGCCATTGTCCGCTCACCGGAAAACCTCCAAATCCCTTTCCCTCAGCAACATCCGCTTTTTCCAGTAATGGCAATGAACCTCCGCCCGCGCCTATAAAAACGAATTTAGTATATACTTTTCTTTTTTGGCCTGAAGCCAAATCAGTGATTTTTATTCTCCAAGTCTTATCTTCTCTTTGTTTCAGTTTTTTGACCTCATGATGGAAATGCATGGTTACGCCATCTAATTGTGTCAAATATTTAAACATGTTTCTCGTTAATTCTCCAAAATTCACATCTGTACCGATAGCCATAGATGTAGCCGCCACTTTTACAGACTCGTCTCTACCTTCCATAACTAAAGGCATCCATTCTTTCAGTTGAGAGAAATCAGTGCTGTAGACCATATCTTTAAAAAGTTGATTCGGCTTCAATGCGTCAAATCGTTTCTTAAGGTATTCCACATTTTTCTCTCCCCAAACAAAACTCATATGAGGAATACTTTTTATAAAATTTTCAGGGGATGAAACCTTATTTTGCTCCACCAAATACGCCCAAAATTGGCGAGATACTTCGAATGATTCGGCAATACTGATTGCCTTTTTGGGATCAATGGTACCATCAGCACTTTCAGGCGTATAATTGAGCTCACAAAAAGCAGAATGCCCCGTTCCTGCATTATTCCACGCATCGGAACTTTCGGCGGCTGCGATATCTAATCTCTCGAAAATTTCAATCTTTAAATCGGGCTGCAGCTCTTTTAGGATCAGGCCAAGGGTGGCGCTCATGATTCCGGCTCCAATAAGCACTACTTCAGTATTTGAACGAATGGTTGTGTCAGGCATAGCAAAAATTTTAAAGTGCAAAGATACTTTATAAAATCACAAAAAAAACAATAAATAGGCCCCGAAAAGTTAGATTTTACGAAAACGTTTTATGCTTTTACCCAGTTAAAAATCACTGTCTAAAATATTTTTCGATTCAAATAATCCTGAAGCATTATTGTCGCCGAAATTTCATCAATAAGCGCCTTGTTTTGACGTTGTTTCTTTTTAAGCCCGCTATCGATCATGGATTGAAAAGCCATTTTGGAGGTAAAACGCTCGTCGACTCTAATCACCTTCATATCCGGGAAGTGATTCGTAAAATGGGTTACAAATCCTTTAATGATCGAGGCGCTTTCTGAGGGCTGCCCGTTCATCTGTTTGGGCTCACCAATAATTACCGCTTCCACCTTTTCTTTCGAAAAATAATCTTTCAAAAAAGCAATGGCGGTAGCACTTGGCACGGTGGTTAGGCCTGAAGCAATGATTTGCATTTCATCTGTCACGGCAATACCGGTACGTTTTTGTCCGTAATCTATGGAGAGAATTCGAGGCATGATTTACTATTTATTTTGCAAAGATACGCAAAGAATTAACTTAGGGGAGCAATTTAAGATTATAGAGAATTCCAAAAATCTACGGTGATATTTTTAGCACAAAAAAAACAAATATGTTAGTATTGCATAAACGCTTCCCTTTTCTAAAAAATCGAATTATATTTGTCTAAAAATTATTATACATGAATCCATTACAAACTATAATAGAACAGGCTTGGGAAAACAGAGCACTGTTACAAGAAAAAACGACAACCGATGCTATCAGAGAAGTTATAGAGTTGCTTGATACAGGAAAATTACGTGTTGCTGAACCTAAGGGAGATGCTTGGCAAGTAAACGAATGGGTAAAGAAAGCAGTTGTTATGTATTTTCCAATTCAAAAAATGGAAACGTGGGAATCCGGAATTTTCGAATATCATGACAAGATGTTGCTGAAAAGAGGCTACGCCGAAAAAGGAATTCGAGTGGTTCCTAATGCGGTTGCCCGTTACGGAGCTTACATTTCAAGCGGTGTTATATTGATGCCAAGTTATGTAAACATAGGCGCATATGTAGACGAAGGAACTATGGTGGACACGTGGGCAACAGTGGGAAGCTGTGCTCAAATTGGTAAAAATGTGCATTTAAGCGGTGGTGTTGGAATTGGTGGTGTTCTTGAGCCTTTGCAAGCGGCTCCGGTAATTATTGAAGACGGTGCTTTTATTGGTTCCCGTTGTATCGTGGTTGAAGGCGTTCATGTTGGCAAGGAAGCAGTGCTTGGCGCCAATGTTTGTTTGACGGCGTCCACAAAAATCATTGATGTTACTGGTGAATCTCCAGTTGAAATTAAGGGATTTGTTCCTGCACGTTCCGTAGTGATTCCTGGAAGTTACACTAAAAAATTCCCAGCAGGTGAATTTCAAGTTCCTTGTGCTTTAATCATTGGTCAAAGAAAAGCTTCTACTGATTTAAAAACATCATTGAATAATGCTTTACGCGAATATGATGTGGCTGTTTAAATTTATTTTACTTTAAAATATTTTTGTATATTCCTCCCTTAAACAGGGAGGTTTTTTATGTTATGAAAATACTGGTAATACAACAAAAAATGATTGGTGATGTCTTGGTAAGCAGCATTATATGCAATAACCTTAGGCGCGCCTACCCCGATGCCCAAATCGACTATTTGGTCTACGAATCGACGACTCCTGTATTGGAAGGAAATACAAGCATTGATAACATCGTTTTATTCCAGGAAAAACACAGAAACAGCAAAAAGGAATTCCTCAAATTGGCACTCGAAATAAGATCTAAAAAATATGACCTATTAATCGATGCCTATTCTAAACTGGAAAGTTGGCTTATTGTTTTGTTAAGCGGCGCCAAAAGAAAAATATCTTACAAAAAAAAGGGCCGTTCTTTTTTATACACTGACACCGTTCCATTTGAAACTTTTCCAAAAACTAATTTAGGTCTTGCCATAGAAAGACGAATTTCGCTACTGGAGCCCCTTGGTTTAGATATCGAAATTGACCCACTGCCTAAACTATTTGTTACCGATAAAGAAAACCAGTATGCCCTTGCTGTTTTTGAAAAACATCAATTAAAGAAAGACAGGAAAACCATAATGATCAGCCTATTGGGCAGCGAAAAGCTAAAAACATACCCATTGGAATACATGGCAAAAGTAGTGGACACTATTGCCGATAATAAGGATATGAATATTCTTTTTAATTATTTTCCAAAGCAACTAGAAGAAGCAAGAACCGTTTTTAATTATTGTAAACCTTCAACACAGGAGAAAATATATTTTGATTTGTTAGGCAGCGATTTGAGATTCTTTATTGCCATCATGAACCAGTGCGATTTGATTGTTGGCAATGATGGTGGGGCCATAAACATGGCCAAAGCACTAGGCAAACCAACATTCACTGTTTTTTCGCCTTGGATCGAAAAGAAAATATGGGCCACTTTTGAAGATGGAGTCAAAAATCAATCGGTGCATCTAAATGATTTCAAACCTGCATTGTTATCCAGCCGAACGGTAAAAGAGCTAAAAAAAGATGCGCTTCTATTGTATAAAGAATTTGAACCCAATTTATTTGAAGATAAGTTACAGGCTTTTTTAATTGAAAACATTTCCAATGGAAAAGGCTAAAAACACCGAATCAATTGCCGAAAAAACCATCCTTCTAAGTGCGTTAATCATTACCTACAATGAGGAGCACAATATAAAACAGGTTTTGGAAGATTTGGATTTCGCAGATGAAATCCTGGTTATCGACTCTTTTAGCACTGACAAAACCGCTGAAATAGCAAAAACATTTAACAATGTAAAAGTAACCCAACATACATTTGAAAATTATGCTATTCAAAGAAATAAGGCGATTAGTTTAGCCAAAGGCAATTGGATTTTGTTTTTGGACGCTGATGAAAGACTTAGCCCTTCGTTAAAAAATGAAATCATTCAGACTATCCAAAATAAACCACGATTTAACGCCTATTATTTTAATCGCACATTTATGTTCGCCAACAGGCAATTGAGATATAGCGGCTGGCAAACCGATAAAATTATCCGCCTTTTCAGAAGGGAAAATGCGCATTATTCATTACAAAAAACGGTTCATGAGAAGTTACAGACTACTGGAGAAATTGGAAAATTAAAGAACAAACTACTCCATTTTTCCTATAAAGACTATTCCAGTTATAAAGAAAAAATGATCCTTTATGGCAAATTGAAAGCCAATGAGGAATTTACAAAAGGAACGAATCCCAATTATTTCCATTTTTACCTTCGCCCCTCCTACCAGTTCATAAATCAATACATATTAAGATTAGGAATCCTGGACGGAAAAAAAGGAATTATCGTTTGCTATTTAAACGCCTTAAGTGTGTATGTCCGTTTTCGGGAATTAAAGAGAATGAAGGCGAAAAATTAAGCTTTCCAAAATTTCAATTTCTTTTTCATTTTGCGCTTTTTGGCAAAAGCAGCTTGAAATTGACTGGTTGCTTCCCACATTTTATCAAAAATTTGCGAGCTGCTTTTTGAATACTGTTTAGCATACTCATCACTCATAATTGCGATCATTTCCTTTTTGGGCGTAAGCCTACTTAAATTTTTCATTCGCATATCAAAATCCATTGACTCATGAAAATTCATTCTGTTTAGATCAACCAGAAAAAATTCATACTGATTTTCGGCTACTTTTTTGATCAGTGTGTTCCCTGGAGAATGGTCCATAAACTCAATCCCCTTTTCATGTAAATCAAAAGAAAAACGGGTGAATTGCCTTAGAATATTCTCGTGATCAGGATAATTGGGAATCTCCACTAGTTCCCTAAAAGTCAGTTGCGCCTGAAGATGTTCACTGATGTAAAAACTTTTTTCTAATCCTAGTAATTTGAAATTTTCAGCATAAGCAATAGGTTGAGGAGTTCCAATCCCGTTTTCCAACAACTTGTTGGCATATTCATAAGAACGCCTTGCTTTAGACTTTCGGAAATATTTATAAGCAACCTGATTAATTAGATTAGGAATTTTAAACGATTTGATATTAACCAGATTATTGTCAATTTCAAATAATTTGATTGCATTACGAACTCCTCCATAAAGTAATTCACCTTTCTTCTCAAATGAATTTATAAATGATATAATATCCTCTTTTTTAAAAACGACATCTTTACAAAAAATATTAAGCATTATATTATTTTAAAGTTACAACAGTTGCATATTGTACATTTCTAATGTCCATATGAGTAAACAACAAAGGAATATTATAAAGTATTGGTTTAATAGATCTTGTTACATTTATTCCTTCATGAACTAAAATGGTATACCCTAAATCAGTATACATTTTTTTAATACTCTTACCTGTAAAAAACCTCAAATGGGTTTTATCCATAACTCCATATTCTTCATATCTCCAATCTTTAGAAAATAAAACTCTAAAAAAGGTTCTAAAAAATCTAACATTAGGAATTGAACTTATAATAATTCCTTTAGCCGATAATTTAGATTTCAACAACTCTAATACAGAATACGGATCTACCAAATGCTCCAAAACATCATTAAAATAAATGACATCAAAATAATTTTCAGGAAGGCCTTCTAGGTGTACTTCACAATTACCTATAAAAACTTTGTCTAAAACAGTTTCGGCTAAAATTGCTTCTTGCTCCATCAATTCTATCCCCCAAACTTCGGCATCATTTTTTTGTTTAACCAATGAAGCAAAAGCTCCATTGCCACAGCCTATATCTATAATTTTTTCTGCATCTGGAGGGAGGTATTTCAGCATTTCTTTTCGGACATTATCATAATAACCGTCCGGCTTATTTTGGTAGTATTTCATTTTTTAAATTATTTATTTACTTTAAAACACTTCTAAAACAGCTATATTTTTTACAAATATAAAAAATAATCTTAACTTGCGGGACTAATTACCGTGTATGAAAAAACTTCCTTCATGTTCTCTTGTTACTCCTACCTATAATTGGCCACAAGCACTAGAATTATTATTATTGAGTATCATGAATCAAAGCATTTTACCTAATGAAGTAATTATTGCCGATGATGGTTCTAAAGAAAACACAAAACAATTAATCGCCGATTTCCAAAAAAAATTTCCGGTTCCGCTAATTCATATTTGGCAAGAAGATGTCAAAAATAGAAAACCACGAATCATGAATAAAGCAATTGCGGCGGCTAATTATGAATACATCGTTGAAATTGACGGAGATATTATTATGAACAACCATTTTGTAGAAGATCATCTTACTTTTGCAGAAAAAGGGCATTATTTATTTGGTTCAAGAGTAAACATTCAAAAGCCACTCTTGCCTGAGTTATTTTCAAAAAAGATAATCCATTTTAATTTATTTTCTAAAGGAATCAAAAAAAGAGGCAGAACTATTCGGTTTCCATTTTTAATGAATTTTGCAAAAAGTCTAACCAAACGCTCTTCAAAACTTAGAGGTTGCAACATGTCGTTTTGGAGAGCTGATTTTATCAAAGTCAATGGTTTCAATGAAGATTTAGTAGGTTGGGGAATTGATGATTCAGAAATGATTCAGAGACTTCACAATATTGGCATCAAAGGAAAAAGATTAAAATATGCAGGAATTGCAAACCATATTTACCATCAAGAACAATCCAAAAGTCAACTTGAAATCAATAATGAAATCGAAAGACTAACTACTGAAAACAAATTAACTTTTATTGAGAAAGGAATAAATCAATATTTATAATGTTTGATATAGCCATAATCTTAATCAATTATAATTCAAGCGAGCACAGTATAAATTGCATTCGTTCCATTATTGATAAGACTTCAAAAGAAACTCACTATCAAATTATTATAACTGACAATTGTTCTCAAGAAGAGGATTATTTAAACCTGAAAAAATTTTGTGTCCAAGCTAATTATCCTAATCTTGAATTTCATAGAAACACTATAAATTCTGGTTTTGGAG
>NZ_DATBVQ010000028.1:0-2342 GCF_036515215.1 Flavobacterium sp.
GTTCTCGATACATTTTTATAAAACCGCTGTCGCTACTTTATAAAAACACTCGAACTGACGCTTTTTAATAATTGTAGCGAACAAGTTAAGAAGGGTATTTCATTATTTTTTGGCTCACCAAATTAGGTGATTTTGATAAGAACGTGTCGGATCTATTTAATTGATTTATAATAGTTTAGTTTTTCTGCTTTTCGGGATGCAGTTTTTGGTTGGATTAAAAACTAGGTTAAAATTTAGAATTAGCCATTTTTAGGGCTACATTTGCCGACCGATGCATCTTTTGAAGAAGGTGTCTTCCGGTGTAAGGACTTTTTTTAAAATATTGTGAGCCAATTCTGGGAGTCACTGCGGCGAAGCCATTGTGCAAGGGTCGTTTTATTGGCTTTGAGTAAAAATTGCAAATAGAACATTTAAATTTTTCAGTAAGATTTAACTTGATTACATAAAATGAATATGAAAAAAATACTAATTATCTTTTTTTTGTTGTTTGCCATTTTTCAAACAAACACAGTGATAGCGCAAGATTTGTTGAGAGGCAGCGATTTAAGCATCCTTAAAGTCGATAATTTATCGGACGCTGAGATTGCAAAAATCAAAACGCAATTGCAGGCTAATAATGCGACTATCGATCAAATGGAACCTATGGCTTTGGCCAAAGGAATGTCTGCTGCCGAATTCGCTAAATTGAAAGTGAGATTAGCGGCAATAGCGACTCCTGCCATGACTAATAAGCAGGCTGACAGTTCCCCCGAGGAATATAGCAGAACCCAGGAGGAAATTGTTAATGCAAAAGTAAAAGACGGGAAGAACTCCTTAGTTTTTGGATCGGAGCTGTTTGATAATCCAACCCTGAATTTTGAGCCCAACCTAAAATTGGCTACGCCAATGAATTATATTCTGGGTCCTGGCGATGAATTACAGGTGAGTTTATATGGGGTACAGGAATATAATGCCAGTATTCCGGTATCAGTTGAAGGAAAAGTATCGATTCAATATGTGGGTGAAATATCCGTTTCAGGAATGAGCATTGAAGCGGCGACACAAAAAATAAAAGGGGCTATGGCGAAGGTATATAGCACCATAGGATCGGGACAATCTCAAGTTTCGGTCAGCCTAAGTCGTATCAGAACGATCAGGGTGACTATAATAGGAAGCAAACAACCCGGAAACTACTCCATTTCTTCGTTAGCAACGGTTTATAACGCTTTGTTTCTGGGGGGAGGACCGGGTAAAAACGAAAGTTACAGAAACATCGAATTGATTCGAAACAATAAAATATATACCAAAGTTGATCTCTATAAATTTTTGGTCAATGGGGATCAATCGGAGAATGTAGGTTTAAAAGACAATGATGTGATCCGGATTCCGGCATACAATCAAAGGGTTACTCTAGAAGGCCAAGTAAAACGTCCCGGAATTTTTGAAATGAAGCCGGGAGAGTCTTTTTCTGATTTATTGTCGTTTGCCTCGGGGTTCAACGAGTTCGCCTATACCGCATCGGTAAACGTGCTGCAGAAAACGGCCAAGGAATTTAAAGTGCAAGATATAAAAGCGTCTGAGTATGACAGTTATAAACCGCAGTCTGGCGACGTGTTTAGAGTAAGCAAAATATTAAACCGATTTGAAAACCGAATCAAAATTGACGGGGCCGTTTTTAGACCCGATACTTATTCCTTTTATGAAGGTATGCGTGTTTCTGATTTGATTGCCAAGGCGGACGGTCTAAAAGAGGATGCCTATAGCAAAAGAGCGAGAATCATTAGATTAAAACCTGATTTGACAACGGAGATCGTCAATGTTGATCTCGAGAAAGCCTTGGGAGAAGATCTTGCCGCGGATCTTGCTTTACAAAAAGAAGATGTGGTAACGGTTTATTCCATTTTGGATTTTACCGAAGAATATAAAATAACCATTGACGGTGAAATAAAACAGCCGGGAATTTATGATTATTACGAAGGCTTGACCCTGAATGACCTGTTCATTCAAGCGGGTGGTTTGACCGGCTCGGCCTCGAAAAGAGGGGAAGTGGCAAGAATGATCATGTCGGAGGAAGTTGACGATGCGAATCCCAATAAATCGGAATTATTCAATATTGAAATCACTCCCGATAACAATGAGCAGGCCGTCAATTTTTCGTTGTTGCCGTTTGACGTGATCAATATCCGTAAAATGGCAGTGTATGAAAAACCGGAGATGGTAACCATTAGCGGCGCCGTGCACTATGCGGGAAAATATGTTTTGGCCAGCAAGAAAGCGAAAGTGTATGATATTGTAAAAAGGGCCGGGGGATTGACCTCAGTGGCTAATATAGAAGGAGTTAAAATAAAAAGGCCAATACGAGC
>NZ_DATBVQ010000029.1:0-27105 GCF_036515215.1 Flavobacterium sp.
GGCATGGACAGTTGTTTGTATGCCGCGAAATAATCTTGTTTGGCTATGGCAATATCTTCACTGTAGATTTGGTAAACAGCCTGGTTTTTTTGGATATAATCCCCTTCCGTTTTGAAGTACAATTTCTCGATTCGTCCCATGGCCCTGGCAGAAATGGTTTTCATTCCCTGCTGGTCAATGGCCAAAACTCCCGTGTAATTTTCTGCCAGGCTGCTTTCCGTTTCAGAAATCGTCCGTACACTGATATTACCCAATTTTATCTGCTGGTCGCTCAGCGCAATCTCATTAGAAGCGGAATTGTCCTTTTTCATTGGCGTCAGGTCCATGTGACAAATGGGGCATTTCCCCGGTTTGTCCTCCTTCACCTGGGGATCCATTGAACAGGTATAGTAAATATTTTCTTCCGCCTTATTCTCACTATGTTCTTCCTCGTTTTTGCCGTTGCAAGCAGCAAGAAAAGCAAAGACCATAAATAGAAAAGGTATTATTTTTATCTTTTTCATAATTATTCCGTTTTTATAAAGCTTCCGCTATCGATCAAGTACTGTGCATTCCTGGCAAGGGTATCCCGGGTGGAAACCCCTTCGATAACCTGAACAAAATCATTGATTTCGATCCCCGTTTTTATTACTGCAGTTTTAAAACCATTCTCTTTTTTGACAAAAACTATCTTTTCAGTTCCAATGCTTACCAAAGCCCATTTTCTGAGCCAAATCCCTTTTATCGGATTTGTTTCTATAACTCCCTGCAGTCGCAAACCGACGGGGAATTTCAAATTTCTGTTATTGAGATATACCCTCACTCGGTTGGTTTTTTCGTTTTGGTTGAGTTGCGTCTCGACAAAGTTCACCTTAGCGTTGAAATAATCCTTTTCGTCTAACTCCGACGAGATTCTGATCGGCTGATTGACTTTTACCAGACTATTGTAGCCCTGCATAACATTAAAAACGCCCCAAACTCTATCCGTTTTCATCAATTTAAAAACAACTTCGTTTTTCTTGATATAATCTCCTTCCTTTAAAGTTAAAGAAGTGGTTGTTGTCCCGGCACTTTGCATATTCCCGGCTGCACTCGCATTCCCGCTTTCGGTTCCCTCTACAATTCCACTGCTTGGACTGTAAATGGACACTACCGGATTTACCCTTTTGGCTGCAGCCAATGAGTTAATTTGATGGCCGCTCATTCCGTAAAGCAACAATTTTTGTTTTGACGCTTTGATGATTGAAGCGTTTTCCGAATCATTGGTTATCAAATAAATATAATTTTGCTGCTCCGTAAGTAATTCCGGGCTGTACAAATCAAACAATTTCTGGCCTTTGTTCACTTTCTGGAACTTGTAATTCACATACATTTTTTCTATCCTGCCACTGATTCTTGCGGATATGTTTACGGACGAATTGGGGTCGTAGGCAACAAGTCCCGGCACATGCAGCTCGGTGCTTATTGTCGTGTCTATAGGCGTGGTGGTTTGAAAATCCCCCACCACAAATTGATCCGTAGGCCGCAATAAGTGTTCTATCGAATGGTTTTCCTCGGGCTGATTTTCGCTCACTTTTTTCACCAAATCCATTCCGCAAATAGGGCAACTCCCCGGCTCGTTTCTTATGATTTGGGGATGCATCGAACAAGTATAAAGCTCCTCTTCATGTAAATGCGCAGTTTGATCATTCGATTTTTCCACAAAATAATAAATTGTGAATCCAACAGTCAAAACCGCGATCGCCAACAAACTATATTTTAAATATTTGTTCATAATTATTTCGTTTCGAGTTGTTTTTCGATTTCCACCTGAGTACTCAAAATAGCCTGAAGTTTGTCTAATTTATCGATCTGTGCCATGTTTAACGCTTCCCACGAATCCAACACAACAAACAGATCACCTGTGTTGTTTTGCCATGCCAGAATTGCCGTGTCGTAGTTTCTTCGTAATGCCGGAATGATGCTCTTTTCGGCAATATCATATTGCTTTTTAAGATTTTTTAATTCGGTTTGCATTCCTGAAATCATGCCCGTTGCCTCGTTCAGGATCATTTGTTTTTGCCATTCCAGACTTTCGTTTTTTATCTTGATACTGTTGATCGTTGCCTTATTCATTTTTGTGGACCAAGGCATCGGAATGCTGACCATACCCATCAGTGAAAATTGCTGTGGACGGTCGCCAAAGGCAAACATATGGTCGTATTTCACGCCAAACTCCGGCAACAATTTCGATTTTTCGGTTTCAATCTTCAGCTGATTCAATTCCATTGTTTTTTCGATTGCCTGAACATCGCTTCGGTTTTGGGAAAGCGAAGTGCTGTCTGAATCCATTACATCAAATTCATTTAATGTGTAGGACGGATCGATTTCAAATACCGTGTTTTTATCCCTTGCCATCAGGGTATTCAGCACGATTCTTTTCTGGGCAATGTTGTTTTGCATCATGACCAACATGCTTTGCAACCCACTATATTGGGATTTCGCCTTGTAATACGTTGGCAGCTTGTCCATATTGTATTGATAACGTATTTCCATGCTTTTTATCATGTATTCCAAAAGCACCAAATTGTCATTGGCAATTTTTATTTTTTTATCCAACACCAACCATTGGTAATAATTGGCTTTTGCCAAAGCATTCAACTGATTGACGGTGTAGTTTTTGTTTTCGGCTTCAACAGAAGACATGGCGTTCATGTAATCAGAATCGGCCCTCAATTTGGAAGCGTTGGGAATCATTTGCGTAAAGCCAATCATATAAGCGCCCATTCCCGGATTCATTTCATCCGATTTCCACATTTTCACGTCGTAAGGCGTCATAAACAAACCCGTGTTGATTTGCGGTGGCATCCAGCTTTTTGCCCCCTTTGCCGCAGCATCCATACTTTGAATGTCGGCATCATACATTTTCAACTGCGGATTATTGGTTTTGATTGTGCCCAAAACGGCATCCAACGAAAGTGTTTGTGCTACCATAGCGGTAACGTTTATAAGCAAACAACCTATAACGATATACTTTTTAATGTTTCGCATCGATAATATCTATTTTACCTTTTGTTCGTAATTCACGCAATTTTGTCATTTCAAAAACAACCGGCGTCACTAATAATACATAAATGGTCGAGGTGATTGTCCCTCCGATAAGCGGAACCGTAATAGGAATCATTACATCAGCCCCGGTTCCTGTTGACCATAAAATGGGGATAAGCCCAAACAAAGAGACAGATACCGTCATTAACTTGGGACGCAATCTTTTTGCAGATCCAAAAATAATATAGTCCCGCAATATCTCTTCCGTGATTGTCTCTCTACTGTTTCCATGCTTCTCCACCATTTTAATCATGGCTTCATTTAAATAAATGGTCATCAACATCGCGGTTTCGATCGCAAGCCCAAACAAGGCTATGAACCCGACCGCAACGGCCACCGATAAATTAATGTCATAAAAGTAAACCATAAAAATCCCTCCGATCAAGGCAAAAGGCACCGTAATCATGGTGATAAACGCCTCCTTCATAGAGCGATAGGTAAAGTATAAAATCAGGAATATGATGATGACAACCAGGGGTAAAATCATGCTTAATGTTTTGTTGGCCCGAATTTGGTTTTCCCATTGTCCACTCCATTCCATATAATACCCTTTTGGCATTTTAGTGATCATTGCATTCAGCTTGTCCTGAGCTTCCTGTACGGTACTCCCTAAATCGCGACCCCGAACATTAAACAAAACGCTCCCACGAAGCATGGCGTTCTCACTGTTGATCATTGGAGGCCCATCGCTTATTTTTATATCCGCAACAGTCTCCAGGGGAATGGGTCCGTATTCCATTGTCTGGACCTGAAGTTTTTTCAGGGCTTCGAGACTGTTTCTGTATTCTTGAGCATATCGGGCGCTGACAGAAAACCGCTCTCTTCCTTCGATAGTTGTTGTTAATGTCATCCCCCCAATGGCAGCTTCAACGACACTATTGACATCATCAACGCTAAGACCATACCTGCCTATCACTTCCCGTTTGGCGACGATATCAATATATTTTCCTCCGGTTATAGGTTCCGCGAATAAGTCTTTCACTCCGGCGGTGCCTTCCAATGCTTTTTTAATTTTTTGGGATAAAACATTAATAGTGTCTAAACTGGCACCATATATTTTTATTCCCACATCGGTTCTGATACCCGTAGAAAGCATATTAATTCGATTAATGATGGGCTGCGTGAAACCATTAGTCACTCCGGGAATTTGTAACTTATTGTTTATTTCCGTTATGATATCGCCTTTCGTCGTTCCATCTCTCCATTCATTATGGGGTTTGAGCAAAATGATGGTCTCAATCATGCTTATCGGACTGTTGTCCGTTGCCGTATTGGCCCTACCCGCTTTTCCCAAAACATGGGTAACCTCCGGAATCGATTTTATCAATTTATCCTGAACTTGCAATATTCTCTTTACCTCAGCATTAGAAACGTCAGGCAAGGTCACTGGCATAAATAAAATACTGCCTTCATCCAAAGGCGGCATGAATTCGGATCCCAGTCTGGTAAACATCAATCCACCGATTAATAAAGCGACGATATTTATTGCCAATACCGATTTTCTCCATTTCAAGCAAAAAGTCAGAATCGGCGTATAGATACTTTCCAGTTTCCTGTTTATTGGGTTCTTACTTTCGGGACGAAGTTTTCCCTTCAGCAAAAAGCTAATCAGAACCGGGGTCAGCGTTATCGCCAAAAAGGCATCGACGATTAATATAAACGACTTGGTCCAAGCCAGCGGACTGAATAATTTCCCTTCCATCCCTGTTAATAGAAAAACGGGCAAAAAGGAAGCTATCACAATTAATGTGGAATAAAACACGCCCGGTCCAACTAATTTTGAGGAGTCCTCAATCAGCTTCATTCTTTCTTCAGGAGGCAGCGGATCGTGCTCTTTCTTGAATATTTTTTTAAATAATTTTTTCATCGCTGTTGATTAATGATTGTTGTCCAGTTCTTCCTGTTTCTCAGAGATGGTCCGATAGGCATTTTCGACCATTACGATCCCGTCGTCAACAACGACACCTATTGCCAGCGCAATACCGGTTAAGGACATAATGTTGGATGAAATCCCAAAAGCTTGCAGTAAAATAAATCCTACGGCAACGGAAATGGGCAATTGAATTAAAATTATCAGTGCGCTTCGCCAATGAAAAAGGAACAGCAAAACAATGATGGACACTACAATCATCTCCTCTATCAAAGTTCCTTTAACCGATTCGATTGCTTTTTCTATCAGTTCGCTTCTGTCATACGAAGTCTTGAAGGAAACGCCTTCCGGTAATCCTTTTGCGACTTCTTTCATTTTGAGTTTAACTGCCTTTATAACTTTATCGGCATTTTCCCCGTATCGCATTACCACGATTCCGCCTACAACTTCCCCTTCGCCATTGGCATCAAAAATCCCCAAACGCAAATCTCCGCCCATTTGCACTGAACCAATATCACTCACCTTTACGGGTACCGAATTGTAATTTTTAATGGCAATGTCTTCTACATCTTTTATGTTTTTGATATAGCCCAGTCCCCTCACGATGTAGGACATATTGCTCATTTCAAATTTTCGTCCGCCCACGTCATTGTTGCTGGTTTTCACAGCCTTCATCACCTCCATCATGCTAACATTGTAGTACTGCATCTTCAAGGGGTCCAGAACCAGTTGGTATTGTTTTTCGAATCCCCCAAAGGAAGCCACTTCCGCTACGCCGGGAACGGTCTGCAGGGCAAACTTCACATACCAGTCCTGCAGGGCGCGTTGCTCTCCCAAGTCCATCCCGTTGGTTTCTAAATGGTACCAAAAAATGTGACCTACCCCAGTTCCATCGGGGCCCAAAGTGGGAACTACATTTTCAGGCAACAGCCGCTGCGCATAATTTAGTCGTTCCAGTACACGGGTTCTTGCCCAATATGGATCCACATTATCTTCAAAAATGATATAAACAAAGCTCATCCCAAACATGGACGAGGCACGTATATTCTTGATTTTGGGTATCCCCTGCAAATTGGAAACCAATGGGTATGTAACTTGGTCTTCGATCACTTGGGGGCTTCTGCCCATCCATTCCGTAAAAACAATGACTTGGTTTTCGGACAGGTCAGGAATGGCATCGATAGGGTTTTGCTGCACGCTGTAAATCCCCCAGCCGAATAAACAGGCTGAAACGAGCAATACAACCATACGGTTTCGCAGTGAAAACGATATTAATTTTTCTACCATAATAGCTTAATGTTTTGATGAAAGACTATCTTTCATTTTATCAATCCAATCGGTTACTTCTTCTTTTTGAGCAGTAGTAAGGGTTGCGTTTCTATGAATCAACGTATAAGAAGCCAATGGCATTTCTCCGTCCTCTATTTGCTTACTAATTTCATTTAATTTGCTCCTTTGTTTTCTGCTAGAATAATTACCCCATTCACTAAAGTTCAAATTCTCCTTCCCTTCATTAATATGGCTATCCATAAATAACCTAATGGGCTGGATGTTAGAATACGAGGGGTAATTAGTGTTATTACTGTGACAGTCGTAGCAGGAGGTTCGTAAAATAGTTTCCACATTTTCCGGAACTGCATACGTTTTAGTAAAATGCGCAACTGATACCTGTCCGTAATCAAAATTACGGGCAGGTTGATACAATTGCATCAACAAAAAAATAACAAAAGCTGTAATGAATATTTTTTTGAAGACTTTTTTCATCTTACCACTCGTTGGTAATTCCGCCACATGTCAACATTTCAGATCCATAATAAGGATTCTTGATTTCTTTGGTTTCACTAATCCAATACCCACTTTTCCCCTGGTCGTACATTGGGCAATAGTCTCTGTATATTTTTTTGTCTGTTCCAAAAATTTTGATCAAATCATTAACATCCGTGCTTAACATGGCAAAATGCTCCCTTTGGTGTTCTATTTTTCCGGGATTGTCACCAATATGTTCCGCATGTTCTTTTGCATCCTCGGCAATGTCTGCGTACTCTTTTTTAAATTTGGCCTCAATTTTATCAGATTTCAAATTAGTTAAAGTCACATTTAATTCTTTTGCCGCATTGGCAGCCTCTTTAGAATCATCATTGGCAAGCGCATTTTTTAATTTCAAGTAATTGTTCAAAATTCCATCAATAGAAAATGATGATTTACTCAATGGTTCCGCTTGTACCTTAACTTTTTCAGGGGCAGCTGCCGCTTGGGTAACTGGTTCCGTTAATTTCATACCACACACGGAACAAACTTCCCCTTGCTTGCCATGCACTTCAGGATGCATTGGGCAAGAGTATAGCTGTCCCTCCTTATCTGCCTGTGTACTTTCAATCGCCGCGCCTTCTTTATTTGACTCTGATTTATTTTCCTTACAAGATGCAAATGTGAATATCAAAAGGATGATGCTTAATTTAATTATGTTTTTCATTTTGTTTTTTTTTAATGTGATAATTATTTTGCGTTAACTGTTTTATTGTTTCGTTGGTTCCCTATCGTATTGGCAACAACCGGGAAGGGCATTGTATGAAGAATCCTGGGCTATATTTTTTTCACTGTCATAACCCGCCAAAGCAATCCTTTTTAAAATCTCGTCTTGATTGGTTTTAGCGGTGTCATAGGTAATTGTAGCCATTTTGCTGTCCTTATCCCAATCTACAATTGCGGTGTTTTTAAGGTTCCCTGCTTTTTCTATTTTGCTTTCGCACATTCCGCAATTGCCCAATATTTTTACTGTTTCCGTTTTAGCGTTTTTCATTTGCGCATTGGCAAATGTAGCTGACAGCAATAGCGCTATTGCTGCCACTTTTTTGTTTAGTGATTTCATTCGATAAATAATTTGAAGTTGAATAAGCTATAAACTGACTAAACCATAGCAATTAAACTATCCTCTAGCATGGAAATAACCTAAAAATAAATGATTTTAAGCAATAATTGCTTCAGATTTGACGCACTAATGGCTGTCAAAAAAAGAATTTAGCCTATTTTAGGTATAAGCCAAAGGGAAGAATACCCCGCAGAAGTGAAGGATACTGATTGGTGAAATTTTTGCTTTTTGCTAGAAAAGTTAAAAACGTCATCGTCAATTTCTAATGGGATAGAAGAAACTATTCCAATATTCAAAGAAGATACACTGCACATAGCGTGCCCGCACTTTCCGTTACAACCGTCGTTTTTTTTGCTTTTTGATTTGGAATCGTTGCTACAGCAATCCTTCATGCCCGTTTTTGAAGACATTTCTTTGGCACAAGAATTTTTTTCCGAATGACTTCCACATGCAAAAGTTGAGGTCGGCATCAGGAAGACGCCAAGCAAAACAATTAATAACATGTGAATTTTTTTCATTTTTGTTGTAATTAGGAGCAAAATTAGTGAAAGTAAATCGGATCAGCACTAAATATTTGTTAATACCGCGCCACTAATTAACTCTTTTTCTTGCAAATTTACTTATTCTCCCCTAATATTTGATACATGATAGACTGCAACAGGGACAATATAATGCTAAATAATAATGCCGTCCAGAAACTATCCACACTAAAACCTCCCACAATATTGTCACACAATAGGATAATCAATGCATTGATGACCAGCAGGAATAGCCCCAAGGTTATAAATGTAATTGGCAATGTTAGTATAACGATGATGGGTTTGATAAAAATATTAAGTAAGCCAAGGACAACGGCTACGATTAAGGCCGTGGTAAAACCGTCTACATGAACTCCTGTCATGAAATTCGCAATAAGCAGGACCAAAGCTGATGTGATAAGAATTCTAATGATAAGTTTCATATAGTTTAATTTTTAATAAAAGTACTACTATTTTTTTAGTTGGATTTATTTTAAAAAGGAAATTGCCATTTCGTGAAACACTTTCGGGTTTTCGGCATGGAGCCAATGACCCGCATTAGGGATAGTCTCTATTTTTGAATCGGGGAAATGTTTTTTTATGTTTTCGAAATCACTGTCCAAAATATAATTCGAGTTTCCACCACGGATAAAAAGCGTAGGTTTATTGAAAACAGCGGTTTCCGGAAGCGCCACTCCTATTTCATCCATTTTTTCATTAAAAACGGATAGATTGAATCGAAATGCCAATTGCCCGGGCTCTTGCCAATACAAATTTTTCATCAAGAATTGTCGGGTGCCAAAATCAGTTATATATTCTGAAAGAATATCCTCTACTATAGAGCGGCTAGGTTTTTTGGAAAAATCCACCGCATTCAAACCCGCCAAAATCGATTGGTGGTGCTGCGGATAAAATTTGGGGCCAATGTCAGCGACAATCAATTTATCTACCATTTCCGGGTAAGTGGCCGCAAACAACATCGCTGTTTTCCCACCCATCGAATGTCCTATAATATCAATATTGTTAAGATTATTGGCTTGGCAATAATCATAAATATCTTGAGCCATTATCTCGTAACTGAACTCGCCTGACTGTAAACTTCTACCATGGTTCCGTAGGTCCAGCATATGAACTTGAAAACCCTCCGTGGCAAATTGCGACCCCAGTGTTTTCCAGTTGTCTGACATTCCCAGAAATCCATGAAGGATCAATAACGGTTTTCCTTCGCCTTCTATTTTTGAATACAGCATTTATCTTCTAGATTTTAGATTGCAGATTTTAGATTGCAGATTGCCCCTAAAATTCAATAATCACTCAGTAATAAAACTATTTTAATTTTTGCAGATACATGTTAACCACATTCTCCAATCCTAAGTACAACGATTCCGCGATTAAAGCGTGGCCTATCGAAACTTCCAGCAAACCGGGGATATTTTGATTGAAAAACTGGATGTTATCTAAACTCAAATCATGTCCCGCATTGATTCCCAATCCTAGCTCATTAGCCAAAATGGCCGATTTAACGTATGGGTCTATGCCGCTTTTGTTTCCTAACCCATATTGGTGGGCATAGGCCTCCGTGTACAATTCGATTCGGTCAGTCCCTATCTTTTTTGCCCCCTCGATCATTGCCGGAACGGGATCCACGAATATCGAAGTGCGGATACCGTTGCGCTGGAATTCCTGGACAATTTCAGTTAAAAAACCGGTGTGCTTTATCGTGTCCCAGCCCGCATTCGAGGTGATGGCATCCACGGCATCCGGCACCAAAGTCACTTGTGTTGGTTTTACCTCAAGGACCAAGTCGACGAATGATTTTTCCGGGTTTCCCTCTATATTATATTCTGTATAAACTATTGATTTTAGATCACGAGCATCTTTATAGCGGATATGGCGCTCATCAGGACGGGGATGGATGGTGATTCCTTGGCCTCCAAATTTTTGGATATCGGCTGCTACCTTCAGTAAATCAGGCACGTTTCCTCCGCGAGCATTACGCAAAGTGGCTATTTTGTTGATATTTACACTTAACTTTGTCATTGGAACACTTTTTGATTGTAAAACAAGGGTTTAATTGAAGCAAAAATACAAAGTAAAAGGTAGGGTTTTTTGCCTTTTTTTGATTATTTTGCATAAAAATTGAGGATTTAATTAAGATGGAAATCACGAACTACATAACCACTGATTATAAAGCCCTTGACAGCCAAGAAATTATTGCGACTGTTAAAGATTTTTTCATGGAATTGAACTACTCCCATTTCCCCGTTCTTGAAGAGGGAATTTTCATTGGCAACATTGCCTCTGACGACGTCGAGACTTTCGATGATGACAAAAAGGTGATTGATTACAAATATACCCTGGAACCGTTTTTTACAAGAACAGATTCCATTTGGATTGAAGTTTTGGAGATTTTTGCGAAAAACCGCACCAATTTGATTCCCGTTTTGGACAAAGACAACAATTACGTTGGCTATTACGAAATAGAGGACATCATGAGTTTTTTTCACCAAACTCCGTTTTTAAAAGAACCCGGACGGATCATAAAAGTAAAAAAAGGAATCTTGGATTATTCGATGAGCCAAATCACGCAAATAGTGGAAAGCAACAATGGCAAACTTTTGGGTTTGTTTATTTCTGAAGCAGATGTTGACAGCATCGAGGTGACCATTAAAATAAACTTAGGCCCCATAAATGAGATTATCCAAACTTTCAGAAGGTATGGTTATGAAATTACATCTGAACACCACGAAGACAATTACATTAATACTTTGAAGGAGCGTTCGGACTATTTAGACAAATACCTTAACATGTAATTGTTTATTCGGTTATTGGTTTAACCGTCATTTATCAAATCAAAAATTAATAAGCAAACGATTAAGAAGCCCAATGAAAGTAGCCATTTACGGTCAATATTACCAGAACAGTACGGAGCCGATTATAAAAGACATTTTCGTTTTTTTCAATCAAAACAACGTAGAATTAGTCATTGAGGCCAGTTTTCTGGAAATCTTATATGAAAAAAAAATTGTTCAGAAAGAGTATAACACTTTTTCATCCCACACTGAATTAGACCAAAGTTTTGACATGCTGATAAGCATTGGTGGCGACGGTACCATTTTAAGGGCAGCCACTTTAGTTCGGGATTCGGGAGTGCCAATTTTAGGAATAAATGCCGGTCGACTGGGCTTCCTTGCGACCGTGCAGAAAGAGAACATTCATGATTTTCTGCAGATCGTTATCGACAAAAAGTACACCCTTTCGAAAAGAACATTATTGAGTCTGTCTTGCTATCCGCCTAATGAGGCGCTCAAAGACATCAATTTTGCCATGAATGAAGTTTCGGTAAGTCGCAAGGACACGACCTCGATGATCACTATTGACACTTATTTGAACGGCGAAATTTTAAACTCCTACTGGGCGGACGGACTAATAATATCGACACCAACCGGCTCCACTGGATACTCCCTGAGTTGCGGGGGACCGATATTGACTCCAGATGTGAAAGGTTTAGTCATCACACCAATTGCGCCACACAACCTAAATGCAAGACCACTTGTAATCCCGGACGAAACAGAGATCAGATTACAAGTTTCAGGCAGGGAAGAAAATTATTTAGTTTCGCTAGACTCCAGAATAACTTCGGTAGGAAACGAGTCCATCTTGACCATAAAAAAAACCCCTTTTCAAATAAATATGGTAGAAATTCCCGAAGAAACATTTTTAAAAACACTTCGTACCAAATTACTCTGGGGTGAGGACAAAAGGAACTAATTCTTTTTTGCCTCCAAACTATACTATTTCATCAGATTTTACCGTTTCTCCTTTAACCTAAATCAATTTCCTATATAGTATCACGTCCTTTATTCAATTAATGGACACATTTAACATTTGGGGTATTGATTCGTATCGATAATTATTATATTTGCACGCAATTTTAATTAAAATGAATAAAATTTTCAGCTTATTTATATGCTTATTCGTTGGCATGACTATGCATTCGCAGATACATGAAGTTGGAGTTTTTCTTGGGGGAAGCAACTACATAGGCGAAATAGGGCCTACCACTTATATAGCACCTAATGAGCCCGCTTTTGGGATACTTTATAAATGGAATAAAAGCCCAAGGCATGCCTACCGCTTTTCTTATACACAATCGAAAATCTCTTCAAATGACATGGATTCGAAAGAACCCAGCAGAAGTGAAAGAGGCTATCATTTTGAAAATAACATAAAAGAAGTATCTTTAGGCCTTGAATTCAATTTTTTCGATTTTAATCTCCATGAATTACAGAGACACTTTACTCCATATGTTTATAGCGGAATTAGTTACACACAATACAACGGTCTGTTTTTCGTGAACGGCGAAACAAGATCTGATGCAGATCACGGAACAATCGCTATCCCAATGACTGTGGGGGTTAAAACAAACTTAAACAATCGCTTTATAATAGGATTAGAGGTTGGAGCAAGATACACGCTTACTGATGATATTGACGGGAGTAACCCCACTAATAAAAACCTAGAGCAACTGAAATTTGGAAATATAAATAATAATGATTGGTATGTTTTTTCTGGGTTAACATTAACGTATACCTTTGGCGAAAAACCCTGTTATTGTGCAGACTAAAAAAATGGATTTACTACAAAATATTGATAAGAACAATTTACCTAGACATTTAGCCATTATTATGGATGGAAATGGGCGATGGGCAAAACAACAAGGACTATTAAGAGCTTTTGGCCATGAGAGCGGCACAAAATCCGTAAAAATCATAATTGAAACTTGCGCTCGATTGGGCATCCAGAATCTAACCCTGTATGCATTCTCTACCGAGAACTGGAATAGACCTAAACTGGAAGTTGACACTTTAATGAAAATATTAATCAAATCATTAAAAAAAGAACTTACGACATTACAAAGCAACAACATAAAATTGAGCACGATAGGCAATTTAGAAAAAATGCCTCAATCCGCTCAAAAGGAACTTCTTGATGTGATTGAAAAAACCAAAAACAATACCCAAATGACTTTAACATTGGCATTGAGTTATGGTTCGAGAGAAGAAATCATAAATGCCGTAAAAAACATCAGCGATAAAGTTAAAAATAATATAATTTCAATAGACTCTATTGACGATTCAATTATAAATGAGCATCTTTACACGCAAAATTTACCGGATGTAGATTTATTAATAAGAACAAGTGGAGAACATAGGATAAGTAATTTTCTGTTGTGGCAAATAGCCTATGCAGAATTGTATTTTACTGATGTATTGTGGCCTGACTTTAAAGAACAGAATTTATATGAGGCTATTATTAGTTATCAAAAAAGAGAACGTAGATTTGGAAAAACAAGTGAACAAATTAAATAATTTTTTAGTGTTGAATAAAAGTATAAAAGCAGTCCTTACCCTTCTAATTTTGGGAAGTTTTTCACAAATTAAAGCTCAAGACAGAGTTCCTTTTGATCAAGGTAAAAAATACATACTAGCCGACGTTGTCCTAACCAACAAGATCAGTTTCAATGACCAAACCGTTGTCACATTTGCCGGGCTCGAAAAAGGGCAAGAAATCACGGTCCCTGGAGAACAAATTAGCAATGCTATAAAAAAACTGGGAAAACTGGGTCTTTTTGACGAAATCGCATTTTATGTCAACCGAATCCAAAACGACAGTATCTATCTTGATCTGGAGATCAAAGAATTGCCAAAGTTAAATGAGGTTAAATTTGTTGGAATTAAGAAAAACAAAACCGAAGCTCTAATCAAAGACAATGGCTTAACAAAAAGCAAAGTAGTCAATGAGAATCTGATTACGACTACAAAAAACTACATAGAAAACAAATATAAAAAAGACGGTTATTACAACACAAAAGTAAACATAAACGTTATTAAGGACACCTCCGCAGTAAACCAGGTCAATATGGTTATCAATGTAGACAAAGGAGAAAAGATAAAAATTGACGAGATTGATTTTATCGGTAATGAAAAACTGTCTGACAACACCTTGCGCAAGGCCATGAAAGACACCAAGGAAAAAAGTCTGTTTCGCGTATTGAAGGCTTCGAAATTCATAAAAGCAAAATACAAAACAGATTTAGAAAAAGTTATTGCGGCCTATAAAGAAAAAGGATATAGGGACGCAAGAATCCTATCCGATTCCGTAACCTATAATAAGGACAAAAACGCACTAGCAATAAAGATAAATGTTGAGGAAGGAAACAAATATTATTTTGGCGATGTTAAATTTTTAGGGAATACAGTTTATTCGGATCAGTATCTAGGAAGAATATTGGGTGTCAAAAAAGGAGAAACCTATAATGGGGTACTTCTTGAAAAAAGAATCGCAGACAAATCAAAACCTGACGGGGAGGATATCACGAATTTATATCAAAATAACGGCTATTTATTCTCTACCATCAATGCTGTAGAAGTAAAAACTGTAAATGATACGATTGATTTCGAGATAAGAGTTACTGAAGGTCCATTGGCATACTTCAATAAAATTACGGTTGTTGGAAACGACAAAACGAACGACCGCGTTATTTATAGAGAATTAAGAACGAAACCGGGAGAAAAATACAATAAAGAATTATTGATAAGAACAATTCGCGAAATTGGACAATTGGGATTTTTTGATCCTGAGGCCATAAACCCAGACTTTAAACATGTTGATGCAGCCGCAGGTACGGTGGATATTGAATACCAACTTGTAGAAAAAGGTTCCAGCCAGATAGAACTTCAAGGAGGTTACGGCGGAGGCGGTTTCATTGGTACATTAGGTTTGTCGTTT
Organism: Flavobacterium sp.; assembly: GCF_036515215.1. Lineage (GTDB taxonomy): Bacteria > Bacteroidota > Bacteroidia > Flavobacteriales > Flavobacteriaceae > Flavobacterium. The sequence continues at coordinate 15,116 of NZ_DATBVQ010000029.1, forward strand.
AATAACTTCTCGGCCAGAAATATGCTTAACAAAGATGCTTACAAACCGTTACCAATGGGTGACGGACAAAAGGTGTCGCTTAGATTACAAGGAAGCACCTATTTCCAGACGTACAGCGTATCGTTTTCTGAGCCTTGGTTCGGACAAAAGAAACCTGTGCAGTTTAGTTCCTCTATATCGTACAGCAAACAATTTTTGAACAATTACATCACTCAAAGAGTAGACAAAGACAAAAGTTTTAACATCTTAACCTTATCGGTAGGATTAGCCAAAAGATTAACCGTACCGGACGACTTTTTTGTATTGTCACAATCGGTAAGTTATCAACATTATGACTTGCATAATTACAACACGGGGCTGTTTACATTTGGTAATGGAGCTTCGAGAAACCTAGCGTACACCGTTGGATTATCAAGAAGCAATAAGGGAGTCAATCCAATTTTCCCGATGTATGGTTCCGAGTTCAGCATTACGGCAAAATTAACCCCACCCTATTCCCTAATGAATGGAGTTGATTACAAAACCTTAGGGGATCAAGAAGAATACAAATTAAAAAATACCGTTGACCGGTCAAATCAGGTTGACGCAAACGGGAACACAGTTAACATCGGTGATTACATAGATGCTGCGGGAAACAAGGTATTCACCTACCAAGAAGCCGCCCCAGATCCTGCAAAAGTGGATCAAAAGAAATTTAATTGGTTAGAATATTATAAAATAAAATTCAAAGCGGACTGGTATACAAAAGTTTATGGTAAATTAGTACTGCGAACGCTAACGGAATTCGGTTTCTTAGGCGCTTATAATCAAGACAGAGGTGTCGTTCCTTTTGAAAGGTTCTATGTAGGGGGAGATGGATTAGCCAATTATTCAATGGATGGGAGAGAAACCATACAGTTGCGAGGGTATCCAAACAACTCCTTAACGCCAATAAATAGCGTCGGAGAACAAATTGGTGCAACCGTGTACAATAAGTTTTCATTAGAACTGCGTTATCCGATAACATTAAAAGCATCGGCATCTATATATGCATTGGCATTTTTGGAAGCAGGTTCATCATATGAGAATTTTAAAAGTTATAACCCTTTCGCATTAAGCCGATCCGCAGGAGTTGGATTGCGTGTATTTATGCCAGCATTTGGATTACTAGGTATCGATTTCGCAAATGGTTTTGACGCATTGCCAGGGCAATCAAAACCTAATGGATGGGAAACCCATTTCATTATTGGACAGCAATTTTAATAGTAAGAGAATGCATTAAGATTTTCTAATACCAAAAGCTATGAGAAAACATTTTTTAATTTCGATTCTAGCGTTGATTGTGGTAAACAATATCCAATCACAAACAAGAGGCACCAAAATAGGCTACATTGACATGGAGTACATTTTACAAAATGTACCCAACTATGCTGAAGCCAATGTCCAATTAGAGCAAAAGGCACAAAAGTGGAAACAAGAAATTGAAGCCAAGAAAATCGAAATTGACAAAATAAAAGAGGCTCTTAAAGCCGAAAAGGCCTTGCTGACAAAAGGGCTTATCGAGGAAAGAGAGATGGAAATTAAGTTCCTTGAAAATGAAATGTTGGATTTTCAGCAAAAAAGATTTGGAGCAAATGGGGATTTGATGATACAAAAGTCCCTATTGGTGAAGCCCATCCAAGATCAAGTGTTTACTGCCGTGCAAGATATTGCCGAAGCAAAAAAATATGATTTTATATTCGACAAATCTTCAGATTTAACTATGCTTTTTTCAGCAAAAAGATTTGATGTTAGTGATCAGGTTTTGCGCGTTTTGAATAGGGCGGAAAAAAGGGAGCAGCTAACGAAAAAGGAACTTCAAGCCGAAGATGCCAAAGAGAGCAAAGAAGATGCAGCAGATGAAAATCCAGCCTTGGCAGAACGGCAAAAAGCATTAGACGAAAAGAAAATTGCAAGAGATAAAGCCATCGCCGATCGCAAATTAGCTCAAGAGGCGAAGAAACAAGAATCCGAGGAAAGAAGGCAAAAGATAATTGCGGATAGAGAAGCTAAAAAAAATGGCACGGTTTCTGCCTCCACTAAAATAGAGGACAAAACATCCGGCGCAACTGACGATAAGGAAACAGCAAAAATAGCTGCGCAAGAAGCCAAACAAAATCAAATTAACGCAAGGGCCAAAACATTGGAAGATCGCAAGAAAGTGATTGAAGACCGTAAAAAAGCAGTCGAGGAAAGACGACTAAGAACAATTGAAGTGCGGGACTCCATAAAAAAAGCGAGAGAAGAACAAATTAAACTAAAACAATAAATTAATTACTTAATATTTTAAAAACGATGAAACAAATCAAAACTCTATTAATTGCTGCATTATTCATTTTAGGAGCAAATCAAACTATTAATGCACAAGCCAAAACAGCGCATGTTGATGTAAGTGAAATTATGGCAAAAATGCCAGCCATGCTAGATGCTCAAAAACAACTAGAAAAATTAAGCGGAACTTATGACACCGACTACAAAAAAATGGTTGAAGAATACCAAGCAAAATTAAAAAAATACGAAGCAGAATCTGCTACTGTTTCTGATAAAATAAACGGAGAACGTTCTGTGGAAGTTCAAGATATGCAAAAAAGAATTGTTGATTTTAGAGACAATGCCCAAAAAGAACTTCAACAAAAAGAATCTGATATCGTAAAACCATTAATGGAAAAAGTGAGAACTTCAATCCAAAAAGTTGGAAAAGCTAAAGGATTTCAATATGTGTTAGACGGTTCAACTCTTTTACTTGCTGATGGCCCAAACTTGACTGCTGACGTAAAAAAAGATCTAGGTTTCTAGTAGATACGAACTCTAAGATTTATATCAAACCGCTCATCCAAAATAAAGGATAGAGCGGTTTTTTTTGCAATAAAATTATTTAGGATATATAAACTAGAGGACTTAACTTTGTTTTAATGGATAACAATCAACCGATAGGCATATTCGACTCAGGCATAGGAGGCACTTCAATTTGGAGAGAAATTCATAATTTGCTTCCCAATGAGAAAACAATATATTTAGCTGACAGCAAGAATGCCCCTTATGGACAGAAATCCAAAAAAGAGATTATTGCCTTGAGCATGAAAAATACGGATTTACTGCTTGAAATGGGTTGCAAATTGATTGTTGTCGCCTGTAACACGGCAACTACTAATGCTATCCGAGAATTAAGAGAAAAGTATGATGTTCCTTTCATTGGTATCGAGCCAGCCATTAAACCGGCCGTAGCGAATTCTAAAACACAAATCATAGGAATCCTGGCAACACAGGGAACATTAAACAGTGAGCTCTTCAACAAGACCACTGAGATGTTTCATGACACCAAAATAGTAGAGCAAGTGGGTCATGGTTTAGTACAACTAATTGAGAGCGGTAATATGAACACCCCGGAGATGGAAAAACTACTACACTCTTACCTAACTCCTATGATTGAAGCTAATATCGATTATTTAGTACTGGGTTGCAGCCACTATCCCTATTTGATTCCTCAAATAAAAAAAATACTTCCGGACCACATCCAGATTATTGATTCAGGTAGAGCGGTAGCTAAACAAACACAGAGTGTTTTGAGAGAGGAAGTAGGCTTATCGTCAACCAAAGAAAACGAGTCCGTTTTCTATACCAACACAAATCCAAAAGTGCTCAGGGGAATTCTCGAGAATAAATATGAAGTTATTGAAAAGGATTTTTAGTTCTTCTAAAACTACTCTTCCTTAAACCAATTGGAATACATCACATAGTTATCTGAAATACGAGCAATTTCTCCCGCAAAATTAGATTGATCAATGTCTTTAACCTTTTTAGCGGGAACACCAGCCCAAATCGAACCGGATTCGACCACGGTGTTTTGTGTAATTACAGCTCCTGCAGCAACAATGGAATTACTTTCGATTACGCAATTATCCATCACTATGGCTCCCATTCCTATCAAAACATTATCGTGTACAGTGCAACCATGAACGATGGCATTGTGCCCGATTGACACGTTATTCCCTATAATGGTGGGATGCTTTTTGTAAGTGCAATGTATTACAGCCCCATCTTGGATATTTACCTTATTCCCAATTTTAATAAAATTCACATCGCCTCTGATAACTGCGTTAAACCAAACACTGCAAGAATTGCCAAAATTCACGTCCCCAACAATCGTCGCATTCTCGGCTACATAACAATCTTCCGGTATTACCGGGGTTTTCCCATTGACAGATTTTATTAACATTATAATAAATTAGGATTAATTAATGGCTGGGCATTCGCATACATATTTTACCGGTTTGCAAAACAAGTTTACCCCCAAAGTAATCTGATGATAGCCGCCAGTATCAAACTTCACAGGCCCCGTTACGTGCGAATAGGTATAGGCAACCATAAAATCCTTATAATTCACCCCCACAATCGGAGTAAAGTATTGCAATTTTTGTTTCGAAACCCCATTCCCATCAATATATTCGGCCCCGTCGAAGCTTCTTCTGTAAGAAAGCGCACCCCAGAGTCTTCCAAAATCCATGTTTTTGTAAGCTTTCATGTTTATATCGATGGATTTCTCTTTGGTTTTACCAACCATTTGAAACAATATGGATGGTTCCAATAAAATTCGGTCACTGTCCCCAAAAACATAACCTGCGCTCAACAGGTATTTCCTTAAATTATCACTTTCGTATTCGGTATAAATATCCCTTCTGGTTTCTATTGCATTTTTAATGGTCCCATGGACATAAAAATCCAAAAAATTATAAGACGCACCAAAATCAACATTGAAATAGGAATCTTTCTGCACAACCGTTCCGTCAATAATTGGATCCCAATCCCCCGATTGCAAAAAACTGGTCTCATCTAATTGACTCTGGATCAAACCAGCACTTATACCAAACGACAATTGATTCAAATCAATTTCATCCCTCGAGAACATCAGGTGATAAGCATACGTCAATTTCGCCCCCTTTTGAGAATGATAGCCATTTTTATCGTTAAAGAGAATGATTCCCGCCCCTGCTTTTTCAGTAACCCTTCCGTTAAAACTCAGGGTTTGAAGCTCAGGTGCATCTTCCTGACCAAACCACTGTTTCCTAGCAGTAAGTCTAATTTTGGCGCAATTTGCGGCACCGGCCATCGAAGGATGAATCAAATAATAGTTATCCGCCAAATAATCCGAATAAACTGGGATTCCCTCTTGTGAAAAAGAGTAAGAGCTTACAAAAAAAAATGCTAGTAAAATTTTAATTTTGATATGCATTGAGATACTATTATTTAAAATTAAACATTAAGCAGAAGAAAAGGTCTATCGAAATTCATCTAAACAACTAAGATAAAGTTAATTTATTCATTATTATATCAAATATAGTTATTCGTAGAAAATAACTTTACTAAATTTGTAAAAATTTACAAAAGTTATGACAAAAGTTACCATAAAAGAAACGCAAAACCCAACTATACTAAAGTTTGAATTCGAAGATTTCATCACCCAAAATGAAAGCTATGAGTTCAAAAACATAGACGAAGCCAAAGCATCTCCACTAACCCAACAATTATTTCACTTACCCTTTGTAAAAACGGTTTATATCTCGGGAAATTTTATTGCCATAGAAAAATATAGCATTGTGGAATGGGAGGACGTTAAAGACGCTGTCGCAGAACAAATTGACGCATTCGTAAACAATGGCGGCACCATCATTACGGTTGAAGAAAATAAAACAAAAAAACAACCTATAACCGTTTATGGCGAAACGACGCCGAACCCTGCAGCATTAAAATTTGTTGTTAGCCGAATGCTAACTAAAAACGCGATGGAATTTAAAAACATCGACCAAACCGCCCCTTCCCCCTTGGCAAAAGAATTGTTCAAATTCCCATATGTGAAAGAAGTGTTCATTGATGAAAATTACATTTCAGTTACCAAATACGAAGTGAATAACTGGGAAGAAATAACATTGGAATTAAGGAGCTTCATTAAGCAGTATATTGAAAATGGAGGAATTGTTCTTGATGAAAGCGTTATTATCGCCAAAGAGCATCAAGAAAAAAGCAAAAATGAAGAGTTTGACAAACTGGACGTTACCTCACAACAGATTATCAATATTCTTGAAGAATATGTAAAACCTGCAGTTGCAGCCGATGGTGGTAATATTATTTTTGATTCGTACAACGAGGAAAATAAGGTCGTAAAAGTAATCCTTCAGGGTGCATGCAGTGGTTGTCCCTCTTCAACATTTACTTTAAAATCAGGTATCGAGAATATGCTAAAAAGTATGCTAAATGATGAGAAAATTCAAGTAGAGGCGGTTAATGCATAAATAAATCACCGTCAAAATGCTGATTTTGTTAATATTATAATTTTATTAACCTCTTTTTCAATGTAATTATAAATATTTTGGTTAAATTTATGTTTAACTAAAAAATAGAAATTATGTCAGTATTAAAAGTTATTGAATTACTTTCCAGTTCAAATAGTAGTTGGGAAGATGCAGCACAAAAAGCAATTACTAAAGCATCAAAATCTGTAAAAAACATACGTTCGGTATATGTGAAAGACCAAAGTGCCGCGGTAAGCGATGGTAAAATATCGGAATATAGAGTAACTCTTAAAGTGACATTCGAACTCGAATAACTCTATTGTAAAAAGAAAAGAAGCGTTTCTCCGGAAACGCTTTTTTCTTTTTACAATAGAGTAACTTTTCGCCAACGGCTGACTATCAACAAACTATTACTATTCTAACAGTGCAACCATAAGAAAAAAATGCTTACTATTGTATCCTAATTTAACTTGAAAAACCATGGGACTATCAACATTTTTTAAAAATTTATTTGGCTCAGCCAAAAAAACTACAAATGAATTGGCCGACAAAGCCGAAATCGCGGCAGAACATGCCAAAGAAACCGCAAAGCCATACCTTGAAAAAGCAGAAACATTTGTAGAGGAGAAATTTAAAGAAGTAAAAGAAGCATCAGAACCCTTGATTGAAAAAGCAGAGGCCTTTACCGAAGATGCAAAAGAGACTATAAGCGATTATGCCGAAAAAGCAACTGATGCCTTAAGTGATGTAATTAAAAACGTAAAAGAAAGAACTTCCGATGACAGGACAAATAAAATAGAAGAGGATGCCGATTAATCTATTCAAAAAGAATTAATTTGTACTTTTGCATCATAAACATAAACCTTCTACGATAGAAGGTTTTTTTATTACTAAAAAAATGACCTTAAGCCCAGATTATGTAGCCAGTTACGCCACTACATTTGTTAAAACTTTAATTGACTATTCTCCAAAATTGATTTCAGCCTTTCTCATTTTATTTATTGGTCTTTATACTATTAGACTAATCAATAGACTAATTAGAAAAGTTATGATTAAAAGGGAATTAGACCCGACCTTGACTAAATTTCTGGCTGATATCTTACTTTGGGTTCTGAGAGTATTATTATTTGTTACGTTTATCTCAAATCTCGGGATTGAGACGTCCTCCTTTGTTGCCATTCTGGGAGCCATGGGTCTTGCGGTAGGACTATCCCTCCAAGGATCACTCTCGAATTTCGCCGGTGGCATGCTGATCATCCTCTTTAAGCCTTTCAAAGTGGGGCATCTAATAGAAGCTCAGGGAATCATAGCAAACGTTAGTGAAATACAAATTTTTGTAACCAAATTAACGACAGCAAACAATCAGACCGTATTTATCCCCAATGGAATTTTATCTAACGGTACCATCATCAATTACTCTTTGCAAAAATACCGAAGGGCTGATCTAACGTTTTCTATTTCTTACGGTTCCAACATCAAAGAAGCGAAAGATTTGATCATGCAGGTTTTAAACAGTAACCCAAAAGTGCTTCAAACTCCCCAACCGGAAGTTTTCGTGAAAAACTTGACCGATAGCGCCATTCAATTGGCCGTTAGGCCATGGGCAAACAACGAGGATTTCGGTATTGTATTTACGGAAACATTGGAAAATTGCAAGATCGCTTTTGACGCTGCCGGCATTGTAATACAACCCTACGTTAAGGAATTTTCCGCGGCTACCACTTAATAGCAATCAATCAGGCATTCTATTGTTTTTTTGGAGTAGTTATCAAAAAATCTTTCAAATAAAAAGGTTCAAAATAGGCGACATCGACGGTGTCGTTTTTTTTATATTTTTCAAAGCTGATTGCGCTCATTTCTTTTGCCGAAGGGTATCTGATTTCTTCCAAGAAGACAAAATTACCCTTGGTTAAAACAGATTCGCACTTTTCAGCGCAATCGCCAACAAAATAAAGCGTTTCTTGAAAATTGTCAAATGAACTCTCACTGATGATTTCAGCCTGCACGTCCCTAAGTCGTTCTAAATTTGCAGTAAAAATAGCGCTGTACACTTCCATTCTGCGGGCATCAATCATTGGAACGATCAATCCGCTTGGAATGTTCAGCTGTGAAGCCAATACTTGCAATGTGTCAACAGCAATCAATGGGAGGTCTAACGCAAAACACAAGCCTTTAGCGGCCGAAACACCGATACGAAGTCCCGTGTAAGAACCTGGCCCCTGACTTACGGCAATAGCCGATAAATCTTTATGGGTTATTCCCGCTTCTTTTAAACTTTTCTCTATAAAAACGTGTAATCTTTCCGCATGAGAATATCCTTCCTCCGCAATTTCATTGCAAATTATGGTCTTACCCGCTTTGGCAATGGATACGGAACAATTTTTAGTAGATGTTTCTATGTTGAGAATATAATCCAATCTTTATTATTTATGATATTAATCTCAGTGCTTTTTTGGATTGTGATCCAAATCAGGCACATTTTTATTTTTTTGGCTTATCCGTTTTCTCGGAGACCAAGTCACCAGAATTGAGTTCTTTAGCAACTGTAGTATAAGGACCTGTAATCACAACATCTCCTTTTTTTAGACCGCTTATAACTTCAATGTTGGCATCGTCTTGAATACCCGTTTTTATGATTCGTATTTTAGCCTTATCGCCCACTTTCACAAAAACACATTCGTATTTTTTGTCGCTTTTAGGGGCTGCATTTTTTTCCTCGATCTCCTCTGGCATTTTTATCTCTTTAACTGCAGCAGTGTCAGATTTCACAACTACCGAACTAATCGGTACTGACAAAACATTTTTCTTTGTCTTGGTTATAATGTCAACCGTCGCGGTCATCCCAGGTCTGAATGGGGAATATGCATTCGGTTTCCCGACCAATAGGTCTTGATAGGATTCCTTCAATATTCTTATTTTTACTTTAAAATTGGTTACCTGATCTGCCGTCAGTGCGCTGCTTGCCGAATTCGAAATACTGGTAACAACTCCTTTGAATTGTTTTTTCAAATAAGCGTCGACTTCAACTTTGGCAAAATCTCCTACTTTTATCTTAACGATGTCATTCTCGTTCACATCGACTTCAACTTCCATGTTGTTAAGGTTAGCGACCCTCAGAATCTCGGTTCCCGTCATTTGTTGTGTTCCCAATACCCGTTCACCCAACTCAACGTTCAGCACCGAAATTGTACCGTCAGCAGGAGCATAGATAATTGTTCTTCCCAAGTTGTCTCTGGCTTCATTTACCGAAGCTGAAGCGCTTTGCACATTAAAATAAGCGGATTGTTTGCTCGCTTTCGCAACTTCGAAAGAAGAAATTGATTTGTCCCAATCCGACTTTGAAATAATCCCCTTTTGAAATAAAACCTTATTCCTTTCATAACTGGATTTGGCTTCATTAAACTGCGCATCGGCTTGGCTTAGACCCGCTTTTGTTCCTGATAAATTTGAAACGGATCGGTTGTACCCGGAAGTATATAAATCCGGATTTATCTTAACCAACAAGTCCCCCTTTTTAACTACTTGCCCTTCTTTTACCGGCAATAAAATAATTTCTCCAGAAACTTCAGATGAAATTTTAACTTCAATTTCGGGTTGGATTTTCCCGGTAGCCGATACCGTCTCCACAATCGTTGAAGTGGTAACTGTGGCAATCTCCACTTCCTTACCTTTATCCTTGTTACCAATAACACCCGTTTTTGAAAGGACTATTAATAAGGCGATTAATGCAACAGCACCACCTATTAACAGATAAATTGTTTTTTTTGACATGTTTAATTAATTTTTAATGATAGGGATTCCAAAATAGAATTCCAATATTTTAATTTTAAATATATAATCGTACTTCGATCTGAGGACTTCAGATTGCGCATTCGACAGTAAGGTCTGTGATTGATTTAAGTCAAAAGAATTCATCAAACCCACATCGTATTTTTCTTTGGCATAGTCATACGCAGCCTGTCTGGATTCCAAAGCGATCAGCGAAGACTCGTGAGCATTTAATGCTCCTTTGGCATCCGTAAATGCGGTGTAGACATTTCTCTCAAGATTCAAATCTTGCTGCTCAAGCGCAATTTTGGATTTCTCCAGATTTACTTTGGACCGCTCCACATTGTTTCTGGCTGAGAACCCGTTAAAGATTGGAATACTCAATTGCGCCCCAAAAGACTGTCCCTTATTATCGCTGAACTGATCCCAAAACGGTGGTGCAGACTGTACACCTATAACTGCTCCATTACTGTCTCTCAGTGCAATGTCAGCATACGAAATTCGAGTGTTGAAATTATAAAAACCTTGTAAAGTAGGTTGAAAACCTCCCTTTGCGATAGCTACATTTTTCGCGGCAATTTCCAAATTGGTTTGTGCGATTTTAAGCTCTGTTCTACTTTCTTTGGCTTTGTCGTAAATAGACGATGGAGTTTGTGCCAAGATGTTGTTTTCGTCCTTTACTTCAGTACCATCCTCGATATCAAAATTCTCAAAATCCTTTAATTGCAATAATTGGGATAAACTTAATTTCGAAATCAACAATGCGTTATCAGCGGCAATTAATTTTTGATTGTCAGCGGCCACGGTCGCTTTGGCATCTAATAAATCACCCCTGGGAATAGAGCCTGCCTGGACTAATTCTTGCGAACGCAATAATTGTTTTTCATTGATGGCCAATTGATCTTTCTGCACTTTCAGGTTTTCTTTACTAAAAAGCACCTGTAAAAAAGCATTCGCAACGTTAAGCGCAATGTCCTCTTGCATTTTCAATAACTGGTATTTTGAAGCCACTATAGCAAGATTAGCTTTCCTCAGCGTATTTTGATTTTGCAATCCCCTGTAGATATCAACTCCTACGCTCGCTCCTGCAGACGTAAACTGAGTCGTTTTGTTTTGCAGAAGCCCAGTAGTGATATCTTGGTTCAGACCTATATTCCAGGAATGGCTTGCATTAGCATTTAATGAAGGTAAAAAATTCCCTATCGCTCCTTTTCTATCAATAGTAGCCGTTTCAGTATCTAACGCAGTCTGCTTTATTGAAATATTGTTTTGTATAGCATAATTTACACATTCCTTTAACGTCCATTTCTTAGTTTGCGCTTGAAAAGAAATGCTGCAAAGCAATAAGAGAATCAAGCTATAATAAATTTTATTTCCCATATATTTTGGCTGAATATGTAGCTTAGCCACTACACAAAATTAACTTTTTCCATTTAAGATAGAGAATAAATACACAAAATATTCAATCACTTTGCTTATCTTATAAAAACTATAAGACAATTAAAAAATGCATTTGTTACAAAATATCTGAAAAATATATTTGTTTTGTTAATTTTGTGAAATCAAATTAAAAAAAATGCCAAAGCACGTTTCATCCCTAATTTTAATTTTAGGTTTACTGTCTTTTTTCGCTTGCTCCACTTCGCAACAAATCAACACCTTAAAACCAGAAGCAGACGATGCAACCCCCATAGTATACGAAAACAGCCCTTCCTTTATAAACCTGCCCGTTAGCGTCAAACTGAAAGATATCGAGAACAAAACCAATTCGCTATTAAATGGGCTAATCTATGAAGACAATAACATAGACGATGACGATATTGAACTCAAAATCTGGAAACTCGCCCCTATCACAATCCGAAATAACAATGCCGCTTCAGGCGAAAAAATAGAAACTATTCTCCCTTTGAAGGCAAT
>NZ_DATBVQ010000030.1:0-21664 GCF_036515215.1 Flavobacterium sp.
AATACTCCAGCACCTACAAATGCCAAAACCATAAAGGAAACCATCGAACTGCTTTGAAGAATACCGGTCACTATTGCCCCTCCTGCTGCCGCACCCACCTTATTCTTGGTGATACGTTGCAGAAAGAGCTTGAAACTTCTGCCGGATAGGTTTTTTAGCGAATCCTCCAGTAAAAACATGGCAAAAAGGAATAAACCAATGCCCGCCAAAAGTTTCAGTATGAGATTGAATGTTTCCATGACAAAAAATATAACTAAAGATAAGGATAAAATAGGCTGCCATAAATAGTCGACAGCTTTTTGTGGCTTAAATTGCTGGTTTTGTGTTAGCTAAATTGATTTAAGGCTGCAGTAACTTGCCTACTTCAAGGCATCTCGGTAATGGGACGAATGGTATAGATTGTAAAACCAATTCGAAAACATTCATTTCACATTTTAGATTGTAATCGCTTGTAAAACAATGTTGTGTGGCTTTTTGTTTTGTATTTTCAGGATTAATTAATCAGAAAAATAATTGTAAAATTTATATTTTTAAAATTAAAATTTAATATCTTTATAATGATTTTAACTAAAATAGTGTTTTAACAATTTAAATTAATTGATCATGTCAGGAGAAAATTTACTAGTTTGGCTCCTTTTAGGAGTGGTTGCGGGATGGTTAGCCGGTCAGCTTATCAGTGGCGGTGGATTTGGCCTTATCGGAAACATAATTGTCGGTATTATCGGTAGTTTTTTAGGTGGATGGCTTGGCGGGAAACTTGGAATTGCCGGTGCTGTGGTTGGGGGGTTTAGTCTTGCCAGCATAGTAACCGCTGTTTTAGGAGCTGTGGTCTTATTATTCATTGTTAGTTTGATAAGGAGAGTCTAGAACCGGAACTATATTAAAATAAAGAAAGTCAATGGTTTTTCATTGACTTTTTTTGTGACATTTTCTAATTTGCCCGCGGTCCAATTTAGCTGCGCTCACTTAAAACTGAAAGTAGATAAATTGCTCGCCACTACCTTGCGCTATTGAAATGAGCAAAATCATAATTACCCATACAACGGCCAGCGAGAGGGGGGATATTTGTTTTGAAACTTCTTTTACGGAGGTGTTTCTCATGAGCCAATGGCATATGAAAAGAAATGAAATCACAACTCCAACTTTTAAAAGATCGAATAGACCCAACACCTTTTCGCCGTCAGGGTTGAGCAGAAACATCGAACTGAGCATGTTTTTGGCGGTAGCAAATTCTTTGGCTCTAAAGAAAACCCAACTTATGTTAATGCAACTAAAGGTTAAGAATGCCAGGAAAATTCCGTTCCGGCTGTTGATACTAAACGGCAGGTATTTTTTTTGCAATCGCTCCAAAATTAGATATCCTCCATGTAGCCCGCCCCAAACAATAAATGTCCAGGCCGCCCCGTGCCAAAGTCCGCCCAAGAGCATGGTTAGCATCAATGCCACGTACATTCTTATCATTCCATTACGGTTTCCTCCAAGAGGAATGTACAAATAATCGCGCAACCAACTGGATAGCGATATATGCCATCTGGACCATAAATCGGAAAAACCAATCGAGGCATAAGGGTATTTGAAATTGTCGGGCAAAATAATGCCAAGCATCAAAGAAATTCCTATGGCACAAGTGGAGTATCGCGCAAAATCAAAAAATATCTGGCCTGAAAAAGCCAAGGTGCCCATCCAAGCGTCCCAAAAGCTCACTATTTTTCCGGAATTGTATATGGCATCGGAGGCCGCTGATAAAAGGGTATCGGCCATCACCACTTTTTGGAAAAGACCCAAAGTCAACAGAAAAATTCCCCAGATAAATTGGTTAATTGTTGCTTTTTTGGGTTCATAAAATTGCTCTATTAAATCTTCGGCCCGTACAATAGGCCCAGCAACGAGTTGCGGGAAGAAAGTTACATACAAGGAAAAGTCCAAAAAGGTTTTGGCGGGTTTCATTGTTTTGTAATACATGTCAATCGTGTAGGACATCGTTTGAAACGTATAAAATGAGATACCCATAGGCAAAATTATATCCATTTTTAGGGGATGATAGTCGAACCCTATTGTATTTGCCAAGGCTGTGAAATTTTCCAAAAGGAAATTGCCATACTTGAAAAAAAACAAAAAGCCAAGATTGACAGCCATACTTAAAAAGAGCCATAAATTTCTCTTGTTCTGGTTTTCTTCAACAGCTAATTTTTTACCTGTGGTCCAATCAACAAAAGTTGAAATCCAAAGCAGAACGACCAAAGGCGGATTCCATAGACCATAAAAGATGTAACTTGAAAGCAATAACATCCTCTTTTTTGAGGTCCAATTCAGAATTTTTGAATAATACAGCCCTAAAACTATCAGTAGAAATAATATGAAACTTAATGAATTAAATAGCATAGTCAGTTATTTTTTTCGATTAGATAACGCATAGTCTTTCATCATTATTTTGGCTAATGCCAAGGTGAAAGTTTCAGCATCATTTGCTGATAGATGGGACCATTCCGGGCAATCAAAATGATTTAGCCAGTCGTAATCTTGGTAATGGTAGCTCTTAACCTGCGCTCGCTTTACCAGTACATCCCAAAATTCTTTACGGGGTGCAAATTTCGCTTCACCGATTTTATAATATCCTGTGGAGGGGCAACGCAGCAATATGAGATTTCCGCCTCTGGCTTTAAATATTTTTGCATCTTCCAGAAAATAGCTCATCGTAGCCTCTTTTTCTAGGGGCTTGGAATCCTTGCCAAAAAACTGCCATACTTTTTTTACCGTATTCGCAAAAGCGGTGTCGGTAGCCGTTTTTTTTGTCATTCTATTATTTCTGTTTTCATCGATATCGGAGAATTCATGGAATGGGGGCATGGCATTTTTTACCGGTTCCCCCAGTTTAATTTTTTTAAGAAGTTCTTTCAAATTGATTCCATCAATCCCCTCCACATCGCTCAAAAATGTGATGTTTTTTTGTAAAGGAATTGACAACGCATGATTTAGCCGTTGCGCATAAGTAAAGTCCTTAAAATAATCCACCTTTTCCTGTATCGATTTCCAGGGCGGTGCCATAGGCGAGGTGGTGGAAAAGAATAGACCGGGTGTAACGCCCACAATTATGGTCCCCGCAAAATCTGTATTCCTGACTATATCCCTAAAAGATGGCAAAGGTGTTGAACCGGCAGATGCCAGCTGTATGGGACGCCTTCCGGTAACTTGTTCCCATTGGTATATTTGAATATCAAAGAGCACTCGTGATGAACCTAACAAGATAACGTCATCCTTTGCTAAGGCTTCTATTTTATCTCTCTGAACGGCCCATAATGACTTATTGTCGTCGATGGTTGGGTAATAGCCTTTAGATCGCCAATAGATTTCCCATATCGTAAGGCCAATAAGGCTTAAAACAACTGTGATCAGTAGTGTTTTTTTTAATTCCATATTTCAAATAGTTTACGGATTATTTTTAAATTAATGCGAACTGTTTTTTTATAAAATTTTCAAGGCAATACGTTTATGGCTGTATAACTAACTGTCAATTAGCTAAATTAGCTAAAATATTAATATCATTTAAAAAGCCACAATAATTATACATCTCAGGTTTATGGATGTTTGTATATCCCGCTGTTTTCTAAGAAAGACATATTATGTAACAATTGGGATTGGGGCATAAAAAATGCCGCAATTGCGGCATTTTTTATGGATATTCTTTCTGTTAATGTGATATTGAAATGTTAACCCGGAAATGTATATCTGATCCCAACTAAAACGGTTCAAAAAGGATTCATTTCGCTTTTGCGTTTGTTCAGCTGTATTTCTAAATCTTTGATGGTTTCCGCGACGGCGATTTCAAAAGATTGCTCATTGGAAGAGGCAAATATTTGCGGACCGGGCAAACTCAAGATGATTTCGCATATTTTTCCTTTGCCATTGGAACTTTTCTCCTCTTTGAATATAACTTTCGCTCGAATCAACCAGTTAAAGTGTTTTGATAAATTTTCCAATTTTTCGAATACTAAATCATCTGCCGTGCCATTTGTTTCCGTTTGTACAAATTGAGTGGTAATTTCCATAATTCCAGTTTTTTTAGAGTTAATAAGGTTGCGATGGATTTGCGGTTTTAAAAGATCTTAAATTTAGTTCTGCAAAGTGAATTTTCAGGATTGGAGTTATTACTCAAATTTACGCAATAAATTCAAAACAGGGTCTTTTTGAATGTTAAACAAACTTAAAAAATGAGGAGGCGGGGATGCTTAGGCAATTTTTGTCTAAATCTAAAAAAGGCTGATTTTCAGCGATAATCAGCCTTTTTAAAAGGATCGTTTGGTTTGCAAACCGCAGCGATGAAAGTCCTTAGAGTTGGATAAAATCCTCACTTTTTGGCATTCCAGCGAAAGCTTCCAACGCAATCTCAGGAACGGGATCGCATAGTTTACGCAGTTTAGTGTCCATCCAGGCCCCATCGACGGTTATCGTGGCGTGCAGCACATTGGCTTCATTCACAAATTCGTGTACGATGGACCAGCGTGAACCGTCCGCCTTTAGCTTAGACACTTTGGTGTGGATGAAGATGGCATCTGATAGTTTTATTTCTTTTCTGAAAACACATTCTTCCCTAAAGAGTATAGGGCCAAAATGATTTGTTTGTAAGGCTTTGATCGTCAAGCCCAAGCTCTCCAAAATCTCAATACGGTGTTGTGCCCCAAAATCGTAATAGGCGCTGTGGCGGACATGGAAATTTGGGTCAAGATCTGACCAGCGAAAGGATAGTTGTTTGCTGAAAGATTTCATTATGTTTTTCTTTTTTAAATTCGTTTTTTGCTTTTTTGATAGCTGTCCCAAATTTATAAAAATTCAGTTGGATTCCTAAGAATCGGCAATCCGATAATGATCAAAATACTTTAAGAGCATAAAAAAGTCCGCTGAATTGAATGGTAAAAATAACCAAGCGAATTATTCAGTAGACGGTTTAGTTTTTATTTTTGGAAATGAGAAATTAGCTCAAACGTTCTAATTAATTTAATTGCCGCTCATTCCTTTAATAGGTCTCATTGGGCATTCGAAATAAGTGGATGTTGACATAAAGTCATTCAAATCCAGATCTTCCACAGCGCATGCATTAGGATATTTGTCGGGGTCCACACCTTCCTTTAAGGTATTTACGTGCCATCTTCCTCCGTTGAAATCCCGATCTCCGGGTTTGCTTTCAGAAATGGCTCCAACGCCATCTTTAAAGTTAGCCCCATTGTATAGCTCATCAAAATTCCCCGCTGTGGGTTTAAAGTTGCTATTGGTACCATTGGTGGCAAACACTTGACAATCTGACCATATGGCAGGACTTTTCTTCATTGTCAATAGGTTATATGCATCATTACCCTGTGCGGCAATCGAATCGGTTTCATTCGAGCAACCCATCATAATCGTAACCAAAAATAAAACCGCAATAGTAAAATTTAAATTTTTCATAATTTTAATTATTATAGTTAAACAATAACGAACTCCATATTCAAATTTAGGAATTTTTTATTATAAAAAAATCATAAAGTATTGATTGTCATTTAATTATTAAACATTGAAACATTTAAATTTTTAGGACAAGCAATGCTTCGATTTTTAAGCCCTTCGGGCAGCTTAGTTTTTGGTCGTTTTGGTTCCTTTGGGAATTTTCGTTTAGGAAAGGAGATAAATTCGAAAAAGGTTGATTTTTCTTTTTTCAATTCAGACAGTTTTTACCCGTAGGTCATACTGTATAAGTCAAATCCCTTTGCCCAGTAATCTTTTTCAATTTTATTTAGGGTAAATCCATTTTTCTCGTAGAATTTGTAGGCCAATTGTGAAGTTCTTACGGCAATAGTTTTGACATCAGCCATCGATTTTAAAAGGTCAATTCTATGTTTTAATAGCGATTGTCCAACTCCTTTTCCTTGAAATTTTGGGTTGATAAAATCCCAACTGATTTTTGCGGTTTTGCCTTTGTCATCAAAGTTAATGCCTCCGGCACCTATTATCAGGTCTTCGATCGCTGCAACGAAGTATTTCTCAATTTTGTGTTCCAGATAGTCCTCGAGGTCTTCAATTTCACTTTCGGCAAAATATTCTGGAACGTTCAGCTTTAATATCGCTAAGACGTTGTCCTTGTCAGCGGGTTTATAAGCTCTGATGGTTAGGTTTTCAATCATTCCCTTGAAGGGTTTTCAGCACATCATCTACAATGTCAGGCAGTCAAAAAAGACTGATTATTGAATCAATGTGTACAAAAGTATTTCCTCGGTTTGATTTGGAAGTACTATGTTTTTCTCAAATTTAAGCCCAATTTTCATCAAAAGATCCTGTGATGCTTTGTTCTTTTTTGAAGTTATTCCACTAATTTGACTCAGTTTAAATTCACCTAGTGCCATTTCTTTCAGATGATTCACACTTTCATAAGCATAGCCCATTCTTTCGAAATCCGGAAGCAACGCAAAACCTATGTCGATTCCTTCCACACCTTCTCTGTCGTAAAGTCCGCAAGAACCTATCTTTTCGCCATCTGATTTTCTAATCAGGGTGTAATTACCATAACCTAGTCTTTTGATTTGCGGCGTCATTTTGGCTTCGATATAATTTTCTGCGTCCCTGACTGTATTCAAGTTTCGGTCACCGATAAATTCTATCCATTTTGGGCTGTTAAATAATTTTCTGAT
The DNA here is from genome assembly GCF_036515215.1 of Flavobacterium sp. GTDB lineage: Bacteria > Bacteroidota > Bacteroidia > Flavobacteriales > Flavobacteriaceae > Flavobacterium. The sequence continues at coordinate 6,657 of NZ_DATBVQ010000030.1, forward strand.
AAATTCAGCATCCTCAATGGTTGTTGGCTTAATAATTAATCTTTCCGTTTCAAATGTTTTCAATCTGTTCGCTTTTAATTTTTATGATTAGCAGCAAGTTGGCATTGCAGCTTTATATTTAGTTTTGGAAACAATTACTTTCATAATCTTTTATAAAGTCAATTAGTATTTTTTCGTCTTTAATTTTAACTTCATCATTTTTAATTTTATCATACGAAACTTTACAATCTTCTATGGCCGGTAACATTGCATCTTTTGTTATTAATCTGCTTAAACCCATTGCTGGCATTTGTTCAATATTAGAATTATTAGGTCTTTTAATTAAATAATATCTAACTATATGACTGTGAGATATTTTTTTTAATAATTTGTAAAGTTTTACTTTATTAGAATATAATGCTTGTGCAAATATTGTTTCATCAACGCTTTCAAAAGTTATTGTTTCTTTTTCTAATTCGATTTTAAAAGTTTTCAAATCTTGTGGTAAATATTCTAATTTGCCTCCATTTTGAATTACGGTTATTTTGTCTTGCAATCCAATTAATCGATTGACATTAAATGAAGATGCGTTTAGAATTATTTGAACTGGGAAAGTTTCATTTTTCACATTAACCATTTCACCCTTATAGTTTTGTCCAATTGTTTTGTGCAAAAACTTAAAAATAAAAAGGTAAGTATTGATTTAATTGTTTTTTGCATTTCTGTACTTTAAAGATTGGTTATTATTGTTTAGTTTATTTTTGTCTGACTCCGCTAAGCTGCCCAGTACAGTAGTTGGGCCTGGAAAAGGATATACTTTAATTTATCAAATGTATAATAATTATCCTATAAATTATCAAATGGGTATCAAATGCTTAATTTGGTTGTAAGATAAAAATAATGTGCAAGAAAAGCAGACATTTATGCAGACGTGAAGTGGAACAACTCGTAGGACAGCATTGTGGTTTAGGCGCAAGTAAATATTACATAGGTCATTGTGCTGATATATAGGTTTCTATGATTTATGTGTTGATAAAAATCACTATATTGCATCTATAAAACTAGTGCTATGCCAATATATATGGATCGTCATGATGTGTCTGAAACTGTTACGGCCGAACACGTGGCGCAATTGCATCAGGCCGATTTGAAGGTACAAGACAAGTTTAATTGTCGAGGGCTTACGTATTGGTTTGATGAAAACAGAAAAACCGCATTTTGTTTGATTGAGGCCCCTAATAAGGAAGCCATAAAAGAAATGCATAATCACGCCCATGGCGATGTTCCCCATAGGATAATTGAGGTCGACGATAGCATAGTTGAATCATTTTTGGGTAGAATTGAAGACCCTGTGAAGGCCCAAAAAACGGAGCTAAACATTATTAATGACCCCGCATTTAGAATTATAATGGTTGTAAGATTTAATGATTTTTCATTAAAAAAATCTTTTGAAAAAGAAAATCAAGCATTAGTGAAAATAATCGGCGAGATCCATCAAATTATTTCAAAGTTAAAAGGCCGTGTCGTAAAGCAAAATTCAAAAGAGTTTTTAATATCATTTACATCGGTAACCGATGCTGTTTTAGGCGCTTTAGAAATTCAATCAAATTTTGAAAGCGACCAAAAGAATAAAGGAACCTTTAATCTGAAAATTGTCCTTGGAGCCGGGGTTCCCGTTACGGAAAAGGAAGGCCTTTTTGAAAATACCATTGAAGTGGTTGAATCAATATATAGATTCATTAAAGGCCAAGTCGTTATAACGGATGAAGTTAAAGACTTATATGAAAGCGAGAATTTAAATAAATGTGTGGATGATAAATTCATCAATGTTCTGAAGTCTTCCGATGAACAATTCCTCAATAATCTAATGGCTTGTATTGAAAAAAACTGGGATAAAACGGATTTAAAAGCGAATGATTTTTGCGAACAGTTAGGATACAGCAAATCGCAATTGTACAGAAAAATGATGCTTTTAACCGGCAAATCGCCAAATTCTTTTGTAAAAGAATACCGATTAAATATGGCGCTACAATTATTGAATAAACAAATAGACAATATCTCTGAAATTGCGTTTAAAACGGGTTTTAACAGTCCTACTTATTTTTCAAAATGTTTTAAAGAAACCTTCGGAATTCTTCCTTCCAATTATACAAAAGAGACTTTCAACAAAGCTTAGATTAAAGTAATCTCTACTTCCTTAGCAATATTTTTGAATCAAAATTGCGACTATTTGAACCAAATTTTGGCTTTTTTGTTGTTTTATCTGCTTAACTTTGAGTTGTTTAGGTCTATAAATATCTTCCCAATTTTATTTAAATTTTTTCAGTTCTGGAATTGGAAATATAGGAAGACGCCTAACATTTTAGATTTAAAACCCGAGAATTCTTTAAAATAAAAAATTAACAACTAAAAAATCAAAGAGTATGTCAAATTTAGTGGAAAACATGGATACTGCTGTTTTGGAAGAATTTGCTTCTAAATTAAGAGGAAGAATAGTTAAGCGCGGAGATGCTGACTATAATGAAACACGAAAAGTATACAATGCAATGATTGATAAGCATCCAGAGATGTTTGCAATGTGTGTTGATGTTGCAGACGTTATAGCGGCCGTGAATTTTGGTAGGGATAACAATCTATTGGTTGCCGTTAGAGGTGGCGGACATAATGGCGGTGGACTAGGAATCTGCGATGATGGATTAGTGATTGATTTATCGGGAATTAAATTTATACGTGTAGATACTTCAGATAACACGGTACGAGTTGGAGGAGGGAACCTTTGGGGCGAAGTGGACCATGCGACACATCCTTTTGGTCTTGCCGTTCCTGCTGGTATAATATCGACCACCGGAGTGGGTGGTTTGACACTTGGTGGCGGCATCGGTCATTTATCTCGAAAATACGGGCTTACAATTGATAATTTATTGGAAGCGGATATGGTTTTGGCGGATGGAACTTTTGTAACCGTAAATGCCAAGCAGAACCCAGATCTATTTTGGGCCATCCGCGGAGGCGGTGGCAACTTTGGAATCATAACCTCTTTTAAATTTCAAGCACATCCGGTAAAGACTGTTTTTGGAGGCCCTACTTTATGGCCAATCGAAAAAACGGAGGAAATTATGGAATGGCATCAGAATTTTATAGACAATGCCCCAGATGAGTTAAATGGTTTCGTTGCGACGATGATTATTCCGGGAGCGCCATTTCCGGAACATTTGCACAACAAGCAATTCTGCGGAATCGTTTGGTGTTATGCGGGTGATATGGATAAAGCGGCCGAAGTATTCAAACCTATATTGGCAATGAACCCTTTATTTGAACATCTTGGCGAAATGCCATATCCATCGGTGCAGACCTTATTCGATGGGCTATTTCCTCCGGGTATGCAATGGTATTGGAGAGCCGACTTTTTTAACGAATTGAGCCCTGAAGCTTGGGCCCAACATTTAAAATTTGGTTCTAAAATCCCAACGCCTCTTTCCCAAATGCATTTGTATCCAATTAGTGGCGCTGCCAGCAGGGTAGGCAAGGATGAAACCCCGTGGGCTTATCGTGGTGCCAAATATGCGGGCGTAATTGTTGGTGTTTCACCAAACCCCGAAGATTCGGATAAAATCACAAAGTGGTGCAAAGATTACTGGGAAGCATTGCACCCTTACTCCGCCGGCGGCGCTTATTCAAATTTTATGATGGATGAAGGCCAAGATCGGGTAAAGGCAAGTTACAAGCACAATTACGAGCGTTTGGCAAAAATTAAAGCAAAATACGACCCAAATAATTTCTTTAGGGTAAATCAGAATATTAAACCTAAAAATTAACCAAAAAAACTATTTATGAAAATTGCAAAAGACGACATTGAAGTTAAAATGGAGATTCCTGGAGCTGTCCTCCGCCAGAAAACTGATTTTGGGGATGCTACCGGCCTGGGTAAGATTAGCGGGGAGTATTTCAGCCTCTCTGCGGGTGTTGACACAACGCCTTTATTTATGGGTCTTGAAGGGAATTTGTGCCAGAGCCCGCACTGGGGATTTCTTTTGAGTGGCCAGCTCGCTACCACTGACGCCAAGGGAATTGAAGAAATCGTAGACGCAAATGAATTGTTTTACTGGCCTCCAGGACACAATGTAAAGGTTCATGCGGACGCTGAGATTGTCATGTTCAGCCCACAACACGAGCACACGCACGTAATAAATCATATGATTGAGAAGACCAGAGGTTAAAGCTGCAAATTTACCACTGAGGCTCCGTGGCCATGAGCATCATGGTCACGCAAGGCTCAGGTCTCATCTCCAACGGTCTCCGCGCATCTTTACATAATTTATCCAAACGTAACGCCAAGGGATTACCAGAGGAACAATAATTCCCATCAAACAGTTTTGTGCTGTTTCCAAATTGTCAGCGTCCACTTGACCTGCGGACCACAGCGGGAGTGCCACAGCAATCAGCCAAATTGATTTCCAAATCAGTTCAAGGAAAAGTATGGGTAACATTTTCAGCGGATAGCGGATTCCCACAAACGCCAAAAGTGAAATTGCCCCGAGCAGGCTGCAGCCCACACCGTGCCAAAGAGGCCAAGGCGTAGGGTGGTGAATTATTTGTGGCCATATTGTAAAAGCAAGCCCCACCGATATGAGGAGATAAAGCGCTCGAAGCAGGTATAAGCGGAATGTTGATACGTCGTTCATAAATTGATTCTTTTTCAATTGTTTGTTTCTTCAAGAAATGGTAGTTGCATTATAGACCATCGCTAACTTCCGGTGAGATGGCTCGACTTGAGATTTTCCAAATCCTTACCCTTATTAATTTTGTTTCCTTTAAAGCTGTTTTGGCGATCTGGCGACTTAGAGAAGCCGAAAATTTCGATTAAACACCAGCTTTACTATTGCAAAGCCAACTTCAAATTAAGCCAAAATCCCCCTTTCCGCTGTTAGGTGTTCGGTGTTTTTTCAGTTCCGTTATGTTTTGGGTCAAAATCTACCATCCATTCAATTCCATATTTGTCTCTAAACATCCCAAAATAGGTACCCCAAGGACCGTCGCCAATAGGCATTTCAATTTGTCCACCCGCTGAAAGTCCTTTAAATAGTTTGTCGGCTTCTTCTTTGCTTTCTGCACTGATTGAAATTTTGCTCCTGTGTTCATTTTCGTTTGTTCGGCCCATAATTTCGGGAACATCATTAGCCATTAGAACGTTTTTGCCAATCGGCAGGGCAATGAGCATTATTTTATTTGCTTCACCTTCTGCGACCGTAAATTCAGGACTTGCAAGGTCTTTGAAACGCATTATCTTTGCGAATTCTCCACCGAATACTGATTTGTAAAAAATGAATGCTTCTTCGGCATTTCCATTGAAGTTAATGTGAGGGTTGATAAGAGCCATTAGTTTTATTTTTTTACTAAGTTAAGGTTTATCTTTCGGTTACTTCTTTTAATTCAAATACAAAACCAACTACCCAATAAGCCAATTGCTTAAATCCGTTGTAGTAGCTGTTAAGCGATGCTTTTTTTAGTAGTTAGTTTATTTAATGTAAACTACTTTCGCCCGCATTACGTATAGCCATTGTTAGCAGCTGCCTATTTTAATTTAAATAATTCAATTGTATAATCAAACAATTCTGTTCCTCCTGATTTTCCGTGTCCCGGAATAACAATTTCTGCATTTGGATATTTTAATTTGATTTTTTGTACCGTTTCAGACCATTTGTCCGTGTTTGCATCTCCTAAATATCCTTTGCTGGCTCCAAATGTTTTAATTAAACATCCACCAAAGACGGTCTTACCTTCTGGAAAATATCCTATAATATTGTCTTTTGTATGACCTTCTCCAAAGTATTCCGCATACACTTTTTTGTTTCCAATATCTAATGTGAGACTATTAGTAAAATCTTTTATTGGTTTAGTGAATTTTTGTCCATTCTCTTTTAATAACTCTATAGTTTGTTTATAAGCATAAGTTGGAATATTATGTTTTTCAAATTCTACTATTCCACCAACACAATCGTTGTGAAAATGAGTTGGGATGAGAGCTATTATTTCAGATTTTAGTTCTTTCGTTACGAAATTGATTAATTCAATCGAACTTTTGTTGTCAGTTGGTGTGTCAAACACAATTCCTTCATTTTCATTTACAACCAGCATTCCATTACATTCCACTTTTCCGTAATCGTCCGTATTTAAAAATGAGATATGTTGATAGATATGATTTGATAGCTTTTTAACTATCAAATTTTCAGTTTGATAAACTATCAATCTATCAACCGAATGTGTTATCGTATTTTCCGTATTCGTTTTTTGATTTATCAGTGATGATTCCTTGCAGGAAATAAAGGTCAATAAAGTGAAAAGAAAGAGTATTAAAAGTGGTTTTGTCATAAAATTTATATTCATAATTTAGGATTTGTCTTTTGGCTGAAGCTAACGTTCTGGTACTACAGCGGGTTTGGGACTAAATTAAGATTTATCGTTCGGTTGTCACAAAATTCCCAAGTTCAAAATCATTTTCAAATTAACCCAATTGCCCAAATCTATTCTAGCAAATGTTATGCACAGTCACTTTCTTTTTGCAAGCTTCTTTCAAATTTCTGATTTTTGACTCCAAATTCATAATATTGTCTTTTCTTTTATTAATTGCTTGTTTATAACCAAAGAAATATATTAAACTAAAAAGTACTATTCTAAAAATTACTGAAGTCGTGTAAGGTGTATCGTCTGGTTTGCCGTTGCTTAATACAAGTGGTGGAAACAAAAAAGCAAATGCCAAACCAATAGAAATTCCCAATGGAATTAGCTTTCTAAGCTTTTTAATGGCAGCATAATTTGTTTCAATTTCAAAATTCCACTTATTCTCTAAATCAGAATTATTTTTCGTCCATTACTATTATATTTTGTAGTACTATTTTCGATCTCGTATGTTCGATTGTGCATAACGTTCCCGCGCTACACGCAGGCTGGGATTAAGAAAGCCTAGAACTTACGGTTAAAAACTAATTTTTCAAATACAAAATCAGCTTCAAATTTTGCCAAATGCCCAGCTTGCTTGTAGCGTGTGTTGGGTGCAGTAATTATTGTTTTTCAAGGTCATACTTGTAGTTTCCTACTCCATTTTTGTCCGCAGAAATTTTTAGTTTTTTTCCGTCAAATGTATAGTCATAATTCCCGCTAAGTATTAAGTTCCAGTCAAAGTCAGCGGTCCAAACATTTTCATCATTAAAAGTTATTTTGTTGTTGTCAGAAGAAAAAGTCCCAGAACCACCAGCAGGTATTCTGTTTGAAGTTCCCGAACATGAAAATTTTCCGTTTTTCAATTCTAAGGTGGTCTGTCCAGTTTGTGTTCCCGAACTGTAAGTTACAGTAAACGTTCCTTTATATGTTCCTTCTTTGATATTTAGGTCGTCTTTGTCACAGCTCGATAAGAGTATAGCGATGGAAAAAATTGTCGCTATTAAAAATTTTGTTTTCATAATTATATTTTTGTTCGTTTACGTTATGTTGGCAGCATTATTGCACCCAGCTTGTATATACTCGCTATAAAATAGCGAGTATATGCCCAAAATGAGGTGGATATCCGATATTGGATAGCGGACTACTGTCAAATATATAAATAATATTTTTATTACAAATTATCGAATGGGCTTTTGTTTTGTAGCTACCTAATTTAGATTATCGGATAAAAAAACTGCGCAAAGTCAGGAGACATTTGCGCAGTTATAAGGGGAACATTAGGGGTTGTTTTTTATATCGCTCTACCCATAAAAATATTTTTTGGAAGCCTATGTGTTAGGCGTTTTCATCAAACATGATTTCGTCTGAAACGACTTCTTTAACTAAGGGCTTTTCGGTGAGTAAGGTAAAATAAAAAGAGGAACCTTCGCCTTCAATACTTTCTACCCATATATCACCGCCATTTTTTTCCAGAAATCCTTTTACCAGTAATAGTCCAATTCCAGCGCCTTTATTCTTTTTCCTTACTTCCGATAGGGTTTTCATTTGTGGAGTAAAAAGTTTCCCCAAAATTTCTTTAGGTATCCCAACTCCGGTATCCTTAACCAGAACGGTGATTTTGTCGTCTTCTCTCTTCGCCGTAAGTATGATTGTGTCCCCTTTCTCTGAATGCTTTATCGCGTTTGACACGATATTTTGAATGATGGAAAGTAGCATTTTCTCGTCCGCAAATACGGACATGTCTTCCTCAATATTGTGATGAAGATGTATTTCGTTTGTTAAAGCGCCATCGTTTAAAGTCTCAAAAACCTTGTCTACGCATTGGGTTAGTTGGATTATTGCTGGAGAAAACACGTCAGATGCATATTTAACCCTTGCCCAATCTACTAAGTAATCCAACATCTCCAATTCGTCAGTTGACGATTGATGAAGTAAGTCGAGCATTTCCTGGACATTCTCGGGCTTCATTTTATGGAAATTTGTTTTCAAATATTTTGCCGTTGAGATAATGGACGCTAGGGGACTTCTTAAATCGTGTGAAAGTATGGCCAGAACACTTTCCTTATGTGCATTAAGTTCTTCCAATTCTTTGACATACTTTTTTATGGTATCCGCCGATTGTTTCCTGTCGGTTAGGTCCTGTAAAATTTTAACGTAGCCCAACATTTCCCCGTCTAAATCGACTAGCGGAAAAACCAAACCATAGGCGTAAAAGACGCTTTTGTCTTTAGCGATATGCCACCTATTGTCCGTTGCTCTGCCTTCCTTTAAGGCTACACTTATTTCTTTTTTTGGAATGCCTTTTTGTCTGTCTTCTTCGGTGAATATTAAATCGAAATGTTTCCCGATAACTTCATCGGTTTCGTAGCCGAATATTTTTTCTGATCCCGAACTCCAACTGTTTATAACAAAATCGTTGTCTAAGGTAAAAATCGAATAATCTTGTAGGCTGTCAATTATTTGGCTATAAAATCTGGCGGTTGGCACATAATTATTTTTAGAAATTATAGAAATGTCTTGTTTATTATCCATAGGATTATTGATCTGAAGCGGTTTTTAAAACTAATGGTTTGCTGTGAGCGAATATGTGAAGACTTTCTTACTCTGAAAAGATTATTTCCCAGCTTTTGGTCCACACATGATGTATAACTGTTTTGTGACATCAAATATGCGACTTTTTAAAATTAACCGCTAATTTAAATCCTTTTTTTTTGGAACAGGATTTGAATGTGGACTGATTATCTGGTCTAGCCCCGATGGAAGCAGGTATCCTTTTTGTGCTGGGGTTCGGCACAAAAGATACTGCGGACAGCGGGAGGAAGCTTGATGGTAAGACGGTCTGTTGTGCTCCTTGAAAAAACAAACATTCGGAAAATGTCTCAATATATGAAAATAACTAGACGAACAATTCGGTATGCCTTAGGGAGAGAATTTCAACTCTATCTAATTGCATTCACTTCTTTTTTTAACGAATATTTTTCGGCAACAATAACGATCGCAAGACCGATTACGTAAGTCAGCAAATCAATCCATGAGAATGAAGTTCCGATTACTGTTCGAGCAATTTTTGAATTTTCTAAATGAAGCGCATTGACGATATTTAAGTATTGGAGGAATTCTATAGTGAAAGAGAATAGCAATACAAATGCCGCCGCCTGCAAAACGGTTAATTTCAAGAAAGATTTTAAAAAACAATAGATCAGTATTACCACCAAAACATCACCTAAATATGGCCTTACAAAGCTGTCGTGTACAAAAAGGGCAATAGCGACTTCAATCATGAAAATTACAACTGCTATTGCAAAGTATTTTTTATTAAAGACTAACATAAGGGATTTTTAACGTTGTTGATCTCAATTGGTTTGGGACTAAATTAGGTTTTATTTTCGGGTTATCGCAAAACTGGCGCGATAAAATGGCAGCATTAGAGCGAAGTGGCGCAATTGTCTAAAACGAGTGCAATGATAAAAAAAAACACCAACCTTACGGCCGGTGTTTTGATACTACAAAAAAATAAATAAATTATTATTCAACTAATTCGGTTTGGTTTCTGAATACTAGTTCTCCATCAAATGCATCCAACAGAATGATACTGTCAGTTGCAATATTGCCAGCCAGAATTTCTTTGGAGAGCTTGTTGAGTACGTCTCTTTGTATCACCCGTTTCACCGGTCTGGCACCAAATTGCGGGTCGAATCCTTTTTCGGCCAGATAAGCGATAGCCTCAGGTGTGGCGTCCATTGTGATACCTTGCAGTGCTAACATTTTGGTGACGCTTTTCAGTTGCAGGCTGACAATTTTAGTGATGTTTTCACTGCTCAATGGAGTAAACATCACAATTTCATCGATACGGTTTATGAATTCCGGGCGTACCGTTTGTTTCAATAAACCGAGGACTTCCGTTTTGGCGGCTTCCGTAGCTGCTTCCACACTTCCTTTCAGGTTTTCAAATTTTTCCTGTATGATTTGGCTTCCCATGTTGGAGGTCATGATGATGATCGTGTTTTTGAAGTCGGCGAGACGCCCTTTATTGTCCGTCAATCTTCCTTCGTCCAATACTTGCAAGAGGATATTAAAAGTGTCGGGGTGCGCTTTTTCGATCTCATCCAGCAAAATCACGGAATACGGTTTTCTGCGAACGGCTTCGGTTAATTGCCCGCCTTCTTCATAGCCCACGTATCCCGGAGGCGCCCCTACCAGCCTGCTTACGCTATGGCGCTCTTGATACTCACTCATGTCGATACGGGTCATGGCATTTTCGTCGTCAAACAGGTATTCGGCGAGGGCTTTCGCTAGTTCGGTTTTTCCCACTCCGGTAGTTCCAAGGAAAAGGAACGTCCCCACGGGCTTTTTCATGTCCTGCAATCCGGCTCGGCTTCTGCGCACCGCGTCACTTACGGCCTCGATGGCTTCTTCTTGGCCTACGACGCGACGGTGCAATTCTTCTTCCAGATGCAACAGTTTTTCGCGTTCTCCCTGCAACATTTTCATAACCGGTATTCCAGTCCATTTGGCTACCACCTCGGCAATGTCTTCACGGGTAACCTCTTCTTTTATCAACGAAGTGCCTTCTGTTTGATCTTCGGCCAGTTGTTTTTGAAACGCATCCAATCTTTCTTGCGCTTCTTTGATTTTCCCGTAACGAATTTCCGCCACTTTCCCGTAATCGCCTTCGCGTTCCGCACGTTCCGCTTCGTACTTATAATCTTCAATTTCGGTTTTGATGGCCTGAATGTTATCAACCACGTCTTTCTCCGATTTCCATTTGGCATAAATTTTATTACGGTCCTCTTTTAGATTAGCCAAATCCATTCCCAAAACTTTGAGCTTGCTCTCGTCTTTCTCTCTTTTGATGGCTTCGATTTCAATTTCCAACTGCATTACCTTTCTGTCCAAGACATCGAGTTCTTCCGGTTTTGAATTGATTTCCATGCGGATTTTGGAAGCTGCCTCGTCCATCAAATCGATTGCTTTGTCCGGAAGGAAACGATTCGTTATGTAGCGTTGGGACAGTTCGACAGCCGCAATAATGGCTTCGTCTTTTATTTGTACTTTGTGGTGTGTCTCGTATTTATCTTTTATACCCCGCAAAATGGAAATGGCGCTTTCGGTATCCGGTTCTTCGATCATGATCTTTTGGAAACGTCTTTCGAGCGCTTTGTCTTTCTCGAAATATTTTTGGTATTCATCCAAGGTTGTCGCGCCAATGGCCCGTAACTCCCCACGAGCCAAAGCCGGTTTCAGGATATTGGCCGCGTCCATCGCGCCTTCGCCACCACCAGCACCTACCAGAGTATGGATTTCGTCAATGAACAACACAATATCACCTTCAGCGGAGGTCACTTCTTTTACGACTGCTTTTAGGCGCTCTTCGAATTCCCCTTTGTATTTTGCCCCAGCAATAAGGGCTCCCATATCAAGGGAAAACACGATTTTGTTTTTCAGGTTTTCAGGCACATCGCCATCAACGATTCTGTGCGCCAATCCTTCTGCTATAGCCGTTTTACCCACTCCAGGTTCTCCCACGAGCATCGGGTTGTTTTTGGTCCTACGCGTCAATATTTGCAGTACGCGCCGTATTTCTTCGTCACGGCCAATAACGGGGTCTAATTTTCCGTTTCTGGCTAGTTCGTTAAGGTTTTTCGCATATTTATTAAGTGAATTGTAGGTTTCTTCGGCCGAGGCAGAGGTTACTCTTTCCCCTTTCCTCAACTCCTCGATAGCGGCTTTCAAACCCTTCTCAGTAACTCCCTGGTCTTTTAGTATCTGTGCCACTTTACTTTTGGAGGCAAATATGGCCAATATCAAATGCTCAATGGAAACAAATTCATCATTCATTTTCTTGGCAATAATTTCGGCTTCCGTTAACGTGGAATTTGCCGTTCTGGAAAGCATAATCTCGCCACCGCTAACTTTAGGAAAACTCTGGATGGTGCTATCCAGGATCTGAAGGAAAAGAGGCACATTGACATTCAATTTCTTTAAAATAAAAGGGGCCACATTTTCATCCACATCAAAAATAGCTTTGAAAATGTGTTCGTTTTCTATTTGTTGCTGGCCAAAACCTTGAGCCAGCTGTTGCGAAAACTGGATAGCTTCCTGTGATTTTATGGTAAATTTATTTATGTTCATGATTTTACAGTTTTTAGTGACATGTCGTGACCTGTCAGTTGGTAAATTTGTATCGTCGATTTTTATTGCTCAATTGTTTTATATTTGCAGAATAATAATCAAGATATATTCCAAGATAAATTTATGGACAAAATGTCTTATAAATCATGATTATTATCATATAAACTAGTCAAATTGACCTAATTAAAGACAAAACATGAGTTTTTTTAAAAATATTTTTAGTGGTTCAGAGAACCAGAATGACGATGCAGCTAAAATGAGCTGGAACGACTTAACTGATTTGGGACAGTTGAATGAAATCATCGCACTTTCAAACGAGAAACCGGTGGCGATTTTCAAGCACAGTACACGCTGCAGTGTGAGCAGAATGGCATTGAAACAGTTTGAAAATGAGTTTAACTTCTCAGATAAAGTTACGCCTTATTTTTTAGATTTAATAGCGCATCGCGATGTTTCTAACGAAATTGCGAACCGTTTTGGGGTGCAGCATCAATCCCCACAATTAATATTGATCAAGGAAGGAAAAGCGGTTTATAACGTTTCGCACAGCGACATAGATGCTGCTGCACTTCAGAGTAAAGTGTAAGTTTCCGCTTCGGGCATAAAAAATTTTGCCACAAATTCGCAATTTAAGGATTGCCGAATTTGCGGTTTTTTTTTAAAATTCTCCTCCGGAACCGCCTCCACTAAAATCACCACCTCCAAATTCCATATTGGATTTCTGAATAGTTTCCGGTTTCAGGCCGAGCTGCGAAGCGATCAGTGCTTCAGCATTCATAAGAGCATTGACATTGGTAAAACTATCAGGACAGAATGTGATCCCAGTTTCCTTGTGTTTTAATTTTTTTATAGCAAAATAAGTAAAAGCGAATAATACCAATCCTGCTATTGTCAAGAAGGTTTCTAGGGGTAAAACGGCATAATAAAAGCGAATGGTGTAAATAGAAAATGCCAGTGCCAGTGAACCTATCCAAAGCATTGGGCGGTCTTTTTTAATCAAAGAATACACCAGATAGCCTATGGGAACAATAAATGTAAACGCATAGAAGAACAGCGCAAACGAAATATCGCTGTTTGGAGCAACCTCTACACCAAGTAGTGCAACAGAAAGTTCTCGTACTACAAGATAATTTCCCGATAGGTAAAACAGAACAATGCCAAAGCTATTGGCTAACAAAATCCCCTTGTGATAATACGGGGATTTTAAATTTTGAAGGATTATTTTACTGAAAAAATAGATTCCTGCAGAAAACAACATCGTTACAAACGACAGAATGGTTTTTCCTGTGGTACCAAACTCAAACAGGGTATAAACCAAGCTTGCGGTGGTTGCCAGACAAAACAGCAGTGCCAGTGATACATGTACATATCGGAGATAGCACAGCAGTGAAGTTATCGTTATTATTAAGGCAATCGGTAGCCCGTTTCCTTCTGTTGAAAGACCTACAGCTATAGCCAATGTTAATTGTGCCCCAAGTGCAAAGGCATCGTCAAGGCCATGGCCGTAATATTTTTGTCTGGCCAAAAGTTCTGTCCCCGCAAAACCTATTAGTGCGTAAACATAAAACACCACCTTATAATTTTCAATTATTGATTCTGGACTAATTAACGATATAAAGCCGCAAATGGAAGAATATAAAAAACAGCCCAGCAAGAAAAAACCTGCTCGAATCAGTATATTGTTCTGGCTTTTGAGCGTGGTTAATTTCTTTGTAATCAAATCAGATTGTTCTTTGGATATAAAACCCGCTGACTCTAAAAAATGCGCTTGTTCCACCAGAAATACATTCTCTAATTCTGTTTTATCGTATACTATCATCAGCTATGTTTTTATTGAATTTTTTAATGAGACGGATAAATAAAATAATAGAACCGATAAAGTAAAAAGGCACTAAAAAAGAGAACGGCACCATTATATCTTCAAGGTCAATTAACCCAATGATTTTGAACAAAAGGAAATTAAGTCCAAAATAGGCATACAAAACGGCGAACACGAATAAGGATATTGATTTAATTTGGTAACTAATTGTATAAAAATAATAAGACGAAGCTGCCAATAGAACGATAAATATTCCCCAGTAAGGTTCGAATAAGTTATTGATACAGGAAATACTGATTAGATGTAAAGCAAAAGTCAGGAAGACTAAATTGAAATGTTTTTTAAGGTCAATTTTGGCGCTATAAATGGACCAGACAACCAACACAACGCCCAGTCCAATGGCGGAGTAACTCAAGGACTTGGTTTGGTGAAAATCATTGTTGAGTAACGCTTGCGGACTTACAGATAAACCTATGTATGCGGCTAAACCAGTGATGGCAATAGATAAGATGCTTTTATTGTCAAAGTAGTAGGCGCAAAAGAATCCAATTGCTGTGGGAATCAAAGTGGCCAAGCCGTAATGCGTACCAAATACCGTATATTGAAATTGTAAATATCCTATAAAAATGCAGCTCAAAAG
>NZ_DATBVQ010000031.1:0-18062 GCF_036515215.1 Flavobacterium sp.
AATCCCAGAAAACATTAAAGAACAATTAATCGTAGAGTTGTACAACAAATAATAATTGACTTAGTCGAAATTTATGGCAATATTTAATTTTCAGAAGCCCGATAAAGTTATCATGATCGATTCAACCGATTTTGAAGGTAAGTTTGAATTCAGACCTTTAGAACCAGGATACGGATTGACCGTTGGTAATGCACTTAGAAGAGTTTTGCTTTCAGCATTAGAAGGTTATGCAATTACATCTGTCCGCATAGAAGGTGTAGATCATGAGTTTTCTACTATCTCAGGAGTTGTTGAGGACGTTACCGAAATTATTCTTAATCTTAAACAAGTACGTTTCAAACGTCAAATTGAAGATATAGATAATGAAGCAGTTACTATTTCTGTTTCAGGTAAAGATCAATTGACAGCTGGTGATTTTCAAAAATTTATTTCAGGTTTCCAAGTTTTGAATCCAGAACTTGTTATCTGTAATCTTGATCCAAAAATCAAACTGAACTTCGATTTAACGATCGAAAAAGGTAGAGGATATGTTCCTGCTGAAGAGAACAAAAAACAGAATGCTGCAATTGGAACCATTTTTACTGACTCAATTTTTACTCCGGTAAAAAATGTGAAGTATGCAATTGAAAACTTCCGTGTAGAGCAAAAAACAGATTACGAAAAATTAGTTTTTGAAATAAAAACGGATGGTTCGATCAATCCAAAAGATGCGCTTACAGAAGCTGCCAAGGTTTTAATTCACCATTTCATGTTGTTCTCTGACGAAAGAATTACACTTGAGGCTGATGAAATCGCACAAACAGAATCGTATGATGAGGAATCATTGCATATGAGACAATTGCTTAAAACTAAGCTTGTTGATATGGATCTGTCTGTAAGAGCATTAAATTGTTTGAAAGCGGCTGAAGTTGATACACTTGGTGATTTAGTATCGTTCAATAAAAATGACCTAATGAAATTCCGTAATTTCGGTAAAAAATCTTTAACGGAACTAGATGAACTGGTTGCAATTAAGAATTTAAACTTCGGAATGGATTTAGCAAAATACAAACTAGATAAAGAATAATTTACTTCATATTTTGCTCTCCATAATGGATTGTAGCAAGATGAAGTTAAAATAAATTGGTCATGAGACACGGAAAAAAATTCAATCACCTTAGCAGACAGACTGCACATAGAAAATCTATGTTAGCTAATATGGCTTGTTCTCTTATAGAGCACAAACGTATTAATACTACTGTTGCTAAAGCAAAAGCGCTTAAACAATTCGTTGAGCCTTTAATAACAAAATCAAAAACTGATACGACTCACAATCGTCGTATTTGTTTCGCTTACTTACGTAGCAAATATGCGGTAACTGACTTGTTCAGAGACGTAGCTGCTAAAGTAGGTGACCGTCCAGGTGGATACACTCGTATCATTAAAGTTGGAAATCGTTTAGGAGATAATGCTGATATGGCAATGATCGAACTTGTAGATTTCAATGAACTTTACAATGGTGGTAAAAAAGAAGTTAAAAAAGCAAAAAGCCGTCGTGGTGGTAAAGCTAAGAAAGCAGACGAAGCTACTGAAGCTCCAGCTGCCGAAACAGAAACAACTACTGACGCTGCTGAATAGTTATGAAAATAATCATTCAATAAGAATCAAGGATAAGCTATTTATAGTTTATCCTTTTTTTTTGCTTTTTTGGAAGCAAAACTATTGTGGTCTTATTCGCCTGAGTTCCTGCTGTTCGCTCTATCTTTTACTTTATAAAGAATAAAGTAAAAGGATACCGCTGCCATCAGGGCTGGTTTAGCACTTATAATTTTCATAATAAATTTCAAAAGTTTGTTTCCATTGCATTAAAGAATTAAATTTGCACAATATTTAACTACAAATGAAATATACAACAAGACAAAGCGCCATACTTTTATTAAGTGATGGAACCATTTTTCACGGGAAATCAATTGGAATCAGGGGAACCACTTTCGGGGAAGTTTGTTTCAATACAGGGATGACCGGTTATCAAGAAATTTTTACAGACCCTTCTTACTTTGGACAAATAATGGTAGCTACCAATGCGCATATTGGGAATTATGGTGTCAATGAAAAAGAAGTCGAATCATCTGGGATTAAAATATCCGGATTGGTTTGTAAAAACTTTAGTTTTAATTATTCTCGTGCCGACGCATCAGAAAGTTTAGAGGATTATTTTATCAAAGAAAACCTAATCTGTATCTCTGATGTAGACACAAGGGCCTTGGTTAGTTACATAAGGGATAATGGCGCAATGAATGCCGTTATCTGTACGGACGGTTCTTCTGTTGAGGAATTAAAAGCAGCACTGGCAAACGTGCCAGACATGAAGGGATTGGAATTAGCATCAAAAGTGTCTACCAAAGAACCTTATTTTTATGGAGACGAAAATGCAGCGTATAAGATTTCTGCTTTAGATTTAGGTATCAAGACAAATATCCTGCGTAATCTAGCAAAAAGAGACTGTTATATTAAAGTATTCCCTTTCGATTCATCTTATCAAGATATGACTGAGTTTAACCCAGACGGTTATTTCTTGTCAAACGGGCCCGGTGACCCTGAGCCACTTGCAAGTGCGATTCAAGTAGCAAAAGAAATACTCGAAAATAATAAACCATTATTCGGAATCTGTTTGGGGCATCAAGTAATTGGTTTGGCAAACGGGGTTTCAACTTATAAGATGTTTAATGGACATAGAGGAATAAATCATCCTGTAAAAAATATAATTACAGGAAAAGGTGAAATTACTTCTCAAAATCATGGTTTTGCTGTAAACAAAGAAGAATTGGACAATAATCCAGACCTAGAGATTACACATCTTCATCTTAACGATGGAACAGTTGCCGGGATGCGCATGAAAAATAAAAATTGTTTCTCCGTTCAGTACCATCCGGAAGCAAGTCCAGGACCTCACGATTCGTCGTATTTGTTTGATCAATTCATTGAAAACATAAAAGGATAGATAACAGTTGTCGCTCCAAAGCCCAAGAACTTAAAATATTTAGGTCTGATTTTTTAATAAAGTCAGACCCTTTTTTTATGAAGTTGTTTTCAATTACATTCCAAAAGGATAAGTTTCGGGGATTTGGTTGCCTTCCGGTTGAATGTGCAACGGATGTAATGCGGTCGTTTCATCAATATAAATAAAAGCATCATATCTCTTTGGTAGTATCGTTGGAACGTAGTTTCCGTATCTTTCGTGCTCCGGATTGTATACCACCCCTATTGCTCGATGCCCGATGTAGTCAGAAAGGCTTTTTTCTTCTCGTACGGTATTCATTAACAATAACCTATTTTGGTCATTGCTGGCAAGATGAAATGCATGCTCCCAACTTCCTTCCACCGCCTCGGGGACTTTTATTTTTCTCATTTCATCTCCCCAGTTTCGTCCTGCTACCACGCTTCCTTTGTATGAACCAAAACCTACAGCTATTACTCCATCAGTGGCATATTCCTCTTTCAGCAATTGCCCCACATTTACCATTCCTTCTGACGCCATATCGGTAGCTCGCGCGTCGCCAATGTGAGTATTGTGTTCCCATACGATCACTTTCGATTCCTCGCCATGAAATTTCAAGAGTCTTTCTATAGTGGAAACCATGTGCTCATCGCGGATATTCCAAGAGGCTGAACCTCTTTTTATCATTGCGCGGTAATATTTTTCTGCATTTCTCGCTATGAATGCATTTTGCTCCGTACTCATTACGTTTTCAGCATCCGAATTGTAGTTAGGCACATTTTTTCGGATTTCGGTAAGCATGGTAAGGATTTCTTTTTCGCATAATACCGGAACAAATGCAGAAGCTCTAGCGTAGGATTGGCCTTCGTCTTTGGAGTAAGGCTCAAAACATTCCATAGCTGTTTTTGCGACTTCCAATGCTTTGGGATCATTTTTTTCTAGATATTGAATGATCGAATTCATTGATTCGCTAAAACTGTAAACGTCCAGTCCGTAAAACCCGATTCGTTTATCGGCGGCCAATTTCGCATTGTGCGCTTTCAGCCAATCTATAAATGCTGCCGTTTCCCAATTGGCCCACATCCAAGTAGGCCATCTTTTAAATTCATTCATAACACCGTAAATGTCCCTTCCTGAATTCAGGTAGCCCTTAGCGTATCGATTTAAGCGATAACAATCTGGCCAATCTCCTTCCACTCCCA
The DNA here is from genome assembly GCF_036515215.1 of Flavobacterium sp. GTDB lineage: Bacteria > Bacteroidota > Bacteroidia > Flavobacteriales > Flavobacteriaceae > Flavobacterium. Next base: position 4,180 of record NZ_DATBVQ010000031.1, read on the forward strand.
CAAATGAGAATCCTTTTTCTTGTATTAGGCGTTGCGTTATTTTTGCTCTCCAAGTATAGTATTCGTGTGTTCCATGAGACGCTTCGCCAAGCAGCACGTATCTGGCATCTCCTATGTAGTCCATCAGAGGATCTAGATCTTTTAAATTTTCCAATGGCGTGGAATGACTCTTTAATAATTGGACTATTTGAGTTGAATTATTCGGATTATTTAGTGTTCCCATCTCATTTTTTTTTAAATGAAAAATTATCTTGTAAAAACAGTTTGGAATAGTTTTTATTCATATAAATTTACGGTAATTAACTGGTAATAAGATAATTATGATGTTGATTTATTGTTAAAAATATAATTGGCCCTGATTTAGCGGCTGTATTTCATTGTCGCGAGTTTGACTCGATTTTTCAATAAAAAACGGGAACTGTTAACCTGTTTTATGTAAAAGATGCCAATTCTTTGTTTTTAAAAAAGAATTATAACGTTTTCGTTAATAACATTCATTATTTTAATAATATCATTTAAAAAGATAGGATATATTTGTAGTATTAAAATTTTAAATAAAGTAGTATGAGTATTATTATCAAAATTCACGCAAGACAAATTTTCGATTCGAGAGGAAACCCTACTATTGAAGTAGATGTAGTTACGGAAAATGGAGTTTTGGGAAGAGCGGCAGTCCCATCTGGAGCTTCAACTGGAGAACATGAGGCTGTAGAATTACGTGACGGAGGAAAAGCCTTTTTGGGAAAAGGAGTTTTGAATGCGGTGAAAAATGTTAATACCGTTATTGCTGAAGAATTGTTGGGAACGTCGGTTTTCGAACAAAATTTAATCGATCAAACGATGATTGAGTTGGACGGTACTCCGAACAAGTCAAATTTAGGGGCAAATGCAATTTTAGGCGTTTCTCTAGCTGTTGCAAAAGCTGCCGCTAATGAGTTAGGTCTGCCATTATACAGATACGTGGGTGGAGTTTCTGCAAACACATTACCTGTTCCAATGATGAATATCATCAACGGAGGATCCCATTCCGATGCGCCAATCGCATTTCAGGAATTTATGATTTTTCCCGTAAAAGCGACTTCTTTTACTCAAGCAATGCAAATGGGAACCGAAATTTTTCATAGCCTTAAAAAAGTATTACATGATAGAGGACTTTCAACTGCAGTAGGTGATGAAGGTGGCTTTGCACCAAATTTAGCCGGTGGAACAGAGGATGCATTAGATACGATCAAAAAAGCCGTAGAGATTGCAGGATATACTTTTGGAGACGAAATTATGATTGCTCTTGATTGTGCTGCTGCAGAATTTTATGTGAACGGAAAGTACGATTACTCTAAATTTGAAGGAGTAACGGGTAAAATAAGATCTTCCGCTGAACAAGTGGACTATCTAGCTGAATTGGCCGCTAAATATCCAATTATCTCCATTGAAGACGGTATGGACGAAAATGACTGGGATGGATGGAAATTGTTGACCGAAAAAATTGGCGATAAAGTACAATTGGTAGGAGATGATTTGTTTGTTACAAACGTAAAACGTTTATCTACCGGTATAGAAAAAGGAATCGCAAATTCTATTCTAATCAAAGTAAACCAAATTGGTACCCTGACCGAAACAATCGCGGCTGTAAACATGGCTAAAAATGCGGGCTATACTTCAGTAATGTCACACCGTTCAGGAGAGACAGAGGACAACACGATTGCTGATTTAGCAGTTGCTTTGAACTGTGGACAAATTAAGACAGGTTCAGCGTCTCGTTCCGATCGTATGGCAAAATACAACCAATTGCTAAGAATAGAAGAAGAATTGGGAGAAACTGCTTATTTTCCGGGTAAAAATGCCTTTAAAATAAAATAATATTTCAATTTTATATTTTAAAAAGCCATTCGCGTCAAACGAATGGCTTTTTTATTGAATTTAACAATATCAGTGACAATTTCTCTTTTTAATTCATCTTATTATCCTTAGATTTGGTAAATTATTAAATATAAAGATTTATTTGCAAAATATTATGTCAAAAACAGCTACAATAGAAATTGATGGTAAGAAATATGAGTTTCCAATAATTAAAGGAAGCGAAAACGAAGAGGCTATCGATATTAAACAATTAAGAGATTTAACTGGGGTAATCACTCTTGACCCAGGGTATAAAAATTCAGGTTCTTGTACCAGTAAAATTACATTCTTGGATGGAGAGCTTGGGATTTTGCGTTACAGAGGATATTCAATTGAAGACTTGGCCGACAAAGCTGATTTTTTGGAAGTTTCATTTCTTTTGATATTTGGGGAATTGCCAACAGCAGCTCAATTGAAACAATTTGAAGTTGATATTAGAAAATATACGTTAGTCAATGAAGAAATGAAAAGCATCATTGATGGTTTTCCTAGAACAGCACATCCGATGGGTGTTTTGGCTGCTTTGACTAGTGCTTTGACAGCGTTTAACCCTAAATCGGTAAATGTTGACAACGAAAAGGAAATGTATCAGGCCGTTTGTAAGACTATGGGTAAATTCTTGGTTATTGCAACATGGACCTACAGAAAAAGTATGGGTTATCCTTTGAATTATTACGATAATACCAAAGGTTATGTCGAAAACTTCATGGACTTAATGTTCAAGTTACCAACGGAGCCTTATAAAGCAAGCCCAATAGTAATTGATGCTTTGGATAAATTATTCATTCTTCATGCTGATCATGAGCAAAATTGCTCCACTTCAACGGTTAGAATGGTGGGTTCTTCTCATGCTGGGTTATTTGCATCTATATCTGCGGGTGTTTCTGCACTTTGGGGACCTCTTCATGGTGGTGCGAATCAGGCCGTTCTTGAAATGTTGGAAGAAATTCACAAGAATGGTGGGGATACGGATGTGTATATGGCTAAAGCCAAAGATAAAAATGATCCATTCCGCTTAATGGGATTTGGACATAGAGTTTACAAAAGTTTCGATCCAAGAGCGCAAATCATAAAGAAAGCCGCAAATGAGGTTTTAGAAACTTTGGGAGTCGATGATCCTATTTTGGCTATAGCCAAAAAATTAGAGGAAGCGGCGTTGGAAGATGAATATTTCAAATCTAGAAATTTATATCCAAACGTAGATTTCTATTCTGGAATCATTTACCGTGCATTAGGTATTCCTACTGATATGTTTACCGTGATGTTCGCCATAGGACGTTTACCGGGCTGGATTGCACAATGGAAAGAGATGCGTGAAAATAAAGAGCCAATTGGAAGGCCAAGACAAATATATACAGGCGCTACCTTAAGGGATTTTAAGAAGCCTGAATAAAAAAAACGGAATTAAAAAGCTTCACTAACTGGTGAAGCTTTTTTTTTATCTTTGCTCTAAATTTTATATAAATATATGCTAGAATTAAAAGTAAATAACGAGACTTCAAGGTTGAGAGCTGTAGTGTTGGGAACTGCGGTTAATAATGGTCCAACTCCTTCTGTTGATGAAGCCTATGATCCGAAATCACTGGAACATATTTTAGCAGGAACCTATCCGTTGGAAAAAGACATGGTCATTGAAATGGAGGCGTTTAATAAAGTGCTCCAGAAATATGATGTAACTGTTTTTAGACCGGAATTAATTGAGAATTACAATCAGATATTTACCAGAGATATAGGCTTTGTCGTTGATGGGATATTTATTAAATCGAATATTTTGCCTGAACGCAAAGGGGAGTTAGATGCAATCCAATATGTGATTGATCAAATTGACCCTGTAAAAGTGGTCAGACCCCCTGAAGAAGTTCATATTGAGGGTGGTGATGTTATGCTTTGGGACGACCATATTTTTATTGGTACCTATAAAGGAAGTGATTATGCGTCTTATATTACGGCCAGAACAAATTTACAGGGAGTGCAGTTTATTAAAGATTTATTTCCAAATAAAATTGTTAAAGAATTTGATTTGGTTAAATCCAAAATTGAAGCAAGGGACAATGCCTTGCATCTGGATTGTTGTTTTCAACCGGTGGGTACTGATAAGGCGATTATATATAAAAATGGGTTTCGTGAAGAAGCAGACTATATCTATTTGATGGATCTTTTTGGGGAAGAAAATTTATTTCATATCACAAGGGAAGAAATGTATAAAATGAATTCAAATATTTTTTCTATTGATTCCAATGTGGTGGTTTCCGAGAAAAACTTCACTAGGTTAAACAATTGGTTGCGTGCAAAGGGATTCACAGTAGAGGAGATTCCTTATGCCGAGATTTCTAAGCAAGAAGGTTTATTACGATGCTCCACTTTGCCGTTGATTAGAGATTAATTTTATACCGCAAAAAACAAATAATAAAGAAAACATGAAACAAACGACAAACTCCATATTAATGATTCGCCCAGTTGCGTTTAGAATGAACGAACAGACGGCGGTAAACAATTATTATCAAAAAGTGTTGGATGGCCTTTTGCCGGCTACCGTAAATGCAAAAGCACAACAAGAATTTGATGCTTTTGTTGAAAAACTAACGGCTGTAGGTGTTGATGTAACAGTGGTGGATGACACCTTGAATCCGGATACGCCAGATAGCATCTTTCCTAATAATTGGATTTCATTCCATGAAAACGCCGACGTAGCTTTATATCCTATGTTTGCCAAGAACCGTCGTGAAGAACGGCGTGAGGAAATCTTGGATATGTTAGAAGAGAAAGGATTTAAAATAGAAAACATTGTTGACTATACTGAAGCGGAAGACGATGGGTTCTTCCTTGAAGGTACAGGTAGTCTGCTTCTTGATAGAGCGAATGAGAAAGCATACTGCGCCATGTCACCCAGAGCTGACGAGGAACTTTTTATAGAATTCTGTGAGGATTTCGATTATGCTCCGGTACTGTTCGAAGCTTTTCAAACGGTAAATGGTGAAAGAAAATTAATCTATCATACCAATGTGATGATGTGTTTAGGCGAAACCTTTGCCGTAATTTGTGCAGATTGCATAGATGACAAAAAGGAGCGCAAAATGGTTTTGGACAATCTGAAAAAGGACAACAAAGAAATCATTTTAATCACAGAGGACCAAGTCAATAATTTTGCCGGGAATATGTTGGAAGTGCGTGGGGCTGGAGATAAAAGATATTTGGTGATGAGCACGGCTGCACATCAGAGTTTGACTGCTAAACAAATAGGGCAGTTAGAGAAACATGCTACGATACTTAGTTCAAGTCTAGATACTATAGAAGCATGCGGCGGCGGAAGCGCCCGATGCATGATGGCGGAGATTTTCCTTCCAAAAGCATAAAAAAAAGACCTTCAGAAATGAAGGTCTTTTTTTTGCGACAATGTTTTTTACATTAAATTAGTTTGAACTATCGTTATTATCGAGCTAATAATATATTGTACCCCAATTGCAATCACAATAAAGCCCACGATTCTTGAAATGGCCACAATTCCTGAAGCCCCTAATATTTTAGCCAAATAATGAGCACTTCTTAGGGTAATAAAAATGGCAACGGCAACGGCTAGAATAGCTAAAACCGAAATGACAATTTCTAGCATTTCGTGGTGTTCATGGTAAAAGGCAATCAATAAGGAGATTGATCCGGGACCGGCCAACATCGGAATAGCCAGAGGCGTTAAAGCAATGTCATTTCTTCTTTGGGCATCGTCCTCCACCTCTTTACTTACGCCTCTTTTCTTGTTAAAATTCCCTGTAAGTAGCGAAAATCCCGACGTGGCGATAATAATACCACCCGCAATACGGAGCGCCTCAATGCTAATTCCGAAGAAAGACAAAACATATTCACCGAAAAAGAAAGAGATTACCAAGATGAGAAAAACGTTTATGGCCGTCCATAATGAAATGCGGGAGCGCTCTTTTTTATCATCGTCCATCGTAAGTCCCACAAAAATGGGAACAGTCCCTATTGGGTTCAAAACGGAGAACAGAGCGGCAAATAAATAAATAAAAAGTTCCATGTTTTTTTGCGAAATTAGGAGATTGAGTAATGTAAACAGCACGTCAAATATTAATAAAATGTTATAATTAAAATGATTCCAGCTTTTTATGTTACCAATTGAAAACGAAAGATATTGATTAAAAATGAAAAGGGGCTATAGTATTTTATTACTTTTGCAAAAAATAATAATTCAGAAAATGAAAAATAAAAAAACGGTAGTTTTAGGAGCTACCACAAAACCCGAACGATACGCATGCAAAGCAATAGAAATGCTTGTGGATAAAGGGCATTCGGTATTGGCAATTGGTCAGAATGCTGGGGAAGTGGCGGGAATAAAAATCAAAACTAAAGCAATTCCTTTATCTAACATTGACACGATCACCTTATATTTAAATCCGGCGCGTCAACGCGACTATTACAATTATATAGTGGAAGCTAAACCAAAGCGTGTGATTTTTAATCCTGGAACCGAAAACCCTGAGTTATACCAGCTTTTGGAATTAAACAATATCAAGGCAGAGGTGGCATGCACATTAGTGTTGTTGACTACTAATAGGTATTAATTTTTTCGGGAGCTAATTCCTGCTATCCGTTTCAATCTTTTCCTTTTTTAAGAAAAAAAGGAAAAGGATTTACACTTCTATCAGGCTAAAAATCTAGAAACTCATTTTCTCGGAGGTTGGTTTGCTAATCACCAGCAAACCAATAAAGGTGATTAGACCGTTGATAATAATGAGCTCATTGTCAAAAACGTATCCGAAAAACAATGTTTTCGAATTTTCGCTAATCAAAAAGGTTAGTGCTGGAGACAATAGGCATATTAATGGTACAAATTTATCTCTGACCTTTTTTGATTTCATGAAAAGTCCAAAACAGTACAACCCCAATAATGGTCCATAGGTGTAGGAAGCTACTCTAAATATCATTCCCACAACGGAGCTGTCATTGATGACGTTAAAAAATACAATCACCAGAAACATTAAAAAACAGAAAACAAGATGAACAAAATGTCTTGTTTTGACAGCGTTGGTTTTATTTGCATTTTCAGTTTTATCCATTGCTAAGAAGTCAACACAGAATGAAGTCGTAAGTGCAGTAAGTGCTGAATCAGTAGTAGCAAATGTTGCAGCTGTTAATCCTAATAGGAAAACTACAGATGGAATTAGGGTTAGGTGATGAAAAGCAATTTCAGGAAATAGCAAGTCAGTTCTCGGTTTTCCCGTAACCAAATCTGTAGGGACTTCGATACCATTTTTACCGGCATAGATATAAAGCAAGGCGCCAACACTAAGAAAGAAGATGTTGATCATCACAAATATGCCCGTGAAGGTAAACATGTTTTTTTGGGCTTCGCCAATGGTCGCGCAGCTCAGGTTCTTTTGCATCAGGTCCTGGTCTAATCCTACCATGGCAATCGTGACAAATATCCCTCCCAATATTTGTTTTACAAAGTGGAATTTGCTGGAAATAAAATCTTCAAAGAAAAATATTTTCGAATAATTGCTGTTTTTGACGGCTGAAAACGCTTCAATTACATTCAGGTCCATACTTCGGCATATGAAATAGATGGTCATGAAGACCGAAGTGACTAAGAAAAAGGTTTGCAAAGTGTCCGTAATGATAATGGTTTTTAAACCGCCACGATAAGTGTAGGCGAAAATTAAGGCCAATGAAATCAGGACGGTCGCGGCAAAGGGGATACCGTAAAAATCAAAAACATAACGCTGCAGGACAATCACAACCAGATAAAGCCTGAAGGCGGAACCGATAGTTCTGCTTATCAGGAATATCGTGGCAGCAGTTTTGTAGGAGTAAGTCCCCAATCGACGTTCTATATAGCCATAAATTGAAGTCAAATTCATTCGATAATACAATGGCAACAGGACTTTGGCAATAAGGATAAACCCAATTGCGTTTCCCAGCACAAACTGGAAGTATTTGAATTGTTCTCCGCTTGGCGCCCCCACTTCTCCAGGTACCGAAATGAAAGTCACGCCAGAAAGCGCCGTTCCAATCATTCCAAAAGCGACCAAGTACCACTTCGAATTCTTATTGGCTTTAAAAAAAGCATCGTTTCCGCTGTCTTTTTTACTGGTGAAATGGGAAATTGTAAATAATATCCCGAAATAAACTACGATAAGGGAGAGTATGGCGAATGGAGTCATTTTGTCGATTTAGTGCGGCCAAAATACAATTTTTTGTTTAATCGGATATTTCTTGATTCAGAAATTTAAAAAAGAGCTGTTTTAAGTTAGGGATTAGGCATTTAACGAAGCAAACAAATAAACAAATTGCTACATTTGCAGTTATGGAATTTTCATCAAAATTAATAGAAAAAGCGGTTAATGAAATAGCCCAATTGCCGGGAATAGGTAAAAGAACCGCCTTGCGATTGGTGTTGCATTTATTGAAACAGCCCAAAGAGCAAACTGGTTTTTTGGCTCAAGCGTTAATGAACATGCGAGAGGACATTAAGTATTGTGAGAATTGTCATAATATTTCTGATAGCTCGGTCTGCGAAATCTGTTCCAATAAGAACAGGAATCACCAAATCGTTTGTGTTGTGGAAGATATTCGAGATGTAATGGCTATTGAAAACACGGGGCAATACCGGGGCATTTATCATGTCTTGGGCGGTAAGATTTCGCCCATTGACGGAGTGGGGCCGAGTCAGTTGAAAATTGTCACGTTGGTTGAAAAAGTAAAATCGGGCAGCGTCAACGAAGTGATTTTTGCTTTAAGCTCAACGATGGAAGGGGATACCACCAATTTTTATATCTACAAACAAATTGCCGATGCAGATATTGTTATTTCCACAATTGCTCGAGGAATTGCCGTAGGAGATGAATTGGAATATGCCGATGAAGTTACTTTAGGCCGAAGCATATTGCAGCGGGTTCCGTTTGAAAAGTCGTTTAAAAATAATTAATTCGCTTAATAAATTGTTAAACTTTTAATATAATAAATGAAAAGCTATATTTGTTACCTAAAACATTAAGATGAAGAAGTGCGTTTTCTTTTTATTCATAAGTATCAGCTTAGTGCTTACGTCATGTATTCCAACTCAGGATTTAATTTATTTACAAAAAAAGGATAGTGCTGAAGTGGAGAACTCAATTTCTGCCGTAATGGCAAAACCATACAGATTGCAAACCAATGACGTGTTGAGCGTAAGCATCAAAGCGATCGACCCGAAACTGGTGGCGATTTTCAATACGACAAATCAAGGTGAAGCGGGAAAGTCAGAATCGGGATTGTATTTTGAGGGCTTTACCGTTGATGACCATGGTAACATAAGAATGCCAGTTTTAGGGGATTTAAACGTGATTGGTTTTACTTTGGATGAAGTAAGAGTAAAAATTGAGAAACAATTGCTTGCCGACTATTTTAACAAGGAAGCTAATATTTTCGTGATCGTAAAACTAGCCGGTTTCAAATATACCATTAACGGGGAGATAGGGAGTACGGGAACTAAAACCTTGTACCAAGAGAATGTATCTATTATGGAAGCTATCGCAAATGCTGGCGATATTACCATAACCGGCGATAGGAAAGCCGTCACAATCATCAGGAAAACGCCTACCGGGGTCCAAATGCATGATCTGGATCTTACGGATATAAAGGTGATGAATTCGCCTTATTTCTATTTGCAACCCAATGATTATGTCTATGTTAAACCATTGAAACAAAAAACATGGGGTACGGGTAAAACGGGGATAGAATCCTTCGGTACCATTACCACATTGTTCTCATTGGCGACAACAATCTTCTTTTTACTATTTAAAAATTAAAACAGAAATCAAAGAATGTTAGATATAAAAGATTTTTCGATTTTTGAAAATCAGGTAAGCTTTGACTTTAAAGGGTTTTTGATTAAAATCGGAAGCTACTGGAAATGGTTCTTGTTGAGTTTGCTCATCACTTTTACGATCGCCTATCAGGTGAACATTCGTAAAGGGAAAATATATGGCATGGAAACGCTTATTTCCGTAAAGGAAGAAAGCAACCCTCTTTTTACTTCCAATACCAGTTTGGTCTTCAACTGGGGAGGCACTTCTGACCAAGTACAAACCATTTCGACCACTATACAGTCAAGATCTCACAATGAGTTGGTAGTCGATAAGTTGCAATATTACATTGATTATCTGGTTCAGGGAGAGTATAATATGGAAGATGCTTACGGTGCGGTTCCTTTTTATGTGCAGATCGATAAATCCAAGGGGCAAATCGCCGGCAAGCAGATAGGAATCACTTTTGTGAGCGATACGGAATATGAGATTACGATGCCATTTGAGACCAACTCAGTATCCCTAATTAACTATTCAGATAATTCTTATAGTAACACTTCAGTTGTAGTCGGGGATTTTGTCAAAAGATACAAGGTGGGAGAACAAGTTTCGCTCCCTTTTTTAAATTGGAAATTACAAATAAATGACGAGCCCGGTTTCTACAAGGGGAACCAATATTTTGTACAGTTTAATGATTTTAATGGCACAGTGGCTCGCTATAAAGGTGTAAATGTGAGATCTGATGACAAAGGGGGCTCGATCATTACGCTAGCTATGCAAGGTTCAAACAAGGCAAGAATGGTTGAATATCTGAATTCGACCGTAAAGATGCTGATTAAAAGGCAATTGGATAGCAAAAACCAATTCGCGACAAACACGATTTCGTTTATTGACAGCACCTTGGTTGCCATGGAATCGCAGTTGAAAGAAACCGGCAATGAATTGAAATCATTCAGGAAAGACAAGAATATTTATGACATAGAACAGGGCGGTGCGAAATTTTCGGATAAGATGCTGGAATTCGATGTTAAGAGAGACGAGGTGACCCGCAAGATCACCTATTACAACTCGTTGAAATCATATTTAAAAAACAGCGTAGATTATTCTAAACTACCGGCGCCATCAGTAGCTGGAATTGAAGACCCAAATGTGGTTGTTAATGTTTCAAAGTTGATCTCGCTTTCCACCCAAAGATCAGAAATGGCTTATGCCGTAAAAAGCGATAAGATATTCAAGGATTTTGACAATCAGATGGAAGCCATTAAAAATGTATTATTGGTTAATATTGCTTCCGCAAAAGCCGAATTGCAATTTGACCTGGCAACGGTGAACAGCAAGATTAGTCAGACTGAAAGTACCATTAAGGACCTTCCGGATGACCAGCAAGAACTGATTAAGATAAAACGGAAGTACGATTTAAGCGATAACATCTACAGCACATTTCTTCAAAAAAGAAGTGAGGCAGATATTGTTAAAGCGGCAAATCTATCCGACATCCATTTTATTGATCCTGCAAAAGACGTGGGTGGAGGTTTAGTAGGCCCAAAGACTTCAGTGAATTATGTATTGGCATTGTTCCTTGGTATTCTGTTTCCTTTACTTTTTGTATTCTTTATTTTCTTTATCAATAATTCCATTCAGAACACTGATGACATTAATAAACTGACACAAATTCCTTTAATTGGGGTTGTTGGTCTCAACAAGGAAATCTCCGAATTGGCGGTTTTTGACAGGCCAAGGTCGGCCTTGTCAGAGTCTTTCAGGGCTATCCGTTCTTCATTACAGTATTTGTACAAGCAGAAAAACCTAGATGGTGCAAAAACGCTGATGATTACGTCATCTGTCAGTGGGGAAGGAAAAACATTCTGTTGCATAAACATAGCGACTGTTTTTGCTTTAAGCGGGAAAAAGACGGTTGTTATCGGACTGGATTTAAGGAAGCCTAAACTGTACGAGGAATTTAATTTATCTAATGATGTTGGAATCGTAAATTACCTGATCAGACAAAAAAGTCTGCAGGAAATCATTAATCACACCCAGATTCCAGATCTGGATGTTATCCTGTCAGGGCCGATACCGCCCAACCCGTCGGAATTGATTATGGGAGATTCCATGGCCGAATTAATTGAAGAATTGAAGAACACCTATGACTATATCATTTTGGACACACCACCGGTGGGACTGGTGTCAGACGCATTAGAACTGTCTCAATATTCCGATGTTACATTATATATCGTAAGACAGAATTTTTCGAAGAAAGAAATGATCACCTTGCTTAACAATAGGATAAAAAGGGGCGAATTGAATAATGCGTCCATTATTTTCAATGGCTTTGAGAATAAGGCCAAGTACGGTACCGGTTACGGCTATGGCTATGGTTACGGTTACGGCTACGGGACATATTCAAATGGGTATGATGATGAAGGGGATGCCAAAACATTTATTCAAAAAACGGTCAAAAAAGTCCGCAAAATATTAAGCATATAAATAGATTAGCTAATGATGAAGGAAGTAACAGGAAGTACGATACTAATCACAGGAGGGGCAGGATTTATAGGTTCTAATCTAACCGAATATTTTTTATCAAAAGAGCATAAGGTGGTGTGTTTAGATAATTTCGCCACCGGGCACAGACACAATATAAAGGATTTCATAAATAATCCCAATTTTCGTCTGATTGAAGGAGACATACGCAATGCAACCGATTGCAGTAACGCAGTCAAAGGAGTGGATTACGTATTGCATCAAGCCGCTTTGGGGTCTGTTCCGCGATCCATCAATGACCCGGTTACGACCAATGACGTTAATGTCTCAGGATTTTTAAATATGCTGGTAGCTGCAACGGATGCCAAGGTAAAGCGTTTCGTGTATGCCGCCAGTTCGTCTACATACGGAGATTCTGTCGGATTGCCAAAAGTAGAAGAAGTCATAGGGAAACCGTTGTCTCCATACGCCATAACCAAATATGTAAACGAGTTGTATGCTGATATTTTTAGCAAAACCTACGGATTGGAAACTATTGGCTTGCGTTATTTTAATGTTTTTGGTAGAAAACAGGATCCTAAGGGCGCTTACGCAGCAGTGATACCGAAATTTGTGATGCAGTTGATGCAACATGAAAGCCCTGTAATTAATGGGGACGGGAACTACTCGCGCGATTTTACCTATATTGATAATGTCATTCAAATGAATGAATTGGCGATGTCTACCGAGAACGATTTGGCCGTGAATACGGTTTACAATACGGCCTACGGGGACAGAAACACATTGAATGACTTGGTAAGCTACCTGAAGGAATTTTTATCGAAATACGATCCCGAAATAGGGAATGTTGCCATTGAGTACGGTCCCAATAGAGCGGGGGATATTCCGCATTCTTTAGCCAGTATTGATAAGGCGAAGGAATTGTTGGGCTATGCGCCAAAATTTTCCTTACAAGCGGGACTGGAAGAGGCTGTGGAGTGGTATTGGAAAAATTTGCGTGAATAATTAATTATGAATTATAAGTTATGAATGATGGATTGTTAATGATGGATGATTACAAAAGAATGATGTACGATATTAATTGTTAAACTAGAGGAGTTAAATTAGCGAATAGAAAAAATAAGAGAATGAAAATTACAAAAATTTGTTGCATTGGGGCTGGATATGTTGGTGGACCAACTATGGCTATTATTGCGCAAAAATGTCCGCAGATACAAGTTACTGTGGTAGACTTGAACGAAGAAAGAATCGCGGCTTGGAATGATGAGAACGTTGATAATATTCCGATTTACGAACCGGGTTTATCAGAGATTGTTAAGGAAGCCAGAGGCAAAAACCTGTTTTTTTCCACCGATGTCAACAAGGCCATCGACGATGCTCAAATCATTTTCATATCAGTGAATACGCCTACCAAAACTTATGGAAAGGGAAAAGGTATGGCAGCCGATCTGAAATATATTGAATTATGCGCCAGGCAAATTGCTAAAATCGCCAAAGATGATAAAATTGTAGTTGAAAAATCTACGTTGCCGGTTAGAACTGCCGAGGCCATCAAAAGCATTTTGGACAATACCGGAAATGGGGTCCAGTTTCAGATTCTTTCCAATCCGGAATTTTTGGCTGAAGGAACGGCGGTGCAAGATTTATTGAATCCAGACCGAATATTGATTGGCGGCGATACCACCAAAGAAGGACAAAAAGCAA
>NZ_DATBVQ010000032.1:0-17392 GCF_036515215.1 Flavobacterium sp.
CAAAGCAAGAATCCTGCGGGAAGCGCAGCACAAAAGGTGGGTGATTTTTATGCGTCGGGCATGGATAGTATAACAATCGAAAAACGCGGTTACAAACCCCTTAAACCACTGCTTGCCAAAATTGAATCTATAAGCGATATACCGTCTCTAATGAATTTTGTGGCTAACGAAGCAAAAGTATACAATACTTCAGTTTTAGCTTTTGGAGTCTCACCCGACGATAAAAACAGCAGTATGAACATTGCCCATGCTTACCAATCGGGCATTGGTTTGCCGGACAGGGACTATTATTTCAAATCAGATTCATCGACTGTTGCCATACAGCAGTCGTACAAAAAATATCTTGCCGCATTATTTCAAAATACGGGCAGCAACGCCAAAGACGCCAAAAAGAACGCCAATCTGGTATACGATATTGACAAACAACTCGCCGTTTCGCATAGAACAAAAGTTGAACTTCGGGATGTGCAAGCCAATTATAATAAGATGGCTGTGCGAGATCTTGTAAAAAGACATCCAAACATAGGCTGGGCCGATTTGTTAAATAATTTAGGCGCACAAACTGATTCTATCGATGTAGGCCAACCAGCCTATTATGACGCCCTTAACAAGCTTTTAAAGACCATTCCCATCAATGACTGGAAAGTGTACTTAAAAGCAAATTCCATAAGCAGATATGCAGATGACTTAAGTAAAACTTTTGTAGATGCCGCATTTGAGTACACCAAGGTGCTTTCCGGTCAAGCTGTCCAAAAATCGCGTGGAGAAAAAATGGCTAGTGCGGTTGACAGTTACTTGGGCGAAGCCCTGGGGCAATTGTATGTGAAGAAATATTTTTCGGAGGATGCCAAGAAACGTATGTTGGTCCTAGTGAATAATCTGCAAAAGGCTTATGCTGTAAGGATTGATAAGTTGGAATGGATGAGTCAAGGCACAAAACAAAAAGCGAAGGAAAAACTGTTTGCCATCACGAAGAAAATAGGATATCCCGACAAATGGAAAGATTACAGCAATGTGCAGATAGCTAGAGGCAGCTATTTTGAGAACGTCATGTCGGCCTCAGCAGCTGCCTATCAACGTCAATTAGCTAAATTGGGCAAGCCTGTCGATAAATCAGAATGGTTTACAACACCTTCAACAGTTACGGCATATAATAATCCTACCGCAAATGAGATTGTCTTTCCGGCAGGTATTTTACAAGCCCCCTATTTTGATAATGCCGCGGATGACGCACTTAACTATGGAGGCATTGGAATGGTCATAGGCCACGAAATAACCCATACTTTTGATGACCAAGGCGCACAATATGATAAGGACGGTAACTTAAAAAACTGGTGGACAAAAGAGGATTATAAAAAGTTTAAATCAAGGATACAACAAGTCATCGATATGTACGGCACATATACCGTTTTGGACAGTTTACATGTTAATGGCGCCATGACCGTTGGCGAAAACACGGCAGATATTGCCGGAATAGCTGTTGCTTATGATGCCTTTAAAATGACCAAGGAAGGACAGGATTCCACAAAAATCGGCGGTTTTACTCCAGACCAACGCTTCTTTATCTCTGTCGCTAAAATATGGAGAGTGAAAATGAAAGATGAGTTCCTGCGTTTGTGGATTAACAACAACCCACATTCCCCACCGGCTTGGCGTGTCAATGGGCCATTAATGAATACTACCCCTTTTTACGAAGCATTTGGCGTAAAACCAGGCGATAAAATGTTTTTGTCTAAAAAGGACAGATTAACAATTTGGTAGTATAACGTCAGCATAAAGGAGTTAAAAATAACAACTTGTCCTTGCTAAAAAAAAGTATGCCAAAACATAGCTATCGTTTTCGAACCCAACGAAATTACAGTTTGTGATCGCGTATTCGGTAATCAAATTGGCATAGAACCGCTTTCATGCAGTAAAATTGTGTGAGTCGCTTATTCCGAACTTGATTGAGAATCTTGTCGAAAATTAAAAAATGACCTGCAAACATAAAATTGCATTTTTTTTATGTTAATTCATTTCCATTCCCATTTATAAATTCATCAAATATGTTGTAAGCTTTGAGGTATTTGATTGCTTCAATTTCAGCACTTGTAATTTCTAAATTATCGGAATAATGATTCGTTTCGTAATGATCCAATGTTCCTTTTAGCGCCAGCTTTTTAATTTGCAATTTTGCTTTTTGTCTAAAGCCGTACAATTCCATTTCGAGAGTAATCAGTTTTTCTTTAGAAATTTTTAGTTTGCCTTTTTTGTATTGTGCCAAGTTATAAATTTCAAGCAAATCCATCTCTTCAACCTGTTGAATTAAAATTTTCAAGTTAAACGGGTTTTCAACTAGAGGCAAAATAATCCTGATTGCTCTTATGATTCTTTTCACCACGGTAGGGTCCTCTTTTCCCCATTGAAAAATCTGATCGAAACAAAAATCGATAAATTCTTCAAAATTAAATTCATTCACTTGAATTTTTTTGGATTCCAAAGTTCTTGAAGCCGTTGAAGGAAATTCTCTCAAGGCCAATTCTTTTGCTATTTCCCCTATCTGGTCTATGCAATTTAAACAAGTCGTGGGATCATTAACCGCAGGAGAGATGGCTTTTATGCCAATGTCCACCAGTTTTCTCACCCCGAAATTGATGTCCTGGGTATGGCTTCTGAACAGCTTAACTTTAAAAGTGTTTTTGACAATCGCTCCGATTTCCTTTTTCAAACTGCTTATCTGGTCCCGGTTGATTTCGACACTAAAAACTAGTACCAAAAGCACGGTTGTCTCTTTCATAATAAACTCCCCTATAATAGGTTTTTGATACGCGTTTTCAAAAACTGCTCCAACATCCGAACTAAGAATAGACTCTGTTAACTGTTCCAGTTTATTGTAATTAACGCTATCTAAATAACCGGTTTCAAATGGGCTCACAATTTTTATCTGAAATCTGTCAGCGTTTATTTTTGATCTTTTATAAAGTAAATTTTTTCCGAAACTCCAATTTTCCTGATATAACTCATTGATTTCTTGAATCATTTCCGACTTAATCCGGTTCGTTATAGTGGAGACATTCATATTGATACTTAAATAAGTAATCATATTGGGATAAGCCCAAATCAAACAATAAAAAGCGAAGATAGAGCCCGTCGTAAGTGTCAAAAGAAACGAGGTTTGGTAAAAAACGGAAGCTAACTGAGGCAAGATACACAACGAAATTGTACCGACGAACAATCCGATAAAATGTTGCATTTTAATATCATTTGATAAAAAATGTCTCAAAATTCGCGGAGAAAACTGAGAAGATGCCAGCTGCATCACAACAAATATAACAGAGAAAGTGGTTAAGGAAATACCAATCAGAATAGAGATTAAAGTAGTTGAAACAGGAATTAGCCTATTGTAAATTTCAACTTCATTAATATCGAATTTTACTCCAAAATCAACAAAATAATCAATTGTCATTAAAGCGAGACCAATAATAAATGCATAAATACCACTGGTAAATGTTCCTATATGTTTTATCTGATGCTCAAACATATTCTTGGTACGATGTCTGAATTTTAGTTTCATGATTTAAAATTTCAATATGTAAATTTAAACATAAATACCTCTATTACATTAGTCTTGATTTTTAATGATTATTTCATTCGCACTATAACAGAAATTTAAAAAAATGGAACACGATTTATAGTAACTGAATCTCCTTTTAAAATTTCTAGGATTAGGAACATGGTATTAATAGGATGTTATTTACTTTTGCTTTAATTAAGTAACACTCCTATTTTAATAATTATCCTTGGATATAATTAAACCTTGACTATTATTATTTTTTAAACCAATTTTAAACCTCAGCAAATGACCTTACACATAGAAACTCCGGCTCTGCTATTTTCGGCCACCTCGTTGATCCTCTTGGCCTACACCAATCGTTTTTTGACCATCGCCACGATCGTCAGAGGATTAAAAAAGACCTACGAGGAAAAAGAAAACAAAACCATCCTGCTGGAGATCAAGAACCTCAACCTGCGATTAACGCTGATCCGTTACATGCAGCTTTTTGGCGTGTGCTGTCTGTTCCTTTCCGTTTTCGCCATGTTGCTGTTGTTTCTCGACCATCAATTAATCAGCATCTATCTTTTCGGCTTGAGTTTATTGAGTTTACTCATCTCATTGGGCTTGTCCTTTTGGGAAATCAGCATCTCGGTAAATGCATTGCGCCTGCATTTGAGCGACCTGATGGATGCCGGAAAGAAATAGAAGAAAAACGATTCATTAGTCTGCTAATTTTTTGAAGGTCCTTCTTACAAATTTAAAATCCGAAAAACGACAAAAAACGGGGCTTTCCCAACTAAAAAACTATCTTTGTCGGCTTTTAAATTTAAAATAATGATTGAAAATAAGGTCTTAAAGGGAGTTTTTTTAGTTGCATTTGGTGCGACCAGTTATGGCATGTTGGCCACTTTCGTGAAAATGGCCTATGACGAAGGATACACTACCGCCGAGGTCACTTCATCCCAATTTATATTGGGTATTTTAGGGATTCTGATTATCAATCTGTTTCAAAAAACAAAAAACAAAGACAAGACGCTCAAGGCCTCAAAGCGAAACATATTCCACTTGATGCTGGCAGGAACTTCCCTTGGAATGACCAGTGTGTTTTATTATTTGGCCGTAAAATACATTCCGGTTTCCATTGGTATTGTCTTATTGATGCAAACCGTTTGGATGGGAGTTTTGCTTGAAATGATTCTAGAAAAAAAAATCCCTTCGACCCAGAAAATCATATCGGTAGTTGTCGTACTGATCGGAACCGTCTTGGCGACCAACTTAATCAAAAATGAAGTCTCTTTGGATTGGCACGGAATCATGTGGGGGATTTTGGCGGCCGCCTCATTCACCACGACGATGTTTACCGCCAATCGAGTGGCAACAGACATTTCTTCAGCCCAACGCAGTCTATACATGTTGCTGGGTGGAGCGGTCATAGTATTTGGATTCTCGATAGCGACGCAAACCGCTCCTTTCAACTTTGAAATATTCCTGAAATGGGGAATCATTTTGGCCCTTTTCGGCACTATAATCCCCCCTATGCTGATGAATGCAGGCTTTCCGCTTACGGGAATCGGCCTGGGAAGCATCGTTTCTGCGCTTGAACTTCCCGTTTCGGTGATGATGGCATTTTTTCTTTTGAATGAACAGGTCAATGCAACGCAATGGCTCGGTATTGTCTTAATTATTTTGGCCATAGTGATTATGAACGTGAATTTTGGAAAACGAATTAAATAAGCTTTCTTTTATTAAAAAAATATTCGCTTAATATTCCTAAATTCGCAACTGCAATAATTTTAATTCGCATCATTATGGATTTACCTTGGCATCTTTACTTAATGGCTATGATTTATACCGTTGCGGGACTCAATCATTTTAGGAGTCCTAAACTTTACCAAAAAATAATACCTCCTTATTTCCCTAACCCAAAATTATTAAACCAAATAAGTGGTTTCGCTGAAGTGACATTGGGAATAACGCTGATGATCCCAATGCTTTCTAACTATGCCGCTTGGGGAGTCATAGCGTTGTTAGTTGCCGTTTTCCCCACTCATGTCTATATGTACCAAAATGAAAAAGCAGCAATGAGATTGCCAAAATACGTTTTGCTTTTACGTATGCCGTTGCAATTGGTTCTGATTTACTGGGCTTATATCTATACCTAAAGGATAAAATCACTGTTCTATTTCGCTCATAGTAGGTATTTTTTTATTTCAATGAAGTTAATGTAAAAAATGCTATTTTTGAAACAAACAAGCGCATCATCATGAACGAAATTATTGCCTACTTTTCAACGATTCCCTCCGCACATCGAAGTTTAATTCTGGTAAGCGGCATCACTATTTTTTGGCTCATCGAGAACGCTTTTCCTCTTTTTAACTTTGACTACAAGAAATGGCAGCACGCCAGCATCAATATTTTCCTGACCTTAACTACAATTGCCG
Organism: Flavobacterium sp.; assembly: GCF_036515215.1. GTDB lineage: Bacteria > Bacteroidota > Bacteroidia > Flavobacteriales > Flavobacteriaceae > Flavobacterium. Next base: position 5,977 of record NZ_DATBVQ010000032.1, read on the forward strand.
TCAATTTTTCATTGGCATTTATACTGTTGCAATCGGCTGATTGGGCTTTTGCAAATCAGTTTGGAATTCTGCAATGGCTGCCGCAAATGTCATTATGGTTATACGCCTTAGTTGGTTTGCTGCTATTGGATCTAATAGGAGCCTATCTCGTTCACTGGGTAGAACACAGAATTAAATTCTTGTGGCGCTTTCATCTAATCCACCATACGGACACTTGGATCGACACCACATCGGCCAACAGGCACCATCCCGGCGAAAGCGTCATCCGATTTGCCTTCACCACATTGGGAGTACTAATCGTTGGAAGTCCCATGTGGCTGGTTTTCCTGTACCAAACCCTGTCCGTTATCGCTACGCAATTCAACCACGCCAATATAGCAATACCAAAAAAATGGGATACTGTTTTGAGTTATCTCATCGTCTCTCCTGACATGCATAAGGTGCATCACCATTACAAATTGCCGTACACCGACAGCAATTACGGCAACATTTTTTCGGTCTGGGATCGCCTTTTCGGGACCTTTAAAACGCTTTCAAAAGAGGACATCGTTTACGGGGTGGATACCCATATGAAGACGGAAGAACACAATCAATTGCAGAATCTACTGAAAATACCATTTCAAAAACCTCGCCCATCCGAAAAGTTATAATTGGTATAAAAAAAAATCATATTTTGGTGAGAAGTAAATATATTTTTATTAATATTGGTGTCTGATTTAGAATCAATTATATTAATCATTAAAAACAAATTGAATTAATTTTCACCTGATGAAAAAGAGTAACCGCAAAGAATTGACCTGGGAACAAACAGAAAAACTTGTTACAATGGCCCTTGAGGAAAAGAATCCTTTTGAAATTATCAAAAAAGAATTTGGTCTAGCCGAAAAAGAGATTCTGGAAATAATGAAAAAGAAAATGCCCGCAGAAAAATTTGAAATGTGGAAAAAGAAAGCTGCAGCAAACAAGCCAAAACCAAAACCAATTAAAATTGATGATTTTGATGAAGATTTGGACGGTAAGTACTACATAAAAAACAAATTGGATTAGCCGATTGAAAAACACTCTTAATAAGGGTGTTTTTTTTTTATAAAATACCGGAATAAAATGTAACAATTCTATTTTTTGAAAGTCTAACAACAAAATCAAACTAACGAAAAAATGAAAAAAATAATTTACACGGTTGCGTTTGCATCTATTTTATGGAGCTGTAAAACTGCCAGTTCGGTAACTTCAGCCTCTTCGAATAAAGAACAGGTTCAGGTTGCGATAAACCTGAATGACATTCAAGAGGATAAGGTGATGGTGACGGTAAAAGCCCCATCCATTACCACCAGTGAAATCACCTATCATATTCCAAAAACGGTTCCAGGAACCTATTCTGAGGACAATTACGGAAGATTTATAGATGATATGAAGGCATATGACGCTAAAGGAAATCTATTAGTGGTAAAGAAAATAGACAGTAATTCTTGGTCTATTTCAAAAGCTAAGACGTTGGACAAAATCACATATTTGGTAAATGATTCCTTTGACGTTGAAAAAGGCACCGGTTTTGGGCAAGACGACGTTTTTTCGCCAGCAGGTTCAAACATAGACGCCGGTAAAAATGTGATGCTAAATACGCATTGTTTCGTGGGCTACTTCACTAATTTCATGTCCACTCCATACAAAGTGGCTGTCTCGCATCCGGCGGTAATGTGGGGAGCCACATCAATGACCGATATAGACTCTAGCGACACAAACGACGTTTTCATCACCTCGCGTTATGCGGAATTAGTTGAAAACCCCATCATGTACTCAAAACCGGACTATACTTCGTTTACGGTTGACGGAATGGACATTAACATCGCCGTCTATTCTCCTTCCGGAAAAGTTACCGCCGAAAGCATTACGCCGGAGATGAAAACGATGATGACCGCACAAAAGAATTTCTTGGGAAAAATAAATTCAACCAAAAAATACAGCGTTTTACTGTATCTGTCTACCATGAAAGAAGGCGACGCGAAAGGTTTTGGCGCTTTGGAACACCCGACCTCCACTACGGTTGTGATGCCTGAAGTGATGCCGAAAGAAGAATTGGTGAAATCAATGAAAGATGTCGTTTCCCATGAATTTTTCCATATCGTAACCCCATTGAGCATTCACTCTAAAGAGATTCAATACTTCGATTACAATAATCCAAAAATGTCAAAACATTTATGGATGTATGAAGGAGTTACGGAATATTTCGCCAATTTATTTCAAATCAACCAAGGGCTGATTACGGAGGAAGATTTCTACAACCGTCTTTCAGACCAGATTGAAAGAGCAAACGCGATGAACGACACCATTCCATTCACGACAATGAGCGCCAACGTATTGACAGAACCATACAAAGGACAATATGTAAATGTGTACCAAAAAGGCTCGTTAATTGGAATGTGTTTAGACATCATCATCAGAGAGAAAAGCAATGGAGAAAGAGGAATACTTGATTTGATGCAAAAGCTCTCCAACGAATATGGTGTTTCAAAACCTTTTAACGACGATGAGCTTTTCGCAAAAATAACTGCTTTAACTTATCCTGAAGTGGGCGAATTCCTAAAAACTTACGTTGCGGGTCCAAGCCCGATTCCTTATGACACCTATTTCGCAAAAGTGGGATTGTCAAAATCTACAACTAAAATTCCAGCCAATGTTTTCCTAAAAGGCCAAAAACCTTACATCACGGTGAATCCACAAACCAAAGAAATTGTTGTTTTGCCAAACATTGAATTAAACGTTTTTTATACCTCCTTGGGCCTGAAAGGCGGCGATGTAATAATGGCCATAAATGACAAACCTTATACCCTGGAAAACATTTATGACATGATTGGCGCAAGTCAGAACTGGAAAGAAAACGATGCAATCACCGTAAAAATAAAGCGCGACGATGCAATCCAGACCATTAAAGGAACGGTGAAACTTCCTTATGAAGAAAAGCAAACGCTCAAAGCGACCGATGCTTCAAAAACACAACTAAAAGAGGCCTGGCTGAAAGCCTAATTGAAAACCAAATTTGAGAAATCCCAATGTAGAAATATATTGGGATTTTTTTATGAAATTTCGGTAAGTTAGTCTCTCATCTTTCCAACTATTTTCTTTATTTTGCAGCAAAATATATAACCAATGAAAAAAATAATTCTTGCATTCGTTTCACTTGTGCTTTTGGCATCCTGTAACAAAAACGAATCAAAAACAAACTTGCACATTACTGGAAACATCAAGGGACTGAAGAAAGGAACATTGTACATCCAAAGAATTGTTGACACGGCACTTGTGGCCATAGACACAATTACGATTGATGGTAGTTCTGCATTTGAAAGCGATATCGACTTAAAATCTCCTGAGATGTTATATTTGTATCTGGACCGAGGAACCAGCAACTCATTAGACAATAACATACTGTTTTTTGCTGAGCCTGGAACTATAAACATAGATACCAACTTAGAGTCTTACATATCTGCCGCGAAAATTACCGGTTCAAAAAATCAAGATTTATTTGAGGAGTATAAAAAGATCAATTCTCGTTTTACGGACGAAAAACTAACTTTGATTGAACAAAAGTTCAATGCAATCAAAAGCAACAACGCAAAAGCGATCGATAGCTTGAGCGCAAAACAGGACTCCAACATAAAGAGAAAGTATTTGTATGCGACTAATTTTGCCATAAACAACAGGGACCATGAGGTAGCTCCTTACATTGCTTTATCCGAGATCTACGACATCAATGTTAAATATCTGGACACTATACAAAAATCAATGAGTCCGCAAGTGGCACAATCGCTTTACGGGAAAAAATTGACCGAATACGTAGCTTCGATCAAAAACCAAAAATAAATCGACTGGAAACCCCATTTCGATTATTTGTGAAAACACAAAAACGTCCCGATTTTCACGGGACGTTTTTTTTTGGTGCATGCTATAAAAACCCATTTATGAACTTGTTTAAAATAAAAAAACCACCTAACAAAAGTTAGATGGTTTTACCGATGAGCCGGCGGAGGGACTCGAACCCACGACCTGCTGATTACAAATCAGCTGCTCTAGCCAACTGAGCTACGCTGGCGTCTCATTACGGGTGCAAATATAAGTCTGAATTTTAAATTTCCAAAACAAATTTGCACTTTTTTATTGTTTTTTTTGACTACAATTCGTTGATTTTAGCAATCAATTGATTTGCAGTTTGTTCCAATTCAACGTTGATTTGTTTGAAATGTGCTTTTTTGTTTTCAACGTTCTTAGCGTTCACTTTTGTGATCAAATCGTCAAATGCAGCAATAGCTTCATCAATTAAATTGTTAGTTTCAGTTGTTGGTTTTCCTGTAGTTGAAATTTCAAACAAGTAAACTGCTTCAATAATATCTCCTAAAACGTAGTTGATGTCTTTTTTTAAATTCTTAATATTTGCCATTTTATTTTTAATTTTAATTTGCGTCTGCAAAAGTACACATAATCTTTCTATTACTTGCTATGAAATGTAAATTTCTAAGATAGAAGCTTTTCCACTAAGAACGAAATCGGTCATCGCTGCGGGGAACAATACGGTATCTCCTTTTTTATATTTGGAAATGACATCATTATATTCCAACACAAATTCCCCGTCAACACACATATAGACAGTAAAGCTGTCTGCTGTCTTTGCAACCGTCTCTTTTCCGTCTAACGGAATAAAATTGGTGGTAAAGTAAGGACAGTCCACTATCGCATTCGACTGATTCAAATTCTTGCTGTAGGGACGATAAGTATCTACTTTATTGTAATTGATGGCATCCAGAGCCAAATCTATGTGCAACTCCCTGGTATTCCCCTGCGCATCCACCCTATCGAAATCATATAGGCGATAGGTAATATCACTCGTCTGCTGTATCTCGGCAACAACAAGTCCCGCACCAATGGCGTGAACAATGCCCGTTTCTAGGAAAAACATGTCCCCTTCTTTTACATTGACATCATCCAGAAGATTTAACAAGGTTTTATTTTTAAGGCTTTCCGAAAATTCGTTCGCATTTGATTTTTCTTTGAAGCCTACAATGATTCTTGCGTCCTCATCTGCCTGCATAATGTACCACATTTCTGTCTTCCCGAAAGAGTTGTGGCGCTTTTTGGCCAATTCATCATTAGGATGCACTTGAATAGATAAATCTTCGCGCGCATCCAAATACTTAAAAAGCAAAGGAAACTGCTTCCCGAACCTCTTATGAACTGCTGTCCCCAAGATCTCGTTCGGCATCATATCAATGATTTCTGTCAATGATTTTCCTTTTAATTCCCCATTTGCGACGATGCTAACATCACCCTCAACGGTTGACAGCTCCCAACTCTCGCCGGTTATCTTTGATGTGATTGGTTTATTAAGGACTGTTTTTAGCTTTTCACCTCCCCAAATTCTTTCTTTTAATATCGGCTCAAACTGTATAGGGTATATTTTTGTGGTCATTTATATTTATTTTTAATAAAAACATTTTCGCCGTCTCGCGAATTGTATCAGATACTATATTATTACTTTACTAAATGCTTAATGGCTTCTAATGCTTTAGGAATATGTTTGGTGGCCATCATACTGTCAAATATCATTTTTACCTCACCATTTCGATCCGTTACATAAGTTACCCTTCCAGGCAGCAACCCAAACATATTTGAGGGAACCCCAAATAATTTCCTGATTTTCTTGTCATTGTCAGATAAGAGTATAAAAGGCAGTTTGTGCTGTTTGGCAAACTTGTGATGTGATTCGATACTGTCACTGCTTATGCCGATAACTTCGGCACCCAAATCTTTGAAATCCTCGTATTGGTCTCGAAAACTGCAGGCTTGCGCAGTACATCCGGGCGTGTTGTCTTTGGGATAAAAATAAATTACCAGCGGTTTCTTCCCGACATAATTTTGGCTGTCAAAATCATTTCCGTCCATATCCTTTGCTACAAAATTCGGGATCCTGTCCCCCACTTTCAATTCCATTATTCTCCCTTATAAGTTACAAAATTGCGAGGGGTTTCGTAAAGAACCACTTCCAGATCAAATTCGGTTTTAATTCTATTTCTTATTTTGTTCCAAATCACCACCACAATATTCTCGGCAGTGGGATTCAGATTTTCAAATTCAGGGACATCCAAATTCAGATTTTTATGATCGAACTGATTTTCCACTTCCTCCTTGATGATGTCCGCCAAAATTTTAACGTCCATGACAAAACCCGTTTCTTGGTCAATTTCGCCGGTAACACTCACAATCAGCTCATAGTTGTGGCCATGGAAATTGGGATTGTTGCATTTTCCGAAAACCGCATCGTTTTTCTCGAAAGTCCAATCCTTGCGATACAGCCGGTGGGCCGCATTAAAATGTGCTTTTCTGCTTATGGTCACTCTCATGTTTATATCGTTTTAAGATTAAAAATCTTAGATCTGCATTTTTATACTTTGTGGTCTTCCAGAAAATGATAGAATTCGTTAAAAATGATTTTAAACCATACCGTATAGATTTCGGGATGCAATAGCATATCACTTTTTACGGCTTCAATATCCATCCATTTCCAAGCCTCCACTTCCTCGGGATTTATTTCCGGCTTTTCGTCATAATAGCCAATCATTACATGATCGAGTTCGTGTTCCGTCAAACCGTTGTCAAAAGGAGCTTTATATATAAAATGAAAAAGTTCTTTGAGATCGGTTTTAAAACCCATTTCTTCAAACAACCTTCTACTTCCGGCTTCAATATTGGTTTCACCTTCCCGCTGATGACTGCAACAAGTATTGGTCCAAAGCAATGGGGAATGGTATTTATGATGCGCCCGTTGCTGCAACATGATTTCATTTTTACTGTTTAAAATAAAAACAGAAAAGGCACGATGCAACACTGCTTTTTCATGTGCCTCCAGTTTAGGCATCAATCCAATTTGTTCGTCGTCTTTATTAACTAATATTACGTTTTCTTCTATCATATCTATTTTTAGCCTCACAAAAATACAAAAAAGATAAACAATAGAACCTCCTTTAACGTTCTGTTTCTTTTTGTTGAAGCTCAAAAAATTTGATGAAAATACGAATTGAATTGCATAAATCCATTCAAAGATTCTTTCGTACTTTTGATGAACTAAACTCTCGCTTACTATGAACTTGATAAAAATCCGAAAGGCAAAACTGAACGACCTAAAGATTCTGCTCGAATTCGAACAGGGGATTATCGCCGCGGAACGTCCTTACGACCCGACTTTAAATGAGGATAAAATTCATTATTACGATATTGAAAAAATGATCCTGACCGATGATGTTGAGGTCGTCGTTGCCGAAATTGACACGGTTATCGTAGGTTCCGGTTATGCGAGAATAGCCACGGCAAAACCCTATTTAAATCACAAAAACTATGCTTATTTAGGTTTTATGTACACTGACCCTAAACACAGAGGAAAAGGGGTAAATTCAAAAATTATCGAAGCATTGAAGAATTGGTGTCGATCCCATGACATTTACGAACTGCGTTTGGACGTCTACAACGATAATCCTTCAGCGATAAAAGCCTATGAAAAAGCAGGCTTCAGAAAACACCTAATCAATATGAGACTAGGATTGTAAAAGCGGCTGCCATTAAAACCAAAAATGTCTTTAATTCGTAAATACGATTAGTTAAAATATATTTAATTAGCTGTTAATTGTAAACTGCATGACATTACATTTCACAATAGCGCCTTAAATTTGTACTATCAAACCATGTTTACCTATGAAAACAAAATCATTTTTTAGTCTGTTATTATTGCTTTCTTTATTCATGCATACAGCCTATGGCCAAGCGATAAAAAAACAGAACAACTCAAAAAACTCGTCAATTATGGAAAATAAAATCATCAAACCCGAAAATCCGTATTACTCCAATACCGACACAACAAAATTAAATCTGTCTGATGCCGAATGGAAAAAAGTGTTGCCCGAAGACGTCTATCAGGTGACAAGAAAGGCCGATACGGAAAGGCCGTTTACCGGAAAATATTGGAACACCGATGAAAAAGGAACCTATTATTGCGCCGCTTGCGGCAACAAACTGTTTCGTTCCGGCGCCAAGTTTTCGAGCAGTTGCGGATGGCCCAGTTTTTTCGAGCAAGACAATAAAAACAGCGTAATTTACAAAAAGGATAATTCTTTGGGTATGGAGCGCATTGAAGCGCTTTGCGGCAGATGTGGTGGGCATCTTGGGCATCTGTTTGATGACGGTCCGGCACCCACCGGCAAAAGATACTGCATGAATTCTATCGCGCTTGACTTTGTGCCTGACAACAAATAAAATGCAGAATCACTTTACAATGGAATAAAGTTGCGAACAGATCTGATTTGCACAAATTAAACCCTGTTGAAACTTGAAACGATATTAAAAAAGCATAATTCCGGAAACCGAAAAGTTATTTTCGGTTTTTTTACGCGTTTTTTATCGATGCGCCTATGGCAATTACTTTCTTGTCATACTCTTCAAAAAATAACGCAATCACATTGTCTACAAACACATTACCTCCATTTTTTAAATTTAAAAAAAAATACTTACCACAAACAATGAAAAGATTATGGGCCATTGTTAAAAATGTTTGTGTTTTTTGGAATGAAATTTGTCTAACGACAATCAAATGCTTTTTTGTGTATATTTGGATGATATTTCCCCATGTTTAGAATTGTTCATGGATGATTTATATATTAAAACCATATTGTTTAAAAGCATGAAACAACATTATCAAATTAATTTTTTTTAGTATATGAATCGTAATGTTTACATAGATTTATTTAAGCAATCTCCATCCCTGTCGTTAGTATTGGATACTAGTTTCAATATAGTTACTGCAACCGACAATTTCCTAAAAGTTACGATGACCGAAAGGGAAGACATTACAGATAAAAATATTTTTGACGTATTCCCTGAAAACCCAAATGAAGAATCACCGGATTCTATCAGCAATTTGAGAAGGTCTTTAGATAGCGTATTGTTAAAAAAAACATCCGATAAAGTAGACTTTATAAAATATGACATTCAGAAACCGGCATCGGAAGGTGGCGCTTTCGAAGAACGGTACTGGAAGACCATAAATTCCCCTATTCTCGATTCTAACGATAATGTCAGCTATATAATGATGGTTGTTGAAGATGTGACTAAAAGAAAAAAGTTGGTTTCTAAAAACAAACAACTTAAAAAAAGCCTTACGCTTCTGGCTGAGTCTTACGAATTTTCCGAAGAAATCATCGGAACCATAATGGATCCCATGTTGGTTCTTAACCAAGATTTTAAAATCAAATCTGCCAGTAAATCATACTGCCAAAAATACGCTATCGACAAAGAAGATACCGAAGGAGTTTCTTTGTTTGAAATAAACAACAAACAGTGGGATTTTCCGGAATTTCGGAATCTCTTAACTGATATGCTTTCCACAGGTATAGTCTTTAATAATGTGGAGATAACCCATGATTTTTCGGGTTTTGGCAGAAAAACGATTTTGCTTAGCGCGAATTACATTTTTCAAAAAATTCATGATGAAAAAACGATTCTACTGGCCATACAAGATATTTCTGAAGTAAGGCGATTGTCGATGAAACTTCAGGCTAAGGAAAAGAAGGAGTTTGAAAACTTACTCGAGATACAAAAGAAAGCATCTAAAGAGATCGAAGACAGCAATAAGCGATTTAATATGGTATTGTTGCAATCTCCATTTGCAATTGCGATATTAAAAGGCAGGGACATGGTGGTTTCCCTGGCAAATGAAAGCATTAAAGAAATGTGGGGAAAAGGAAAAAATGTGGAAGGCCAAAAATTCAATGACATCCTACCTGAACTTATTGACAAAGAATTCCCTTTATTACTGGATAACGTTTTCACTACCGGTATTCCTTTTTACGGAAACGAGCTTTTAGCTCCAATTGTACATAACGGAGAATCAAGGGATTCCTATTTTAATTTTGTCTACCAGCCCTATTATGAAGCTGACGAAACCATCTCGGGAGTTACCATTATTGCGTATGATGTGACGACTCAGGTATTGGCAAAAAACGAACTGATTGAATCAAAAATCAACGCAGAGCTAAAAACAAAAATCGCGCAAGAGGCCGTAAAATCAAAACAGCAATTTTTGTCGAATATGAGCCATGAGATAAGGACTCCGATGAATGCCATTATCGGCTTTACCAATGTGGTTCTTAAGACTAAATTAGACAAGTCCCAAACGGAATATATTAACGCCATCAAAGAGTCTGGAGATGCATTGATCATTTTGATTAATGACATCCTGGACATCGCCAAAGTTGACTCCGGCAAGATGACATTTGATCAGACGCCGTTTAAATTATCAAAATCCATATCTACAATTCTGCGCCTTTTTGAACAAAAAATGAAGGAAAAAAATTTAGAATTAATCCATCATTGCGACCCCTGTATTCCCAAATTTTTAGTTGGAGATCCGATGCGTCTGCGACAGATTATTTTAAATTTAATGAGCAACGCAATAAAATTTACTTCAACCGGTAAAATCAGCATAAATGTTAAATTATTAAATGAAGACACCGATAAAGTCACCCTTGAATTTTTAATAACCGATACGGGAATTGGTGTTCAGCAAGATAGGCTGGACCACATTTTTAGCAATTTTGAACAAGCCACCAAAGGGACAAGCAGCTCGTACGGAGGAACAGGATTAGGACTTGCAATCGTTAAACAACTGGTAGAACTTCAAGGAGGCTCGATCATCGTGCAAAGTGAATTGGGCAAAGGTTCTTCCTTTGGATTCATCATGAATTTTGAAAAACTAACCAGCATTGAACAAGAAATCAAAGAACAAGTAAACCCAATGCTTCAGATTATCAAAAACGATTCTTTAACAGCAAAAATAAAAGTTTTGGTTGTCGAGGACATGACCCTAAATCAACTTCTGCTAAAGATCATATTGTTGGACTTTGGATATGAGATTGATCTAGCCGACAATGGCAAAATCGCCATCGAAAAATTCCAAAATAACACCTACGATATCATATTAATGGATTTACAAATGCCGGAAATGAACGGATTCGAAGCCACCTCCTATATCCGTGATGTACTGAAATCTACAATCCCAATTATTGCACTTACCGCCGATGTCGCTACCGCCGATGTCGAAAAATGCAAAGCGGTGGGCATGAATGATTATATTTCTAAACCAATAGATGAAAAATTATTACTTAACATGATCAACACTCACGTTTACAAAACAACCTGAGTTCAAAAAAGTGCCCGCATTCGTCAGCTGTATCAAAATCTTATGGAAGCAGATCCCAAATCCGGGATTTAAATTCCCGTCCTTTACAGTCCGAAAACAAATAAGATTAAAAAAATGAAAGCACTTACCTTTTCCGCATTTGGCAGCTCAGATGTTCTTGAATATCTAGACATTCCTACTCCA
>NZ_DATBVQ010000033.1:0-52296 GCF_036515215.1 Flavobacterium sp.
ATTAATGAGCTTTACGGCTATATTATTTATTTCTTGTCAAAATGAGGAAACATTAATTATTCAAGATACTACTCAAAACTTATCAGTATTATCTCCTCTTGCGAGTTTGATTTCTAGGGTGTCACAAAACGCTACTTCCCAGGATAATGTTTTGGATAATTCGGGTTGTTTTAATATACAGTTGCCAGTTAATGTTATCGTAAATGGAAAACAAATCACAGTATCTAACCAAAATGATTATCTCACGGTTCAAGCCGCATTAGATGCTTTTTCAAGTGATGATGATTTAGTAAACTTTGTTTATCCAATAACAATTCAGTATCAAAATTGGAATACTCAACTGATTGCAAATTCAGATCAATTAGAAGATATTATCGATAATTGTGATGAAGATGATGGGTTTGATGAAATTGACTGTATAGATATAAATTATCCAATAAAGATTGACATTTATAATGCAAATAGTCAAATTGCAAATACTATTGCTATTCAAAATGATGCCGATTTATATAGTCTCTTAGAGAATATAGAAAGCAATGTGATTGTTTCTATCGACTATCCAGTTTCTATTACCGACTCAAATGGTCAAGAAGTTTTAATTACAAGTAATTCTAATTTTGAAGACACTATTGAAGCCAATATTGAGGATTGTGATATTAATTCAGGCGCTGTAGGAAATCCAAATTTCATTTCGGTTTTGACGGATGGCAAATGGCACGTTTCTTACTTTTTTAACGAGATTGATAAAACTTCAATTTACGATGAATATAATTTCAATTTCAATTCTAATGGGACTGCTGCTGCTGTAAACGGGACAAATACTGTCGGTGGAACTTGGTCAACGTTTGTAAATAGCGAATCTGACATATTTTTATTAAAATTTGATGATAGTAAGTTGGATGAATTAAATGACAATTGGAAAATTATAGAATATAGCACTACCAAAATTAGACTGAAAAATGAGAGTGGCGGTAGTGGAGAAACAACTTATCTTTATTTTACTAAGGACTAATTAAAACTAAACACTACATTATTAATTACTTAACCCCTTAAATACTACATAAAATGAAAAGACTATCAATTTTAGGTTTGCTGGCCATAATGGCAAGCTCTTGTTCGGATAATGCCTCGACAGATGGGAATGTTACACTGAAAGCGTCTGCAGTGTCCGCTACAAACATGACTTCGGCTACAGGGCGTATTGCGTCTAGTGTGGTTATCACGGATTTTAAGATTAACATTGGAAATATCAAATTAGAGACCGATGTGGAGGATGATAGATATGATACTGATTCTTTACATGATGATGTTAAACTTACGGGCCCTTTTTTACTGGATATTCTAGATCCTAACAAAACTTTGTCTCAAATTATAACTACTGTTAATGTTCCAAATGCAAAATATGAGGAAATTAAGTTTAAGTTTGAAAAAAGCATTCAGCCTGGCGAAATGGAAGGCAAAACCTTTTTGATAAAAGGTACTATTGACGGAAAAAACTTTGTTGTATGGAGCGGTAAGGACGCTGAACTTGAAATGGATTTTGCAGATCCAACTAAAGATTTTACAGTTAATAGTAGTGATGTAACACTTAATATTAAAATACAACTTGATGCTCTAATTGCAAAACTAACATCATTAGCCAGTCAGAACCTATTACATGATACCGACGGTGATGGCATTATTGAAATTAGCACTGATAACGATGATGGGCACCATGATTTTGGAGAGCAAATAAAAGATTTATTGGAGCACGAAACCCATTTAGACGACAAGGACTAATTAAAATGGGATTGAATAATAGTGAAAAAGAGGCCGTCTTACAAAGATGGCCTCTTTTTGTTTATAATAGTATTTAAACTTCAAAATCAAATGCTTAAATTTGCACTTCAATAAATAAAAAATCATGTTCGATAATTTAAGCGATAAACTAGACAAAGCCTTTCATATACTTAAAGGGCACGGGAAAATAACTGAGGTAAACGTAGCCGAAACTTTAAAAGAAGTTCGCCGCGCCTTACTTGATGCCGATGTGAATTTCAAAATTGCCAAAGATTTTACCACTAGGGTGAAAGAGAAAGCGCTTGGACAAGACGTTTTAACGACACTTCAACCAGGTCAGTTGTTGGTGAAGTTGGTTAAAGATGAGCTTACCGAATTGATGGGTGGCGATGTAGCGGGAATAAACCTTTCCGGAAATCCAACCGTTATTTTGATGTCGGGTTTACAAGGTTCTGGAAAAACAACATTTTCCGGAAAATTGGCTAATTATCTGCAAACAAAAAAGAACAAGAAGCCGTTATTGGTTGCCTGTGATATCTATCGTCCTGCGGCAATACAACAATTATACGTAGTTGGTGACTCCATAGGTGTCGAGGTATATTCGGAACCGGAAAATAAAAACCCTGTTGAGATTGCCCAAAATGCAATCAAACATGCGAAAGCCAATGGTTTTAATGTCGTAATTGTCGATACGGCGGGTCGTTTGGCCGTTGACAAAGAGATGATGGACGAAATTGCTCGTGTGCATAAAGCAATTCAACCGCAGGAGACCTTGTTTGTTGTGGATGCCATGACAGGTCAAGACGCCGTGAATACCGCGAAAGCATTCAACGACATTTTGAATTTTGACGGGGTAATCCTTACCAAATTAGATGGTGATACCCGAGGTGGAGCTGCACTTTCGATAAAAACAGTTGTCAGCAAGCCAATTAAGTTTGTGGGTACTGGAGAAAAAATGGATGCTATTGATGTGTTCTATCCTGTGCGTATGGCAGAACGTATCCTGGGAATGGGAGATGTTGTGTCTTTGGTAGAAAGAGCCCAAGAGCAATTTGACGAGGATGAAGCCAGAAAAATCCAAAGAAAAATTGCTAAAAACGAGTTTGGTTTTGACGATTTCTTGTCCCAGATTCAGCAAGTGAAGAAAATGGGTAACATGAAAGACTTGGTCGGAATGATACCGGGTGCTTCAAAGGCGATGAAAGACGTGGAGATTGAAGATGACGCTTTCAAGCACATTGAGGCAATCATTCATTCGATGACTCCTATCGAAAGAACAAAACCATCAGTTATAGACGTAAAAAGAAAAAACAGAATCGCAAAAGGTTCCGGAACAAAAATAGAGCAAGTCAATCAACTAATGAAACAGTTTGAGCAAATGAGCAAGATGATGAAAATGATGCAAGGCCCAGGAGGAAAGAACCTTATGAAAATGATGGGCGGAATGAAAGGGATGCCGGGCGGAATGCAAGGATAATTTATTTTAAGGTTTAAAGTTCCATGTTAAGGAATACTTTAAGCCTTATTTTTTTTATAACACAACTACTAAACCTTACAGTTTAAGGAGGCAAAATCTTTAAACTTTAAACTTTAAACATTTTTAAAAATGCAACTACTAGACGGGAAAAAGACAGCAGAAGATATTAAAAGCGAAATCGCTGCCGAAGTGCAAAAGATTAAAAATAATGGGGGGAAAGTTCCTCATTTGGCGGCAGTAATTGTTGGTAACGATGGCGCCAGTTTAACCTACGTGGGAAGCAAGGTGAAGGCTTGTGAACGAGTGGGCTTTGAATCCACTTTAGTGAAGCTGCCGAGTACCACTACTGAAATCGAATTGCTGAATAAGATCAAGGAGTTGAACGAGAATGATGACATCGACGGCTTCATCGTGCAATTGCCTCTTCCGGATCAGATCGACGAACAAAAAGTATTGATGGCAGTTGATCCAAGTAAAGATGTAGACGGATTTCATCCTGAGAACTTCGGAAAAATGGCATTGGATATGAGCACTTTTATTCCTGCAACACCTTTCGGAATCTTAGAATTGTTGGAACGTTACGGAGTGGAAACTAAAGGAAAACACACTGTTGTTATCGGTCGTAGTCATATAGTCGGAAGACCGATGAGTATCTTGATGGGAAGGAAAGGTTTTCCTGGAAATTCAACCGTAACATTGACGCATAGTTACACTAAAAACATTGAGGAAATCACGATTCAGGCAGATATTATAATCACAGCTTTGGGAGTTCCCAATTATCTTAAAGCCGACATGGTGAAGGATGGGGTAGTGGTGATAGATGTTGGGATTACTCGTGTGCCTGATGACTCAAATGCTAAGGGGTATGTTATCACAGGGGACGTTGATTTTGAAAATGTGAGTAAAAAATCCTCTTTTATAACTCCTGTTCCAGGAGGAGTTGGGCCAATGACCATTGCGATGTTATTAAAAAACACGCTATTGGCAAGGGAAATGAGAATTGCAATAAACAACTAGAAATACACAAGCCTATCCGCCCCCGCGGATAGGCTTTTATCATTATGGGAAACACACAAGGCATACAATTTAAGACGGTGGATGAATTTTTGGACGGTCTTCCAGATCATGAGCTTGAAATAGTTCTTTTCCTGCGCAAAATTATTTTGGAATGTATGCCAGAATGTAAAGAGAAATTGGCTTATAATGTTCCTTTTTATTATCGTCATTCTCGAATCTGTTTTCTGTGGCCAGCGACAGTTCCCTGGGGAAAAGTTGCAAAGGGTGTCGCTATTGGTTTTTGCAAAGGCGATTCCTTTTTGGACGAAACCTTTGAAACTACAAAATTTGCTTCTAAATTGACCTTCAGTTCAGTTGACGAAATTGACATCCCATTATTGAAAAGACAAATTTATGAGGCCATTCTCATTGACGAGAAAATCGTTAAGGCTAGGCGGAGGAAAATCCAGTGATTGGATTGTTTTTTTACCAATAATACTTTACCTAAAAAAATATTCTATAAAGTGTATTGATATTAAAAAATAATAAATAACTTTGCGTTACAAAGTACTTTAATCATGGATCAAAAACACCAAGAAGATTTATCGCACATTCGTTCCATGATGGAACGCTCTTCAAGATTTATTTCGTTAAGCGGCCTTTCAGGAGTATTTGCTGGCTTATTCGCGCTAGCGGGGTCAATTTATGCGTATCAGTTGTTTAAAAATAATGGTATTGAATATTTTGATGGCAGGCAAAAGATGTATAGCTATGATTTAATAATCGAATTAGTTTTTATTGCTTTGGCAATTTTGGTCTTAGCATTGGGATCAGGTATATTTTTCACTTTGAAAAAAAGTAAAAAGTTTGATTTGCCGGTTTGGACTAATACTACTAAAAAAATGTTACTGAATTTAGCGATTCCTTTATTTGTTGGAGGAGTATTTTGTATGGCACTTTTATACCATCAGTTATTCGCTCTGATTGCTCCTGTTACTTTATTGTTTTATGGCTTAGCACTTATAAATGCTGGAAAATATACTTTTTCTGATATTAGATATTTGGGTGTAGGTGAAATTATTTTAGGATGTATTTCCCTTTTTTATCTTGGTTTTGGTCTTGTTTTTTGGGCAATAGGATTTGGAATTTTGCACATCCTGTACGGAATAATTGTGTTCAAAAAATACAAATAGAAATGGGAATCATTGACAAATTAAATAAAGATTTCGAAAGCCGGGTCAGATTAGGCATTATGTCTGTTCTGATGGTAAACGACTGGATTGATTTCACCGAAATGAAATCTTTATTGAATATTACTGACGGAAATTTGGCTAGTCACTCTTCTTCATTGGAAAAATCCGGGTACATAGAAGTGAAAAAAGAGTTTGTTGGCAAAAAGCCTAAAACATCATATCGCGTTACCAATGGCGGAAGAACTGCTTTTGTTTCTCACCTAAATAGTCTTGAAAAATTAATCAAATCTAAGTAATTCCTTTTTTTAACCTTGCACTTTGAAATACAAAGTACTTTTAAAATTTTAATGATGAAAAAACTACATTTTATTTTAGCCAGCAGTTTGGTTTTTACGCTGCTTTTTTACAATGAGGATTTGGGACTCAATTGGGCCATTTTCGGGATGATGCAAACCGCCTTAATATGTTATTTCTTCCAAGAGAAATTTACCAGTAGGTTACATTTGATTTTAGTGGTTACATCGGTTTTATCTTGCTTTGCTTTTGCCTGGTATGGTGATTTTCCATCATTTTTGGCTATGGCTTTGTCGATTATCTTTTTACAATTCAAAACCCAGGAACCAAAACTTAAATTGTTACAGGCTCTTCCTTTGGTGTTTATCAACGGAATTGCTTCATTAGGTCGGATATTGATGTTCAGTCAATATCTTCCTAAGCGAAAGATCAATAACGGTCTTACTAAAAAACTGATTGCTTATTTTATTATTCCAGTCCTATTTCTTGGGTTGTTTTTAATTGTATATTCTTTTGCAAGCGATCATTTTTCGTCTTTGTTTACCGGATATTATTTAGATATTGATGCGTGGCAAGCATTTGTACTTACCGCTTTGGGATTTTTTATCTCGTTTACTTTCTGGAATTATTGGATTCCTGAGGTTTGTTATGAAAAGAATGATTTACTGGACAATGATTTTAAGGAAGAGGCCAAAAAGCAAAATCAAAATTCATTTTCGTTTCTGGATATTGATTTTGAAAGAAGAAGTGGCGAGATTACGTTGTTTCTTTTAAATGCTTTGCTTTTGGTTTTCATTGCAACTTATAATTACGAACAGTTTTTTGAAGTGGTCAAAAAATCTAACTTAAGTTCTGATACACACGAAAGAGTAACTGCCGTTATTTTTTCAATCATAATGGCAGTTGGTGTTATTTTATTCTATTTTAAAGGAGGGTTTAATTTTGATGAAAAAGCTAAAAAACTTAAAAAATTAGCTGAGATTTGGATTTTTTTGAACGGAATTTTAATACTATGTGCCATCATCAAAAACTCAGAATATGTTTCGTTTTTTGGATTGACTTATAAAAGGTTAGGTGTTTATGCTTTCTTGATTCTAGCCATAATTGGATTGGTTATTGCTTTTATAAAAATCACCAAGCAAAAAACGAATGCTTTTCTTTTCAATCAAATGATTTGGTATTTTTATGGAACGATTCTTTTATGCAGTTTTGTGAATTGGGGAAATATAATTACTCATTACAATATTACTGTAAACAAAGGAGTAGAGCCTATATTTTTATCTGGACTAAATTTCAATGATGAGATGCGTAGAGACTATTTTTCACAAAATAAATTAGAGAGTCAATACAGTGAAATTTCAAGAGAGAAGGTGATTAGTCGAATGCAATCAAGGTCCTTTTTATCAAAAGCTTTATATTATGAGTTTATAAAGGTTGAGAAATAGTGCAAATGAAAAATCCCATCGGCCGTGGCAGATGGGATTTGTATTTTTTAATAATCGCCTCGTCCTTTAAATCTCGGATCATCTCTTTTGATGAATTCTGTTCTTCTTTTTGGCACTTCCTCTTTTGGGAAACTCGCTTCTTCCGTTTTGCTCGAAGGTTCTATAAGTGCGTTTAGCTCCTTTATTTCGGCATCAGTCAATTCTCGATATCTTCCCATGGGAATATCAAGCGAAATATTGATGATACGGATGCGTTTCAGGGCCGTTACTTCATAACCCAAATATTCACACATTCTACGAATTTGGCGGTTTAAACCTTGCGTTAAAATGATTTTGAAAATGTATTTGCTTATTTGTTCTACTTTACATTTTCGTGTCACGGTATCCAGAATAGGAATCCCATTCCCCATTCTTTCAATGAAGCGGTCCGTAATGGGTTTGTTAACCGTTACGGTATATTCTTTTTCGTGATTATTTCTGGCGCGAAGTATTTTATTGACAATGTCTCCATCGTTGGTCATGAAAATTAATCCTTCACTCGCTTTGTCCAGTCTTCCGATTGGGAAAATACGTTTGGGGTAATTGATATAGTCTACTATATTGTTGCGAACATCCAAGTTGGTGGTGCACTCAATTCCAACGGGCTTATAGAAAGCAAGGTAAACGGATTTCTCGTTTTTTTCACGGATTAGTTTACCGTCAATACGCACTTCGTCGCTTGGCGAAACTTTTGTGCCCAGTTCGGGAATGACACCATTAATGGTCACGCGGCCTTCTTCGATGATTTTGTCAGCTTCTCGACGCGAGCAATATCCAGTTTCTCCTATGAATTTGTTAAGACGTTTCAGATTTTCTTCCATACTGCAAAAGTAATACTAAATTGTTTAATCGTTTGTAGGCTAATTTGTTTATTTGAGCAGCGGAGAAAAAAGAGAAGGATTTGGCTATAAAATGAATTGGTTTATTCCGTTTCGAATAAAAAACGAGCTATTTTTTTATAAAGTTCGTCATCATGCAAACTATGCCCTAATCCAGTTGTTTCAATGAAAATCGAGTTTTTCCAGCTGCCGGCTATCTTTTTTCCTTCTTCAAATAATACAACAGTATCTTCAGTATCATGAGCGATAAAACCTTTTGTTTTTATTTTAGAGGCAAAGAGTTTTCCAGAAAAATGTTCCAATTTAAGATTGAAACTTTTTAAATAATGTTTTGCCAAGCCCGCGGAAACAATCGAGTTTAAACTCAATAAAGTGATGTAATTATTTAGGATTATACTAAAATCACTCGGTGATCCCAGTATCACCATTTTTTCGAGATCACTGTTTTGATAAACAGATTGGTAATACAAACATGTTTTTGCACCCAAAGAGTGTCCTATAAGGTAATTTGGATTGTATTTTTCGAAGAGAACGTGAATGAATTCCGCATATTGGGGAATGTTAAATTCCTTGCCGCTTGATAAACCATGCGCAGGTGCGTCGATAGCAATAATCGTACTTCCTGACTTTTGTAAGTAAGGCAATATGTTTTCCCAGCGCGAAGCATTGCTTTCCCAACCGTGCACCAAAAGAATAACGGTGTCGTTTCCTTTCCAGGTGTAGGATTGAAAATGATGCCCGTTGTGCTGATAGGTTTCGCTTTGGGTTTCTTGAAGTATTTTAGGAAGACTCGTTTTTGTCAATCGGCCATCTCTGGGTTCGCTAAAAAGCGAGTAGGCAAGTTGCGTTGCTTTTTCGGGATATACAAAACTCAAAAAGTTAATGTATAAGCCGACAGATTTGGTGTAAAAGAAATAAATTAGTTTTTTCACATGTTGATATTTAATGATTTTTATCGGTCATGTGTAATTCGCATACTATTATTGGTGTTTGCGAAGAAATTACTGTCATGCTCATTTCGTAAAAAAAAAGTCCCGATGTTTATCGGGACTTAAATATAATTAAAATTTAGAAAATAGCTTTTCCATTTTTTCTTTTTCTTCATCGGCCAGCACACTGTCAACTAAAATTCTTCCTGAATGCTCATCAATGATGATTTTCTTTCTGGAAGCGATTTCCACTTGCGTTTGCGGTGGAATGGTAAAGAATGATCCTGCAGAAGCGCCTCTTTCGATAGAAACAACTGCTAAACCATTACGAACGCTTGTTCTGATTCTAGTGTAAGCAGCCAATAATCTTTCTTCGATTAAGTTTTGGTATTCAGCAGATTTCGCTGTCAAAAACTCTTCTTCTTTAGCGGTTTCGGCCATGATAGCGTCCAACTCTAATTTTTTATGTTTCAAGTGATTAGATTTAGTTTCTAATCTTTCTTTTGATTGAGCGATGGTATCTTTCTTGTGCTCAATAGAAGCTTTCATTTCTTTCATTTGCTTTTCAGCTAATTGAATTTCAAGCTCTTGAAACTCAACCTCTTTTGTTAAAGAGTTGAATTCTCTATTGTTACGAACAGTTTCCTGTTGTTTTGTGTATTTTTTGATAGCTTCTTTGTGCTCCTCAATCCCACTCTTTTTTGTTTTGATAAGGTCCTCGATAACTTCAAGTTCACTTTTCAATTTTTCAGAACGTGTGCTTAAACCCGCAACTTCATCTTCTAAATCTTCTACTTCAAGAGGAAGTTCCCCTCTTACGTTTCTGATTTCGTCAATTCTAGAGTCAATAAGTTGTAAGTCGTAAATTGCTCTTAACTTGTCCTCAACACTTAATTCTTTCGTATTCGCCATATTCTATAAGTACTTAACTGGATTTGTATTTTCTTCAGATAAAATGATTGCAAAATTAAGGATTTTTTTCCGAAGATAATCAACAATATAATTTTTTGTATAGCGTTCGCTTTCAAAATGTCCAATATCGGCCAAAAGAAGTCGATTTTCCGCTTCATAAAACTGATGGTACTTCAAATCGGCGGTTAAAAAAGCGTCTGCTCCAGCCGAAATGGCGTTTTTTATCGCATAACTTCCAGACCCGCCCAAAACGGCCACCTTTTTTATTGGTTTTCCCAAAAAGGAAGAATGTCGGATGCCTTCCGATTTCATTTTGTCTTTTACAAGCAATAAAAAATCTTTTTCATCCATGGGAGTTTCAAATTCCCCTATCATTCCCAAGCCTATATTTTGATGCTTGTTTTGCAGTTCGTAAACTTCATAAGCTACTTCCTCATAGGCATGATTGCTGAAAAGGGCTTTCAGGATTTTAGTTTCCAAATACTTTTCAAAAGTAACTTCAATTTTTATCTCATCGCCTTGCACAAATTCAAAGCGTTCCCCCAGTTGCGGATTGCTGTGCTCGTTACCCATATAAGTGCCAATCCCTTTCGAGCTAAAGCTGCAATCCTCGTAATTACCGATATTCCCTGCGCCAGCATCGAACAGTGCATTTCGAAGTTGATCCGCATTTTCTGCAATGGTATAGGTGACTAGTTTTCGGACGAAATTTTCTTTTGGCATTAAAATTTTACCTTTTTTTAAGCCAAGAGCGTCGCAGAAAATCTTGTTAACACCATCTTGGTGATTGTCTAAAGCAGTATGAACGGCGTAAATTGCAATATCATTTTTAATGGCTTTTATGATGGAACGTTCCACATAATTTTTACCCGTTATTTTTTTTATGCCTGAAAACAGAATGGGGTGAAAACAAACAACTAAATTGCATTTTTTGGTAATAGCCTCCTCCAACACACTCTGCAAGGCGTCATGGCAAACCAAAACTCCTGTAGCTTCCTCATCGGGGTTTCCAACCAATAGGCCGACATTGTCAAAATCTTCGGCATAAGCGAGCGGAGCCATTTCTTCGAGTGCGGAAAGAATTTCTTTTATTTTCATTGTTTTTAGTTTAAAGCGTAAGGTTTAAAGTTTGATGATTGGCCAACTTTAAACTTTAAACAAAAGATACAAAATATTTATTTCAAAGATAATTTATTATACTTTCGTATTATGATTTTACTGCGAAAAATACTCTTCCCCTTTGCCTTATTGTATGGATTAATCACGAGTATTCGGAATTTTCTTTTTGATAATGGAATTTTGAAATCATATACTTTCGATTTACCAATTATAGCCGTTGGGAATCTGAGTGTGGGCGGTACCGGGAAAACGCCACAAATAGAGTATCTGATTAGGTTGCTTTCGGACACTTATAGGGTCGCTACTTTAAGCAGGGGCTACAAGAGAATATCCAAAGGTTTTGTATTGGCCGACACAACAGCAAACGCTGAAATTTTGGGTGACGAACCATTTCAGTTCTATCAGAAATTTGACAACATTCAAGTTGCCGTTGATGCTAACCGCAAAAATGGAATTGAACAATTACTTTCCCAAGAGCTAAAACCGGAAGTCGTTTTGCTGGATGATGCTTTCCAACATAGAAAAGTAAAGGCTGGATTTTATATTATGCTGACGGCTTACGGTGATTTGTATTCGAATGATTTCATGCTTCCGACGGGGAATTTGCGGGAATGCAGAAACGGTGCCAAAAGAGCCAACATAATCATAGTCACAAAATGCCCTTCTGAGCTCACGATTCAGGAGCGAAACGAAATTAGAAAAAGCCTTGATATCAGTGATAATCAGCAGCTCTATTTCACAACAATCGTTTATGACGACAACGTCTATTCGGAGAATCAAATATTGAAAGTCAGCGAAATATGGGGAAGGGATAAAGTGCTATTGGCGGGAATTGCAAAGCCGAAGCCTTTTTTCGATTTTTTGAAAAATAGAAAGGACGAGTGCTTGAGCTACCCGGATCACCATCATTTTACCGAAAAAGACATTTTAGACATTAAAAGCAAATCAATAAATAAAATCATCATCACCACCGAGAAAGATTATGTGAGATTAAAGGGAAGTATTCCAAGTGATCAACTATTTTATTTGCCCATAAAAAGCAAGTTTCTTTCAGGGGAGGATGCATTCAAAAAAAGAATACTAAACTATGTGGGAAGAAGTACAACAAACAGTTAGCTATATTAAAGAGAGAATCTTTTTCACACCTGAATACGGCGTTATTTTGGGTTCGGGTCTGGGAAGTTTTACCGAAGAAATGAAGGTAGAATATGTATTGCCATACAATGAAATTCCAAACTTTCCTGTTTCGACGGTACAGGGACACAAAGGCGCTTTGGTTTTTGGGACAATCGGAGACAAAAAAGTGGTTGCCATGCAAGGGAGGTTTCATTTCTATGAAGGCTATTCGATGAAGGAAGTTACTTTCCCGGTTCGGGTAATGAAATTTTTGGGAATAGATAAATTAATTGTGTCGAATGCGTCTGGAGGCGTAAACCCCAGGTATAGGGTAGGTGATATAGTGATAATCAAAGATCACATCAATTTTGCGCCTGAACATCCTTTGCGAGGGATAAATGACGAGCGTTTTGGGCCTCGGTTTGTCAATATGAGTGAGCCCTATTCCAGAGAGATGATTGCAAAAGCGAAAGAGCTTGCCGGCGATTTAGATATAGAAGTTAAAGACGGGGTTTACCTAGGGTTGCAAGGCCCAACTTTTGAAACCTTGGCAGAATACAGAATGGTCAAAATTCTTGGAGGAGATTGCGTGGGAATGTCAACCGTTCCTGAAGTCATCGTGGCGCGTCACATGGATTTGGAAACCTTTGGGGTCTCCGTAATAACGGATATGGGAGATGAAGACAGCATCGAAACGATATCGCACGATGAAGTCTTGGAAGCTGCTCAAAAAGCAGAGCCCAAGCTGAGGAACTTAATCAGAGAATTGATCTTGAAGTATTAGCTTTTTTGATCGTTCGATCGATAACATCGTAAAATTCTGCGGGTGGAAATGGTTTTGTAATCACGTCGTTCATGCCGTAGGATAATAACATTTCTCTATTTTCATCCAGTGAAATGGCAGTTATGGCGATTACCGGTATAGTAGAATCGAATTCTCTAATTTGTTGCGTAGCAATTGTCCCATTTATTCCGGGCAAGTGCACGTCCATAAGAATTAAATCGTAACTGTTGATTTTGGCAGCCTCAATTGCCTCTTCTCCGTTATCGATTATTTCGCAAAACATGCCTTTGTTCTCGAGCATCTTTTTGGTAATCATTTGATTTATTTTGTTGTCTTCGACAACCAGGATTTTCTTGTCTTTTAATTTCGCATATTTTTTTGTCTTAACTTTAATGGGCAATTGCTGCTCATCTACCTTGAAGTGCAAATCAAATGAAAAAGTGGAGCCTTTGCCGACGATGCTTTCCAGTTTGATCTCTCCCCCCAATAGTTCAATTAATTTCTTGACAATTGTTAATCCCAAACCTGTCCCGCCGTATTTGCGATTTATTTCTACGGAACCTTGAGAGAAGCTTTCAAAGACGGTTGCCATTTTGTCTTCTGGAATGCCAATTCCAGTATCCGTTATCGCAAAGGATATGGCTGCATTCCCATCTTGCAGCGAGATGAGTTTGGCAGTGGTGTTGACATCCCCGTTATTGGTAAATTTTAATGAGTTATTAATAAGGTTTATGAAAATTTGAGCCAGTTTGGTTGGATCCCCCAGCAAAAACCCCGGTATTTTGGGATCAATTTCCAGTAAAAACACGTTGTTGTTCTTCAGGGCCAGTTCTTTTAGCGAATTTTGTATGTCTTCCAGCAGCTCTTTCAGATTGAAATTGATGTTTTCCAACTCAGTCTTATTGGATTCTATTTTGTTGATTTCCAGTATTTCATTAATAAATGTGGTCAAGTAATTTCCTGAAAATTTTAACGAGGACAAATAATGTAATTGCGATTTTTTAGGATTTTCTTCCAATAACAAATGAGTGATTCCGTTTATCGCATTAAGTGGAGTGCGAAGCTCATGGCTAACGGTAGATAGAAATTCAGATCTTGCCTTGGATGCTTTCTCCGCTTTTTCTTTGGCTATAATTAATTCGTTATTTTTGTCCTTCAATAACAAATTAGACTTGTTTCTAATGATGTTATTCTTATATAGTGACAAACTCAATAACGATAAAATAGAAATTAAAGCGATGGCCAGGATATTAATGAGTTTAGAGAATTTATTTGTTTTTGCCTTCTCGCTATTTTGTTTGTTTAGCTGTTCTATTTTTTGTAATCGTTGGATTTCCTTGAACGATTCATAATCGTCAATTCCAAGTTTTTCACTATTTAAAATGGAAATCCTTTCTTTGAGATTCAGGTGTTGCTTTAAATAAGAATAAGCTACACTCTTGTCCAGCATCTTTTCGTATACTGAACTTAATGCAAATAGGATATTCGATTTTTGTTCCAGATTTTCATTTTTGGAATTTAAATCTAAAGCCTTGTTGAAATAGTTTAATGCTAAATTATTGCGTTTTTTTATTTCTTCAATCAGGCCAATTTGGTATAATGCCTCCGCTTTTGTATCCAAGATTTCTGGGCTGGTGGGTTTCGAGATTATGCTGTTGAAGATTTCCGAGGCCAAGTCATAATGGCGTTTCGATTTGTAAATGATGCCTTTTTGGAGATTAACCAGCTCGTTAAAACCTGCGATCTGTACATTTTCATTAATGTTCAGCGCTTTCTCAAAATAGGTTTCAGCGTCCTTGTAATTGTTTGTGCGAATATGGCATAACCCTAAATAATAATAGGCATCGGCATAATAGGCTGTGTTTTTTAGGTTTTCAGGTAGGGTGATGCTTTCGGAAAAGGCTTCTTTTGCGTCATCGTACTTTTTTACGGCAAAATAGATTTTACCCAAGTTGTAAGTTTGAATTCCTTGGTTGTTAATCTCATTGTTGGCGATGCAATAATTGATCGCTTTCTGGGTATAAAGGAGTGCGTTTTTGTATTTGTTTTCTTTTATGTTGGAATTGGAAAGGGAGGTAAAATATGCAATGCTGTCCGTATTCTCTTTTTTTTGAGAATACAGTAATGAATTAAAAAAAATGACAAGAACCAAGAGTTGTTTCATATGCGATTTTTTAATTTTTCATCTTTTTTGTCAAAAGTATCAGATCAATTATTCTCGAGGAATAGCCTATTTCATTATCATACCAGCCCACAACCTTTACCATTTTGTCTATTACCGAAGTCAGTTGGGCGTCAAAAACGCAGGAATTCCGGTTGCCAATAATGTCCACTGAAACGATGGGGTCTTCCGTATAATCCAAGATTCCTTTCAGGCTGCCCGCTGCGGCGCTTTTGAAGGCAGCGTTTATTTCCTCTATCGAAACGATGCGTTTTACGTTGAAGGTAATATCGGTCAATGAACCATCAGGCACCGGGACGCGAATACCGCAACCGCCAATTTTGCCCTCTAATGTAGGGAAAATTTTTGACAATGCTTTAGCTGCTCCAGTTGTTGTAGGTACAATGGACTGGCTTGCTCCGCGGGCCCTTCGCAAATCTTTGTGCGGTTGGTCATGCAAACTTTGATCTGTCGTATAGGAGTGAATCGTTGTAATGTAAGCCTGTTCGACACCACAAAGCTCATCTATAACTTTCATCATCGGGGCGGCATTATTGGTTGTGCAGCTTGCATTAGATATGATAGTTTCCGTTCCGTCAAGGATAGAGTCGTTAACCCCGAGAACAACTGTTTTTATGGTGTCCACCTCGGAAGGGGAAGAAAGGATCACTTTTTTTGCGCCCGCAAGGATGTGTGCATTAAGTTCTTCATACGTCTTGAATTTTCCGGTTGATTCAATTACGTAATCAATGTTTATGCTCTTCCAATCTAGGTTTGAAATACTTTTTTCGTGAAAAAACAAGAAATGGCTGGGGCCGACCAGAATTCCTTTTTCATCGGCACTGACGGTGTAAGGCAAAACGCCATGAATGCTGTCGTATTTTACCAAATGTGCCATTGTTTTCGTGTCGGCAATATCGTTTATGGCCACGACTTCGATAGTGGGATGGTTTAAAAGCAAACGAAATACATTTCGGCCAATTCTTCCAAAACCATTAATGGCAACTCTTGTTTTCAATATATTTTTGTTTTAAAAGTTTCAAGTTTAAGGCTCTCATCTTGAGATGGGCGGATGAAACTTAAAGGTGAGATGTTTTTTTAAAGTTTAAAGAATGTGTTTCTGCGCTTTATAAGAAGAACGAACTAGCGGGCCGCTTTCCACATGACGGAAACCCAATTCCAATCCGAACTTTTCATAAATCGCAAACTGATCGGGTGTGATAAATTCCTTAACCGGCAAGTGTTTTTTGCTTGGCTGTAAGTATTGTCCTATGGTTACGATATCCACATTAACCGCACGCAGGTCTCTCATGGTTTGAAAAACTTCCTCTTCACGCTCGCCAAGACCAAGCATAATACCTGATTTCGTCCTGTTGATTCCCTTTTCCTTTAGGTACCTCAACACTTCTAAACTTCGGTCATATTTTGCTTGAATGCGCACTTCGCGAGTCAATCTGCGTACCGTTTCCACGTTATGCGAAACCACTTCGGGATTGGCTTCTATAATACGATCTATATTTCTTTTTATATCCTGAAAATCAGGAATCAGAGTTTCCAGAGTAGTCGTAGGGTTCATCCTACGAATTGCTTTTACGGTTTCGATCCAAATGATGGAACCGCCATCTTTCAAATCGTCTCTGTCAACACTGGTTATCACCGCATGTTTGATGTTCATGATTTTTATAGAACGCGCCACTTTCTCGGGTTCATCCCAGTCTACCGTTTCTGGTCTGCCGGTTTTAACACCGCAAAAACCGCATGAACGGGTACAGGTGTTTCCCAAGATCATAAAGGTTGCTGTCCCTTCACCCCAGCATTCGCCCATGTTTGGGCAACTTCCGGATGCGCAAATCGTATTCAAGCTGTATTTGTCGACTAAGCCTCGAAGCTCGGTGTATTTTTTTCCTATCGGTAATTTTACTTTCAGCCATTTTGGCTTTGCAGTCGGTAAAGTATTTTCTAAAACAGTTTCCATATTTCATTTTTCAAAGTACAAATATAAGGAAAGCGGATTTAAATCAAAGGGTTTAGCCCCCAAGCTTTAGTATTGATTTGCTACAGAAAAATTAACCCAAAATTTCAGAAGCCATTTCCAGCTTTTCGTTTCATCTTGCATTTAGAAATGGTTTTTTCTAGGACAATAACGGAGCTTCTTCCAGTCGCTCGTTTTTATCAAGAAGAAAGTCATTTCTAAACACAAGGATGTTCACTGCAATCTGGGCTAGAGAAGTCCTTGTTGTGAGACATTTTGGGATTTAAATGACAATAAAAAAGCAGAACCTCTAGATTCTGCTTTCCGTGCTTGGATCTAAAGTTAGTTCATTTGAACTGTGATGGGTAAATTGTAGGATGTTCGTACTGGCTTTGAACCAATCATTCCGGGTGCCCATCTAGTTTTCAAAGATTTCAATACCCGTATGGCTTCTTTTGCCAATCCATATCCTGGGTCGTTTTTAACTTGAATATCGGTCATACTGCCGTCTTTTTCAACCACAAACGAGACATAAACACGTATGCTTCTTTCACCGTTTATATCTGGGGTTACAAAAGTTTTGCCGATGTAAGTATAGAACTTGGCAATGCCGCCCGGGAATTCAGGGAGTTTGTCCAGAATTGCCGCCGTTACGACCGTATCCCCATAGTCTGTGGGTGGAGCGCTCGCTGAACCACTTCCTTGGGAATAATTGGGATTGGCTATTCCGATACCTGTGTCAGTGCTCTGTTTTATTTCAACAATCTCATTGTTTGTCGGAATGTCAGGACTTGCCAGTGGAGCCGAAACAATAGTAGGATTAGCAAGTTGTTTTTCTGCCGTCGCTTCTACAGGTTTTTGCGCCACAGTTTTAAGTGGAATTTGTTTTTCGATTTTTTTTGTTTGAGGCGGTGTGATCGTCGTTACCTGAATGATTTTGTCAAGAGGGTCTTGGGGCACGTTCTTCTCTGCATTAAAATAATTTAAAACTCTTGGAATGCTCATTAAGGATGCACATAGAAATAGACCCATAAATAGCGCAAACATAGATGTTCGTGAACTTTCCTGACGAAGTTGATACGCGCCATACTCTTTGTTTCTGTTCTCGAAAACTAGATTAATCCAGTCGGTTTCGTAAATGCTTAGTTTTGACATATTTCAAGGATTTAATGGTTAGGTAGCAGTTAAATCATAAGCAGTTGTTATTTTAAATAACAACGAAAACGGTAAGAATTTTATTGTTTAAAATGTTAATTATTTAAAAATTAAGCAAGGATGGTGATAAAATTGTCGTGTATGTTTGGTTTTTTAACGAAAGTGGAGTTATCGTTTATTTCGGATAATCTCTGCCAATAATTTTTTGGCGCGAAGTAGTTTGACTTTAACATTACTCAAGGGTTCGTCAATGGCATTGGCGATCTCCTGATAACTCATTTCCTGAAAATACCGCAACTGGATAACTTCTTGGTAATGAGGTTTCAGTTCCTTTATGTATCGCAGTAACTGAGAAAGGTTTTGTTCGGTGATTAGTTCGTCTTCTTTGGACGGTGTGGTGTCCGCTATGTTATATGCCTTCTGGTCCTCTTTGTCAGTGATTTCTACAAAAAGGCTTGATTTTTTTTTGCGCAGCAAATCAATATGCACATTTTTTGCAATACTGATGAGCCAAGTGTTAAACTGGAATTCGGGATTGTAAGTGGCTATCTTGTCAAAGGCTTTCGAGAAAGTTTCGATTGTGATATCCTCCGCATTGGTTTCGTTTTCGGTCCGTTTTAACATGAAACCATAAACTTCGTTCCAATAGTGATTCAATAGAAAGGTAAAGGCGGCTTGGTCCCCTTTTTTTGCTTTTTCTATTTGTTTGTTTATTTCCAATGTACTGGTTTTGAGAATGTATTCGTTATAAAGATATTAATTTGTGTGAATATAAGTACTAACTCTATAACCGGGAACCAATATTTTAAATCATTCTCCTTTAGCTTGCCTGCAGAAAAACCAACGACTATCCAAGCGCAGAGGTATCTGGTTGCTATCAAGCCCAAGACCAATATCCACTGAAATTGAAAGGATAGTAATACGACGGGCAGCAAGATAAATAACAATTGGGAGCAATAGAATGTTCCTAATTGCAGCTTGTCAAATTTTTTATAATGGTTTGCAGTGGCAACATGTCTTCTTTTTTGTGTGATCCACTCCTTAAATGTCGTTTTAGGTTTAGAATACGTGAAGCTTTCTGGAGCATAGTTTATGGCGGTGTTTTTCCCTGCAGCCGCTTCGTTGACAAATAAATCATCATCCCCGGAACGAATTTGAATGTGGCTTATAAAGCCGTTTACGTTAAAAAACTCTTCTTTTTTATAAGCTAAATTTCTTCCTACGCCCATGTAGGGAAGCCCTATTTTTGCCCATGAAAAATATTGAATTGCCGTGAGCAAAGTCTCGAAACGAATCAACTTATTAAGAAAAGAATTTGTTATTTTATCATAGCCGCCATATCCCAACACAATGGTTTTGTGCATGGTAAACTGCGAAGTCATCGCGGTGATCCATTCTTTGGAAGTCGGGTAGCAATCGGCATCCGTGAACAATAGGTACTCTTTTTTTGCCGCTTTGATCCCCAGGGTCAGCGCGTACTTTTTGTTGCCCCAGAAGGCCTCGTTATTCTGTACTTTTACCAAGCGGATGTTTGGGTATTGTTTTTCAAAATCTTCAAAAATTTCCAAGGTATTGTCACTCGAAGCATCGTCAATAAGTATGATTTCAAAATCGGGATAATCTTGTTCGGCCAATAATGGGATAAAATTGGCTACATTTTCTTCTTCGTTTTTGGCGCAAACAATAACGGATATCGCGATTTTTTTGGGTGTTATTTTTTGCGCTTTCGCAAAAGCAAATTTCCCGAAAACACCCAGATAAAAGGAGAGTTGAATGGCAACGACAATAATAAAAAAGTAAAGGATCGGTATAAGCATTTGAGTTTTATGTGTTATTAAATCGAGCGCAAAGGTAATTCGCAATTGCCAATTATCAACATGATAGTTTCAATTACTTTCGGCATTTTTTCATTTCATTAGCCACGGCAACGGACTGGCTATTTTCTGTTTTTTCTAACTCCAAAATTATGGTTGCATGGTCGATATCGTCACGATTTTGCGACATTTTTTTCGTGGCTTGAATTTCTTGAATCTCGATCTCGAAGGCCACGATTCCGCGGGTTTGTATCATCGTTTTCTTAGATAGGTCCTCTATTCGAACGGGATTTTCAGAATGTTGTTCGTATTTGTCTACGAGCTTTTTAAGCGAGTTGGTTACCGCCTCGCCTTCTATGATTTTTATTTTCCCGTAGACATGGACCGCAATGTAATTCCAGGTAGGCACATTTTCATGATTGTACCAGGAAGGCGAGATATAGGAATGTGGGCCAGAGAAAATCGCCAAAATTTGGTCGCTATCAGCAAAGCCTTTCCACTGTGGGTTTTCTTTTGAAATATGACCCAGCAAAATTTCCTTTCCCTCTTTATTCGTGTCCAGTTCTAACGGAATATGCGTCGCGCACAATTTTCCATTGGTTTGATTGACTAGAATCCCGAAACTATTCTGAACCAGAAAAGTCCTGATTTCCTCTTGATTTTCGTTCTTGTAGATATCTGGAATGTACATGTCTTTGGTGTTAAAGATTTCGATCTGATATTATATCACATTGACTTCGGCCTCGATTTGAATGCCGAACGTATCAAAGATAGTTTCCTGAATGTTCTTTGAAATATTCAGGATTTCTTGTCCTGTGGCATTCCCGTAATTCACCAAAACCAAGGCTTGATTTTTGTGTATTCCGGCATTTCCAAAACGCTTGCCTTTGAACCCCGCTTGTTCAATAAGCCAGCCCGCGGGAACTTTCACTTCTGTTTCGGAAATGTCGTAATATTTCATCTCAGGAAATTGCCGATGGATTTTTTCGAAATCCGATTTTAACAATATGGGATTTTTAAAGAAACTGCCGCTATTCCCGAGTTCTTTGGGATCCGGTAATTTGCTTTGGCGAATGGCTATTACCGCGTTACTGACGTCTTTTAGAGTGGGACTGGCGATATTGTTTTTTGCCAATTCGGTTGTGATGTCTCCATACGAAATGTTGATTTTGTGGTTGCATTTTGTCAATTTAAAAACAACGGAGGTGATGACATATTGGTCTTTCGCCTCGTTTTTAAAAATGCTTTCTCGGTAGCCAAAACGGCATTCGTCTCTTGTGAATTTTTTAGTCTGTTGGTTTTCTTTGGAAAGCGCTTCGCAAGAAACGAAAGTGTCCTTGATTTCAGTACCGTATGCACCTATGTTTTGAACTGGGGTGGTTCCTACATTTCCGGGAATCAGGGACATGTTCTCCAAACCGCCTAAATTCTGGTCTATGGTCCAAAGTACAAATTCATGCCAATTCTCCCCAGCTTGGCTTTCAACCCATGCGAAATCTTCGTTTTCCGCAATGATTTTTTTGCCTTTCAAATTGATGTGAATGACCAAAGCGTCTATGTCTTTTGTCAGAAGCATATTGCTTCCTCCCCCGAGGATGAATTTTTTCTCTAGTTTGTTTTGTTCTAAAACGGTTTTCAATTCGGACACGGATTGAACCGCGACAAACTGTTTTGCTTTGGCTTCAATGCCAAAGGTGTTGTAATTTTTTAAAGAGAAATTGTTTTGTATTTCCATTTCCATAAAAGGGAGTTCTTTATATTGTTGAATTTGAGTCCCAAAAGTAAGGATTAAAATTTATTTGTGTATTATTTTATCCAGCGATGCCTCATAAATAATGGCGCAATATGGGGAATCGTTTGGCAGTCTTGTTTTTGTCCGCTAATAGCGGCTTTGCCGCAAAACCGCGTTAATGCTACACATTGCTAATTGGTGGTATTTGCGTCAATTAATTCGTGGTATTTATCGGCAATTATTCGCATGTTGACTTTGTAATCGGCATTGTTTTCGACAAATTTTCGGTTCATCAAAACCGCTTTTTTCCTAAGGTCTTTATTTTCAAATGACCATAACAATTCCTCTGCCAGCATCTTGGGGTCATCTAAAGCAATGAGTTGGCCGTTTTTACGATGCTGTATCCAACTTTGATTGCCTGGAATATCGGTTACTATTGGGAAACAATTCGATGCCATGGCTTCAAACAGTGATGCCGAAACCCCTTCGGTTATAGGCATGCTGATGTAAAAACTGGATGCCTGTAACAATTTTGGTAATTCCGTATTGGGAATGCGTCCGGTGAAAAGGACCTTATTTTCTATTTCTAATTTTTTAGCTAAATTCTTTAAAATGGCTAGCTGCGTTCCGTCCCCTACGATTGTGAGGGTAAAATCGATGCCTTTTTCATTTAAAATGCCAAAAGCCTTTAGAATTATGTCATGGCGGTATTCCGGCATCAATGAGCGGGTTACTATGGCGGAAATTTGGTCTGGACTAGCGGTGTTCCTGTTTTCGAATTTTGTCAAGTCAATACCCTTTGGCAAGACCAGCACCTTTTCCATATCAACATGGGCTTTTGCCATCGAAATAGCCATTACTGGTCCCCAGGCATGGATTAGAGTTGCTTTTTTGAAAGCATAATTTTGCAATGCTTTTTTGAATGGTAAAAAAGGGGAGTTTTCGGGCCACAAATCAGTTCTTCCCTGTTGCGCTATAGCGATGGGCTTGACTCCCGATAAGGCGGCCAAAAATCCGTAACTCGTGGTTCTTTCGGCAATAACCATGTCAGGTCGATGCAGTTTTACTAATTTTTTTATTTTGAAGAGGGCAAATTTAAATTCTAAAATTCGCATCAGTTTATTGTAGAGTGAATTACTGGGGGTTTTTAGTTCCCAGCTGATAATTTCAAAATCACCAAACTCTTTGAGACCATTCGTCCAAGTAATGGCGTCGGCTCTATAGGATTCTCCAAGAAAAAGTATTTTCCTTTTTTTCATGGGGATATATTAAAACTCTTCAGTGGTTAATGCCCTATTGACGAATTCGTTTAAAGGTTTTAAAAGAATCAACTTTTTGCTCATTTTTGAAACAAAATCTTTCTTGTTGACTTCGGAAATATCGAATTTTTGGGAAGTCTCAAAACTTTTTAGCTTTAACAATTCAATCGCGGGATGGTCTTTTTCGTAGCCTCTTGGAGGATTCTTAAGCATGCTTTTTTCATTTCGATCAAAATCGCCAAACTCTTTTTTAAAATCGCTATTACTGAGAATTTCTTCTAAATCTTCGTGGAAATAGGCGATTTCTTTGCGTACTTTTTTTAGGTCTTCCGATTCGGGTGCATAAAAACCACCAGCAATAAAACTGGCGTCTTTTTCGATGTGAACGTAATAACCCGCTCGGTTTTGACCTTTGGTGCCCGAAGAAAGCCAGACGCCCAAATGTGATTTGTAAGGGGACTTGTCTTTTGAAAAACGGATATCACGATTGATTCTGAAAGTGCAGTTTTTTACCTCTAGCATTTCTAACGATGAATCCATAGGTTTCATGGCGTCAAGAAAATCAGAAACTAGTTCTTGGTAGTCTTTTTTGAAAACTTCGTATCTTTTTTTATTATCCAAAAACCAATCCCTGTTGTTATTGTTTTTTAGATCTTCCAGAAATTCTAAGCTGTCTTTTGAAAGCATTTATTGACTTATTACAATTGTTTTCTTAAATCTTCTTCATCTATAAACCCGGAATGTTTCCATTTCACCTCTTTATTTTCGTACAGTATTAGTGTAGGAAGCTCATCAATTTTCATGTCATGCATCAGGGTCTTGTTTTCATCGGCATTCAGTCGAACGATAACCACTTTGTCAGCTAATTCCGCTTGCATTTTGGTAAGATATGGGGACATTTTTTTGCAAGGGGCGCACCATTTAGCATAAAAATCG
Source organism: Flavobacterium sp. (assembly GCF_036515215.1). Classification (GTDB taxonomy): domain Bacteria; phylum Bacteroidota; class Bacteroidia; order Flavobacteriales; family Flavobacteriaceae; genus Flavobacterium. The sequence goes on from NZ_DATBVQ010000033.1 coordinate 23,952, forward strand.
ATCAATACCTTTTTATCCGTATTCAATAATTCATCGTATTCTTGACTGGACATTCCAATGATTTTATCCGATGGCTTAGAAAGACCTTCCGCATCCCATTTTAAAAAACCACCTTCCAGCTCATAGATGTTTTTGAATCCTAATTCTTCTAATTTTTCGGTTGCTTTTTTGCTTCTTCCGCCGCTTTTGCAATAAACAAAAACAGGTTTTGTTTTATCGAACTTTTCGGATTCTTTAGCGAAACTGTCCCCCAGCCAATTCACATTTTCGGCATTTTCTATATGGTCGGAGTTGAATTCTTCTGGCGTGCGGACATCCAGAATTTGTGGGTTTTCGGTTGTGTTTATTTTTTCGGCAAAAGCTTTTGCCTCGATGGTTTTGATGTTTTTTGTCGTTTGGCCGTTGCAGGATAAGATGACAAAGGACAGCAATAGGAAAAATATAGAACGGAATTTCATTTGTATTTGTTTTAGAGAATGAATAGGCTAAATTAAGTAAATTTTCAGGACTTGGATGGTTTAAATTACTATTTACAAGTTAAAGATTTTATATGATTGGTGTGTCGATTTAACGATAGCTTCCGTCCGCTCGGGATGCGTATCTGATATAAAGAGCTGCCCAAAAGTGTCGCTATTGACCATTTCGATTATTTTGGCAACGCGGCTTTCATCTAACTTGTCAAAAATGTCATCAAACAATAAAATGGGTTTGACGCCACTTTGTTTCTTCAGGAATTCGAATTGTGCCAGTTTTAAAGCGATTAAAAAAGATTTTTGTTGTCCCTGAGAACCAAACTTCTTAATAGGGTGTCCGTCGATTTCAAACGAAAGATCGTCTTTGTGCATGCCAACACTGGTGTATTGTAATGCGCGATCTTTATTGATGTTCTCTTGTAACAGAGACAACAAGTCTTTTTCGAACAAATGACTTTCAAATACCAGTTGCACTGTTTCTTCAGAGCCCGTTATCGCGTGATGGTGCGCATTGAAAATAGGCAAGAACTGTTCGATAAACTCTTTCCTTTTTTCGAAAATATACTTTCCAAATCCGTCGAGTTGCTCATTGTAAATAGAGAGGGTGTCATTTTCAAAAACGTGATTTAAAGCAAAATATTTCAGCAAAGCATTGCGTTGGCTCATCACTTTTTGGTACTGGATGAGCTGTTTCAAGTAATGGGAATCCAGTTGGGAGATGACGCTATCCATGAATTTCCGTCTGGTTTCACTGCCTTCCACTATCAAATCGCGGTCTGCAGGCGAAATGATAACCAGTGGAATAAAGCCAATATGATCCGAAAATTTGTCATATGATTTGCCGTTGCGTTTTAAAACTTTTTTCTGGCCTTTCTTCAAACTGCAAACCACTTGTTCGTTTCGTTCGTTTTTTATGAATTCGGCATCTATCACGAAAAACTCCTCGCCGTGTTTGATATTTTGGACAGCTAAGGGGTTGAAATAGCTTTTGCCGTAGGATAAATGATAGATGGCATCAAGGACATTGGTTTTTCCGATGCCGTTTTTACCTACAAAACAAATTATTTTACCCTCAAATTCGAAGTTGGCCTCCGAAAAATTCTTATAATTGAATAGTGAAATTTTTTTTAAATACATCTTTAAGGCTTGCTGCTATTGAAGAGTTTGTTGTTTGGGATTGTGTTGTTTAAAGTGGGTGCAAATTATTGAAATTTATCGATATAATGGGTTTTTTAATGTTTTCTGTCGTGATTTTTTTATCCTTATAAGTAAAGTAATGTTAACCAGAATATATATTTTTTATATTTATCTATAAAATCCTAATTTTTTTGCGTCGGTTTGAATAAAAATTTTATTTTTGCGGTTCACTAAATTAAAATTAAATGGCTACTTACAGTAAAAGAGGATATAAAGCACCAAAAGAAAAAGCGGTTGATGATGCGGCTGAAAACATTAATATTGATGAGAAAGACAGCACGACAGCGGGTGTGTTTTCAACTTTAGATGAAACAGCTTCAAAAACGGAAGCTTTTGTGGCTAAAAATCAGAATTTCATCATTGGTATTGTAGGGGCGGTTGCTTTAGTAACTATTGGTTATTTAGTGTATCAAAAATTTATCGCTGAACCGAAACAAGTCGAAGCAGCGGAAGAAATGTTCGTAGCTCAACAAAATTTCCAACAAGCTACTGACGGAGTTGCCAGCGATTCATTATATAAGTTGTCTTTGAATGGTTCTGAAGGTAAATTTGGCTTTGTAAAAATTGCCGATGAATATTCAGGAACTGATGCGGGGAATTTAGCTAACTATTATGCGGGTATGGCTTATCTAAATACGGGTAAATATACTGAGGCGATTGATTATTTGGGCAAATTCAAATCTGAAGATATAGTTTTGAGTGCTTTGGCAAAAGGAGCAATTGGAGATGCGTATGCGCAAAATAAACAACCAAAAGAGGCTTTAGATTATTATCTAAAAGCAATCGCAGCAAACAAGAACGATTTCACTACGCCACGGTTCTTGCTAAAAGCTGGTAAAACGGCTCTGGAATTAGGAAAGAAAGAAGATGCACTGAAATATTTCACGGATATTAAAGATAATTTTGATTCAAGCCCAGAAGCTGCTTCGATAGATGTATTGATCGGATTAGCGCAATAGTCAAAATGATTTAAAATTACTGAATTTGATTTTAGATTGTTGATTCAAAACTCTATCTTTAACATACAGATTCAAAATGTAAATCAAAAACTATAATCAAATGGCAACCGTAAATAAAAATTTATCCATTTATGATAAAAACACCGTTCCAAAGGCGAAAGATTTTCGTTTTGGAGTTGTTGTGGCAGAATGGAATGAAGTTATAACTGAAGGATTGTATAATGGTGCGCATGAAGCCTTTTTGGAAAACGAGGTTCCTGCTGAGCACATTATCCGCTGGAATGTTCCGGGAAGTTTCGAACTGGTTTATGGATGCAAAAAAATGTTGCAAACTCAAAACGTCGATGCCGTAATCGCAATTGGTTGCGTGGTCCAAGGGCAAACCAAGCATTTTGATTTTGTTTGCGAAGGAGTAACGCAAGGAATAAAAGATTTGAATGTGCAGACAGACATTCCCGTTATTTTTTGTGTTCTTACTGACAACACCATGCAACAGTCCATTGACAGAAGTGGCGGAATCCACGGAAATAAAGGTACCGAAGCTGCAATAGCGGCCATCAAAATGGCTTTTATTCGCCAACAGGCATCTTTGACGCATCAAAAGGATCATCAGCATTTGCTGTCTGCCGGTGCCATGCAACTGGAAGAGGGGACGCCTTTAGAATTGAAGGAATAAAAGAGTAAATATTTAATTGTGAAACCTATACTGTTCTAAAAACAGTATAGGTTTTTTTTGTTTCATTTATGATGAACTAAACTATAAAAGCCAATAGAAATTCGTTAAATTTGTGCACTTTGGTTTTTAAATAAAAACGTAAACTTTAAATAAATTTCCTTTAATGTCGAGTATCATTCAATTGCTTCCTGATCATGTCGCTAACCAAATTGCTGCCGGGGAAGTCGTGCAAAGACCGGCTTCGGTCGTCAAGGAACTACTTGAAAATGCCGTCGATGCAGGGGCGACGGATATTAAATTGATTATTAAGGATGCCGGAAAAGCACTGGTTCAGGTTGTAGACAATGGTTTGGGAATGAGTGTTACTGATGCCCGTCTGTGTTTTGAGCGCCATGCGACCTCGAAAATACGCAAGGCGGAGGATTTGTTTTCTTTGCATACCAAAGGGTTTCGCGGCGAAGCGTTGGCTTCGATTGCAGCAATCGCCCATGTGGAAATGAAGAGCAAGCAAGATCAAGAAGAGCTGGGTACCCAAATCATCATCGAAGGAAGTAAGTTCGTGTCGCAAGAGGTCGCCGTTTTGCCAAAAGGAACCTCATTTGCGGTCAAGAATTTATTTTTTAATATTCCTGCGCGCCGCAACTTCTTAAAGTCAGATACGGTGGAATACCGCCATATAGTGGATGAGTTTCAGCGTGTGGCTCTGGCACATCCCAATATTTATTTTACTTTTTATCATAACGGCAGCGAAATGTTCAATTTGCCCGGCGCAACATTGAGACAGCGGATTGTCAATATATTTTCTGGAAAAACCAATCAAAAACTGGTGCCGGTGCAGGAAGAAACGGAAATAGTAAGCATTCAAGGTTTTGTCAGTAAACCTGAATTTGCCAAAAAAAACCGCGGAGAGCAGTTTTTCTTCGTTAACGACCGCTATATAAAAAGCGGTTATTTGCATCATGCGGTGATGGCGGCTTATGACGGCATTTTGAAAGACGGCGCACAGCCGAGTTATTTTTTATACCTGACTGTGCCGCCCAATACCATCGATATCAATATACACCCCACTAAAACGGAGATAAAGTTTGATGATGAGCATGCTTTATATGCCATTCTGAGAGCTTCAATTAAGCATAGTCTGGGTCAATTTAATGTGGCGCCCGTTTTGGACTTTGATAGGGATTCAAATCTGGACACCCCCTACCATTATAAAGATTTGGAAGGCGCTACGCCAACCATTCAGGTTGACGGCAGCTTTAACCCTTTTTCGGATGACAAAATTAATAAACACTATTCAGGGTATAAGAAGCCAGAGCGGACCGCAAATTGGGAAGGTTTATACGTTGGCTTGAAACAAGATTCTGAATTCAGTATAGGTACCGCTGATTTTTCGTTCGAGGACGAAGAGGTTACCGGTTCATTGTTCAATGATGGAGAAGTCGAGCAAACCGTTCACAGTGCTTATCAAATTCATAAAAAATACATCGTGTCTTCAATAAAATCAGGAATGGTTATTGTGGATCAACAGCGGGCGCATCAGCGGGTTTTGTATGAGCAATTTCTGATCAATATGACCGTGAATCAGGCGTCAAGCCAGCAATTGTTATTCCCTCTGGATTTGTTTTTTTCCTCTGTTGAAATGGAGCTTATCGAAGAACTGAAACTGTCGTTGGTCAACACCGGTTTCGTGTTTGAGGAAACAAAGACGGACCATATCGTTATTTCGGGAATTCCGGTGAATGTGACGGAGAGTGAAGTTTCATTGGTATTGGAACAATTATTGAGCGATTTGCAGGACGGCATTCCCGAGAGTAGTTTTAGTCAAAATGATACAATAGCAAAATCTATGGCCAAAAGTTTGGCCGTAAAAACAGGAACAGCTTTAACGGTGAAGGAGCAGGAGAACTTGGTAAATGGTCTTTTTGCCTGTAAAGACCCCAATGTTTCCCCTTTTCAGAAACCCACTTTCATCACCATGCGTGTGGAAGATTTAGATAAAAAATTCGCAATATGAGAAACGTAACCGAAACGGTAAAACAATTAATAATAGTTAATATCCTATTTTTTATAGGAACGCAAATAGTGGGAAATGGTGCTTACGCGCTACTGGCCATGTTTTTTCCTGAAAACCCAGATTTTCAGTATTGGCAACCGATCACCCATATGTTCATGCATGGCGGATACATGCATATCTTTTTCAACATGTTTGCTTTGTATTCTTTTGGTTCCGCTTTAGAAAGTATTTGGGGCAGCAAGAAGTTTCTGTTCTTTTATATCTCATGTGGTTTAGGTGCTGCCCTACTTCATACGGGAATCAATTATTATTATTTTCAGGAGGGAATGAATACGTTAATTGATCAAGGTTTTTCAAGAACAGAAGTTTTATCTGTTTTAAATGGGAAAGGGAGTAATGAAATTGTACCTATCTTAAATAGTCCTGGTTTTCAAAATTTTATAAGTGCTTATCAGGGAACTGTAGTTGGAGCTTCAGGCGCTATTTATGGGATTATTGTCGCTTTTGCGTTCATGTTTCCTAATGCTGAATTGGCTTTAATGTTTATTCCCGTTCCAATTAAAGCTAAATATTTCGTTCCAGGATTGGTTCTGGTAGATTTATATTTAGGTGTTTCTGGTCAATCCATTTTTGGAAGTGGTGGTCCTGGAATTGCCCATTTTGCTCATGTAGGTGGGGCGTTATTTGGTTTTTTGATCATGTGGTACTGGAAAAAAAATCAGTTCAATGATAACCGTTGGAATTAAATACGATAATAAATACATTTGGAATGAAATTCTAAACTCAAAACATGAATATTTTAGACGACTTAAAATTACAGTACAAATTAGGAGGGATAACCAATAAGTTAATCTATTGGAATGTCGCTTGTTTTTTGGTTTCATTGTTGTTTTTCTATGAATTTAGTGCCGGGTCGTTCAATTTTCCAACATGGATCGCTTTGTCTACGGAGCCTTCTAATTTTATTCTAAAACCTTGGACTTTCTTGACCTATTCATTTTTTCACGATGGGTTTTGGCATTTGCTTTTTAATATGGTGGTCCTCAATTTTTCCAGCTCATTGTTTTTGACTTTTTTCACAGAAAAACAATTATTAGGTTTGTATATTTTGAGCGCCATTTTTGCGGGTATTGCATTTGTGACGGGGTATTTTATTTTAAATTTGAGCGCGTCAATCGTTGGTGCCTCGGCGGCAATTATGGGAGTATTAGTGGCGGTGACGACTTATCAGCCTCTGATGAATGTGCGACTGCTGCTTATCGGGAATGTGAAATTATGGCACATTTCTGCAGTAATTCTTATACTTGATTTGATGCAATTTCGTTTGGATAATACCGGCGGGCATATTTCACATTTATCGGGCGCCTTGTTTGGGTTTATCTATATCAAATTGTTGCAAAATGGCACCGATCTGAGTAAAGTTATATCGGTGATTACCGCTTTTTTTGCGAGTTCATTTAAGAAGCAGGCGTCGACACCTTTCAAAAAAGTGCATAAAAATTATAGCAGACCAGTAGAAAAAAGAGCTTCTAAAATTGTAACAAAAGACAAAGCACAGCAACAAATTGACGAAATATTAGATAAAATAAGCAAATCCGGTTACGATAGTTTGACCAAAGAAGAAAAAGAATTTTTGTTCAAAGCCGGAAAATAGAGGTTTCCGATCGATTTCGAAAATTTAAGTAGATGCACCTTAGTAGTTTAAATGAATAAAAAACAATATGAAAAACCTTTCATGGTTCAATAGAGGAATGTTTAGTTTAAACGTTCTTCTTATAATAGTTACGTTTATTGCTTATGTCTTGCCTTTTTTGGCGCCAAAAATATTTCCTATATTATCTGTACTGACGCTTTTCATGCCGTTGTTTTTTCTTTTGAACGTTTTGTTTTTTTTGTATTGGACCATTCAATTTAAGAAACGGATGATTTTATCGGGTTTGGTACTTTTGATGGGAATTACTTTCATCAACAAATTTTATAAATTTTCGGCTAAAGATTATCCCAAGGATGATAAAGATTTTACTGTAATGAGCTATAATGTACGCCTATTCAATTTGTTTAAATGGTTGGACAAAGAGGATGTGCCCGGAGAAATTCTTGATTTTATCAATGACAAAAATCCCGATATTTTATGCATTCAGGAATTTTCTTCGTCAGCCGATATTGACTTAAAATTATATCGCCATAAATACATTTTGATGGAGGGGAATAAGATTAGGACAGGACAGGCTATTTTTTCTAAGTTCCCAATTATTAGTCAAGGAAATATAGTGTTTCCTAATTCCAACAACAATGTTATCTATGCCGACATAAAAAAAGGAAAGGACATCATAAGGGTGTATAATATGCACTTGCAGTCTATAAAGATCACTCCGGACGTCAACGAGATATCCGAGAACATCAATGTGATTGACCAAGACAAATCCCAAATGATGCTGATTAGAATTAGTAAGGCTTTTAAGCAACAGCAGCAACAGGCCGAGATTTTCAAGGAGCATGAAAAAAAATGTGAGTACCCGATAATCATTTGCGGGGACATGAATAACAGTGCTTTTTCTTATGTGTACAGAAATATAAAAGGGACCCTTAAAGACAGTTTTGAAGAAGCCGGAAAGGGATTTGGTGAGACTTATAAATTCAAGTATTATCCAACAAGAATTGACTATATTTTTGCGGATGAAAAGATGACTGTCAAAAAGTTTGAAAGCTTTTCTGACTTCGAAAACTCTGATCACTATCCCATCATGGCCAAAATGTCATTAGATTAACAATTTTTACAGAGTCAAAGGGCTTGGGTTCTTAGATAATCGACCGTGAATTTTCCTTCGTTGAAAAGCAGATCGAGAACGCTAAGGTTGTTTAGAAAGCCATGCTTGTCGTCAAATACTTGTTTGTATTTTTCAAATGAGGAAGAGTCTTTTTTTCCATCGGCCAAAAATCTAAAATCTGCAAAAAGAGTGGGATCGACATCTTGTATGTATTCGGTCGTTTTGGTGTAATCTAATTTTATGCGTAAACATCTGGATACGATGTCTAAAGTTTCAAAATTTAGATCCATTAGGAACTTGTGTTTTTTTTCAAAAAATGGACGAATGTCGTCTTCAAAGAATTCAAAAAAAGGAGAACTTCTGTAAGCCGTTTCCAATGATTTAAAATGCTGTTTCTGCCAATCAAAATCAAAATCTATCTGAATGTCCTTAGTTTTTTGGTGAATTCCTTTCGAGTGCTTAATCGGGATATTCAAAAGCTGAATGCCGTTTGGGCTATAAATGTAAGTCCTGTTGCGATTGGTTTGTTTCTGGAAATTATCCTCTACCTCAAAGGTAATTTTTTCTGCCTGAACCATGGCTGCAAAGTGGCTGATGGAAGGGAAGTAGGTGGGATGGAGTAAAATGTCCATAGCTGTCTAAAGTTTTTAAAGTCATAAGGTCAAAAGTCATAAATTCGTCCTAGTGGACTTTATGACTTTCGACTTTCAAACTTGTGACTAATTTTTTTTCTCTTTCCTTTTCTTCCAGAAATATTCTCCAATGAAGAATGCTGCCAAAGCGATCAGAAAGTATTTGAAATAAGATTGTGGCTGTCCTTCGCCGCTTACGGTTGTGAAAACCCTATCCCAACGAACTTTGTTCAATCCCTTTCCGTTAGTGTCCCAACTCATCCATATGAATACCGGTTTTCCTACGATGTGATTTTCAGGTACATATCCCCAGTAACGGCTATCTTCAGAATTGTGACGGTTGTCTCCCATCATCCAGTAATAATTTTGTTTAAAGGTGTAGTTTTTTACGACTTCACCATTTAATCTGATTTCATTTCCGGTCACTTTTAGGTCGTTTTTTTCACCTTTATCATTGGTTTCATAATCGGTGATTATCCTTTTGTAAAATGGCAACGATTCAGTCGTAAGGGCTACGGTTTTCCCTTTTTGAGGAATGTATACAGGTCCGAAATTATCTCTATTCCATTTGTTTATGTTGGGAAATATGCCTTCTTCGGGCCCTTCTGATATTTCTTGCGTTACTGCCGTAATTCCAGGCACGTTTTTCAATCTCGCTGCTCCCGCGGCTGTCAAAGCTCTAAAAAGCAAAGTGTCCCTTGTGTCATTATTTTTAAAGTATACCTGGTCAGTAATATCAAGATCCTTTAATAAATATTCAAAATCGATCGGGGTTTTCCCATCAATTGCAACTGTATAAGAAAATTGAGGTTTAGCCCTTTCCGGCAATTGCAACACTTTGCCGTCTATGTATACGAGTCCGTCCTTGATGGACAGGCTGTCTCCCGGAACACCAACGCATCGTTTTACATAATTGGATTTTTTGTCGATAGGTTTGATTACGCCTGGCGTGCCTTTTGGCTCGAAAAAATAATGTACGGTATCTACGGGCCAGTTAAAGACCACTATATCCGTACGTTTTATGGCTTCCAAGGCAGGCAATCTTAAATAAGGCAATTGAGGCCAGCTAAGATAGGATTTGGTTTTAATAATTGGAATTGAATCATGTACCATTGGCAAGGCAATAGTTGTCATGGGAACCCTGGCGCCATAATTGATTTTGCTTACGAACAGGAAATCACCAATCAACAATGATTTTTCTAATGAAGAAGTTGGGATGGTGTACGGTTGTACAAAATAGGTATGGACTAATGTAGCGACTATGATCGCAAAAAGTAGTGAGCTCACCGTGCTAGCCGCTTTATTTTCAGAATTCAAGCTTCTGTCTGTTACGTAATTTAATTTTTGGGTGTAATTGACATAATAAATATACAATCCAAATGTAGCGATTGCCAAGAAAGTGTCTAAATTGGATTTTTTTCCAAAACTCCTCAAGGTTTCTACCCAAATAACCGGAAACATAATCAGGTTAATGATTGGGATAAATAGCAAAATCGTCCACCAAGTAGGACGACCAATAATTTTCATCAGCAGAATGGCATTGTAAACCGGTACGGCCGCTTCCCATGCTTTTCTACCCGCAGCCACATATAATTTCCAGGTTCCCAAAAAGTGAACTATTTGCACGAATAAGAAAAACACAAACCATTGATATAGTGTCATAATTTTTTGATTAGGTTTTAAAGTTTAAGGTATCCTAATTGGAAGTCTTCCCTAAAACAGAAAAAAGTTTATTTTAAATTTAATACGTCTTTCATTGTGAATACACCGTGTTTGCCGATGATCCATTCTGCTGCAATAACGGCACCTAGTGCAAAACCTTCTCGGTTGTGTGCGGTATGTTTTATTTCTATAGCATCAACTGCTGAATTGTATGTTACCGTATGAGTTCCTGGAACAGTTCCGATTCTTTTGGTTTCGATATGGATTTCAGTCCCCTTAGGGTTATCCAATGTCCAATTGGTGAAGTTGCTGTTTTCTATTATTCCTTTGGCCAATGAAATGGCTGTGCCACTTGGCGCATCCAGTTTTTGGGTATGATGAATTTCTTCCATCTCAACGCTATAGCTGTCTAGTTTAGACATCATTTTAGCAAGGTACTCGTTAAGTTCAAAGAAAATGTTGACTCCTAAACTAAAGTTGGAGCTGGAGATGAATGCCCCATTTTTTTCTGCGCATAAAGCGACCATTTCGTCAAAATGTTCTAGCCATCCGGTTGTTCCTGAAATTACCGGAACGTGAGCATTGAAACAGTTAGAGATGTTATTTACGGCAGCTGTTGGAATACTGAAGTCAATGGCAACGTCTGCATCTGAAAGGCCTTCGTAGGTGTTGTTTTCGTCTTTTTTCAAAACGATTTCATGACCTCTTTCCAGCGCAATTCTCTCGATTACCTGGCCCATTTTTCCGTATCCTAAAAGCGCAATTTTCATTTCTTTTGTTTTTTTATTTTCGGTTCAATTTACCTTTTTGGGTATGAGATTAGAAATTGTAATTAAACGTTAGACCCACATTTGTTTTTAATGTTACATCATTTGGGTAAATAACGGGTTTTACTGATAAGTTTTCGTCAACATTAAACTGCAATAGTGCCGCGTCTACATTGGCGTCTATAATGTTTAGGGCATAAAAGGCAACGATAAATAAAGCAGACAGATCGCGGTTACGTTGGTAGAATTTTTGCCCTGCAATTAAACGAGTATTATCAAGATAGGTATAGTCATCATCAAAATAGCCCTCTAACCTACGTTTATAGGCATCTCTATAATTATGGTACTTTTTATTGTTATCCAAATAAAAATATAAGCTAGTACCTATAGCGCCATATACAATTGGTATTTTCCAGTATTTTTTATTGTAAGCTTGTCCCAAACCAGGCAATACTGCGGAGTAAAAAGCAGCTTTTGCGGGTGTTAAAGGATCTATGTCATCGGTCTTTACGGTGTCTTTTGCCACCAAAACGGTATCGGTTTTTGCTTGGGCTAAAACAGCTGTATTTCCTAAAATTAAAAGGAATATCCCTATGGAAATAATTTTATTCACTATCCCTTTATTAATTCGATGATTCTTTTTAAGTCTTCTTCAGACTGAAATGGAATTGTAATTTTTCCTTTGCCATTTCCGGCAACTTTTACGTCCACTTTGTTTCCAAAATAATTAGAAAAGGCTTTTTTGTGTGATTCGTCAATTTCAAAAGAGGTCAACTTTGTCTTAGTGGCAGGTTTAGGTTTTAGGCTATCGTGATAGTTTTTCACCAGAGCCTCCGTATCGCGGACGGACAGGTTCTGACTTACAATTTTTTGATAGATATCTGTTTGAATATCCAGATCTTCGATGTTGATAATTGCCCTACCGTGGCCCATACTTATGAAACCGTCTCGGATACCGGTTTGAATAATCGGGTCCAATTTTAGGAGCCTCAAGTAATTAGCAATAGTAGAACGTTTTTTACCAACACGTTCGCTCATTTGTTCTTGAGTCAATTGAATTTCGTCAATCAAACGTTGGTACGAAAGCGCAATCTCAATGGGATCCAAATCATGGCGTTGAATGTTTTCAACCAATGCCATAACCAATGATTCATTGTCGTTTGCGATGCGAATATAGGCGGGAACTGTAGTTAATCCCACTAAAGTGGATGCGCGCAAACGACGCTCACCCGAGATCAACTGGTATTTATTGAAGTCTAGTTTTCGTACTGTAATCGGTTGGATTACCCCTAATTCCTTGATGGAAGTAGCCAATTCTCTCAACGATTCTTCATTGAAATTACTTCTAGGTTGAAACGGATTTATTTCAATCGCATCAATTTCAAGCTCAATAATGTTTCCTACAACCTTATCGGCATTTTTATCGTCTACGGATTTTATATCGTTTTCCGGATCTTTTAATAATGCAGATAACCCTCTTCCTAAGGCTTGTTTTTTTATTGCTTTTGCCATAAAACTATTTACTGTTTTTCTTTATAACTTCTTGGGCCAAATGCAAGTAATTAGCAGCCCCTTTGCTTGTCGCGTCATAGTTTATGATGCTTTCTCCAAAGCTTGGAGCTTCGCTCAACTTCACGTTCCTTTGAATAATGGTATCAAAAACCATGTCGTTAAAGTGTTTTTGAACCTCTTCGACAACTTGGTTTGATAATCGTAATCTAGAGTCGAACATCGTCAGTAGCAACCCTTCAATATCTAAATCCGGATTATGGATTTTTTGAATGCTTTTTATCGTATTTAATAGTTTACCTAATCCTTCAAGCGCAAAATATTCACACTGGATAGGTATAATAACTGAATCTGCGGCAGTCAGCGCATTTAATGTCAATAGCCCAAGTGATGGAGCGCAATCAATGATGATAAAATCATATTCATCTTTGATACTCTCTAATGCTTGCTTAAGCATATACTCCCTATTTTCTTTATCGACCAATTCGATTTCGATTGCGACAAGGTCAATATGTGAGGGGATTACGTCTACATTAGGGGCAGAACATTTTATGATAGCTTCCGCCGGCGTATTGCTGTGCTCTAGAATTTGATAAGTTCCGATTTCAACATTATCCACGTCAATTCCTAAACCAGAGCTTGCATTAGCCTGTGGGTCAGCGTCTATCAGTAATACTTTTTTTTCTAAAACTCCTAAAGAAGCGGCTAGATTTACTGATGTTGTAGTCTTTCCAACTCCTCCTTTTTGATTAGCAATCGCAATGATTTTGCCCATTTATTTTATAAATTTTGAACCGTAAAAATACAATTATTTATGGTTTCTAAAAATCTATTTTGTTAACATTTGTTAAAGCTTGATTAGTTGCCAATTGACTCTTCGGCTTTTTTTGCTCCTTCTTCATTTTAGCGAGCTATTGCAGCCGTTCTTTTGCTTTTTCTGTGTGTGAATGATTTTCTTGATAGATAAATGAATCTATTTCTTCGTCTGAGATTACTTTTTTCAACCATGAAGTACCTTGGCATGAGAATCATGTTAGAAAGTAAAATTGTTTTTTGGAATAAACGGAGCTTATTTTCTCTGGTTTTTTGGAGGCAATAAATATATTTCTTATTTCTAAAATAGTTTTGGAGAAGCAAAAAATAGTTATATATTTGCAACCGCTTTCGGGGTGTAGCGTAGCTCGGTTATCGCGCCTGCTTTGGGAGCAGGAGGCCGCAGGTTCGAATCCTGCCACCCCGACTAAAAATCCTTTCTGTCTTGACAGAAGGGATTTTTTTTTATTGGGGAATAACTAAAATTGATTATTCAAGTTCTATAATCAATCAATTATAACTTATTTTTGTTCTTTTAAAATTATAATATAATCTTATTATGTCTGACACAATCGAAAAAATTAAATGCCTTATTATAGGGTCTGGCCCAGCAGGTTATACTGCGGCAATTTATGCAGCCAGAGCAAACATGAATCCTGTTTTGTACCAAGGAATCCAACCTGGAGGACAATTAACCACAACTAATGAAGTCGAAAATTTCCCAGGCTATGTTGATGGTGTTACTGGCCCTGAGATGATGGTTCAATTACAAGCTCAAGCGCAACGTTTTGGTACGGACGTACGTGATGGTTGGGCTACCAAAGTTGATTTTTCGGGTGATATTCATAAAGTTTGGATTAATGATACAATCGAATTGCACTGTGAAACGGTGATTATTTCAACTGGTGCAACGGCTAAATACTTAGGTTTGCCTTCGGAGCAACATTATTTGAAAATGGGCGGTGGAGTTTCTGCCTGTGCTGTTTGCGACGGTTTTTTCTACAGAAACCAAGAAGTGGTAATAGTAGGAGCCGGCGATTCAGCTTGTGAGGAAGCGCATTATTTATCTAAGCTTTGTAAAAAAGTAACGATGTTAGTGAGAAGCGAAAAATTCCGCGCTTCAAAAATCATGGAAGAGCGCGTTCGTAAAACGGAGAATATTACTATTTTGATGAACCATGATACTGTAGAAGTTTTGGGTGACGAACAAGTGGTTACGGGCGTAAAAGCACTTAACAAAACTACTGATGAAACCTTTGAGATTGAAGCGACAGGTTTCTTCGTAGCAATCGGCCACAAACCAAATACGGATATTTTTAAAGATTTTATTTCATTAGACGAAACCGGATATATTGTAAATGTAGCGGGTACTTCGCAAACTAATGTTGGCGGCGTTTTTGTAGCCGGTGATGCTGCGGATCATGTATACCGTCAAGCAATTACCGCTGCGGGTACGGGATGTATGGCTGCTTTGGATGCCGAGAGATATTTGGCTGCCAAAGAATAACTTGAATTATAATGTTTCAACATATAAAAAGTCCCGATTTTTACAAATCGGGACTTTTTGCTTTGAGTATTAATTCTGGTCTGTACTAAAATGTAGATAGGCTCTCCTATTTTGTTTTCTTAATTAATTTGGCCTCATCCGCAAATTTTTGCATTTCTATTTTTGGGTCGCCGTAAAGTTCAATTTCCGATTTGCCCGAAGCAACAATGATGATTTTGGTTTGCGCATTGACGGAGCAATCAGAACTTCCTTCGACAGTTACTTCGATGTTCTTTACGGTCAGATTATTTGCTGTTAAGCGGGAGTTGCTGTCGATTCTCAACACTGCATCATTGGCGGTTCCTTCTATTCTGGCTTCTGATTTTTGATATAAATCGCAGGTCAGTTCTTGTGTTGTAATCAAGGATTTCAATTCGGCACTATTGCTTAATTCAATTTTAGCCTTAGCGGATTTTAAATTTAGCTCTGTTTTTGATTTGTCATCGCCCTGCAAATGAAAATTCTTTGTGTTTACATTCAAATAAAGTTTAGAGAAATCTAGGGCTTTAAATGTAACTGTATCCATTTGTACCTCTTGTATCGCATTAACCGTAGTTTCGTTTTTTGCCGTTACCATTTTTAAATCATTGGTATATGTAACCTTTACGATAAGTTTATTGTATTTTGTTGCTTCTTTAGATGTATAAATACGGAGATTGTTCGCCTTTAAGTCAAGTTGTATGATATCATGAAGATTATCATCCGCTTCAATTTTTATCCCAGGCTTTTCTCCTTTTTCCAAATATACTTCCAGATTGTCTTCCACTTCGA
The DNA here is from genome assembly GCF_036515215.1 of Flavobacterium sp. GTDB lineage: Bacteria > Bacteroidota > Bacteroidia > Flavobacteriales > Flavobacteriaceae > Flavobacterium. Next base: position 39,739 of record NZ_DATBVQ010000033.1, read on the forward strand.
TGGCGTTGAATTGTCCAATCTCCCTTTGCTCAATGGTTACGTTTTTTGAACCTTTTATTTTTTGTTTTTTTTGCGAAAAAGCAACTGTGGTAATAATTAGGAGTAGGAGTAGTGTCGTGTATCTTTTCATTGCTGTTTTAAATTATGGTTTTTACAAATGTAAAAAAATCATCCGCTTTTGAGGGATGATTTTTAATATTAAAGAGTAATTTCTGAGGACTACTATTTCTTATGCTCTAGTGAATAAAAAATCTTTGCCTCTCATTTTTAAAGTAAACTCATTTTTTGTTTCATTAAATTGAAGTTCGACACCCGCTTGTTCAGCGGCAAATTTATCTTTTCCTGTTGACTCAAAGGAAAGGGCTGGTCCTTGCCCTTCTTCTGGGGTACCCACAAGAGTACCGTTGTCTTCTTTAAACGTAATTTTTATTGGAATTTCTTTACTGGCAAAAAGCCCTAAATAGCTGTCCAAAATAACCGCTTTTTCCAGCTCGCTTTTGTCTGAACTCCAAACATTGTTTGTCGTATTTACATCTGGGAGGGCATGATCTGGGTCTAAAGTGATTGTCTCAATTTCCTCGGTAGAATTATTCTTAAATGCCCAAGAAGTATTGCGTTGCCAAATTTCCACAGGAAGTTGGACACGGCTCACGGTACCGCTTTTGGTTTTAATTTCAAGAACAACGGGCATAGCCATTTTTTCTAAATTTTCGATTGTAATAATAGCGCCCAATTTAGGATCATTTTTAAGATACTTCACTTTTGTGATCCCTTGGTCCAAGCGCCAATTGTTTACAAACCAAGACCTCCAAAACCAGTTCAAGTCTTCCCCGGAAACATTCTCCATTGTTCTGAAAAAGTCATCTGGTGTTGGGTGTTTGAAAGCCCATCTTTCGGTATATACTCTAAAAGCTTTGTCAAAACGTTCTTTACCGAGTACTTGCTCACGAAGCATAATAAGTCCTGAAGCGGGTTTCTCGTACGCTAACAATCCTAGATTTCTTTCTCTCATTCCATCAGGGGCAGTCATAATTGGCTCTAATTCGGGATTAGTTAACACCTCAGACATTCTTTGCATATTTCTTGGTCGAGATTTGTACTCGCCATCGTTAAAGTCAACGGAACTCAACGAATTGATAAAGGTATTGAAACCTTCGTCCATCCAGGCAAACAATCGTTCGTTTGAACCTACAATCATTGGAAACCAAGCATGACCAAATTCATGGTCTGTGACCTGCCATAAATCATCGCCTTTAGATTTCCAGTCACAAAAAACGATTCCCGGATATTCCATTCCGCCTTCATTTCCAGCTACATTTGTTGCGGATTGATATGGGTATTCAAACCAGCGCTTAGAGTAATTTTCAATAGATGATTTAGTGTATTCGGTTGCACGGCCCCAAGCCTCTTGTCCTGAACTTTCAATAGGGTATGCAGATATTGCCAATGATTTCTTGTGACTTGGCAAATTAATTTTCGCAGCGTCAACAATAAACGCTGGCGAAGAGGCCCATGAAATGTCGCGCGCATTTTTTATTTTGAAATGCCAGTTCAAAGTGGATTTTCCCGTTGGTCTTGATGAAGCATTTGTGACTTCTTCGGCCGACCGAATAACAACAGTATTGTCGCTTTTAGAAGCAGCATTCCAACGCTTTTGTTGTTCGACTGTATATACCTCTGAAGGATTTAGTAGTTCTCCGGAGGAAACTACGATATGATTAGCCGGAGCGGTAATGGTCACATCGAAATCGCCGTATTCAAGGTAAAATTCGCCAGCGCCTAAATAGGGTAAGGTATTCCATCCTTTGACATCGTCATAAACACACATTCTTGGATACCATTGTGCCATGGTAAATATTTTGCCGTTTTTTGTTTCTAAAACGCCCATTCTGTCTGAACCGAAATCTGGTGAGATAAAGGAAAACTCAATTTTAAGTTTTACCGTTGCACCGTTTGGATTCAAATCCTGCGGAAGAAAAACCTGCATTCGGGTATCCGTAACAACAAATTCGGCCTCTTTTTCAACAGTTCTGCCTTTTTGGGTAGTGAGCACTTTTATGGATTTTATTTTATGCCCGCCATCAAAAACTTGTCCCTTGTCTCCATTACGGCTGCCCGTTACAGGAATTACCGCTTCTCCACGAGAATTGTTTTTGAACAAATTCTGATCAACATTCAGCCATAAAAAGGAAATCTTGTCTGGGCTATTGTTCGTGTAAGTCAAAATTTCAGACCCAATAATCTCATTGGAATGTTCATTCAATGTAGCCGTTAATTGATAATCAGCTCTGTTTTGCCAGTATTTTGCGCCTGGTTGGCCACTAGCACTATGAGTATCGGTTCCGTTTTTTGAATAAAAATTGGGGCCAAAAGCATCGTGATAGTTGTACTTTGATATTTCTTTACTCGTTGATTGGGCCGTAGCGGGTTTCTCTTGAGCTTGCAAAGTCGTAACTCCGATAAGCAAGGCCACAAGAGAGGTGGCTTTGAAGAAATTGTTTTTCATGATTTGATTGATTGATTGATTGATTGATTGATTGATTGATTTTATTTTAAATCGAATTATTGATTACTTAATTCGATTTTGAATTTAAAAAAGAACAGCCCGATAAGGGATGCTCTTTCGTTATTTTAATTATTCTCTGTCAATACTACCTCCAGAACTGGATTTTTTTTCTATCGAATGGGGGGTATTATTGTAAGAAATGGAACTGCCGCTGGAAGCTGTGGCTTTTAAACTTACGATTGGATGAACTTGTATTGATGAGCCGCTTGAGGATTTTGCAGTCACTTCATTCGCCAGTAATTTGTACCCATCAATATTGCTCCCGCTTGAGGCAACGGCATCAAGATGCAACGCTAAACCTTCTACGGTGATGGTACTGCCGCTGCTTGATTTGCAATTAACCTCGTCTGATTCTATTTTTACATTGATATTGGCGGCACTAGAAGCCCTCAGGCTGATGTTTTCGCCTTTCAAAGTATTTGCGCTGGTAATTGATGAAGCACTCGAAGCTCTTAGATCTTCAATTATTGGCATTCTCACTGTAACTTTTTTCGATTCAATATTAATAAAATGATTGTAGTCGGAGGTGATAATAAGGACTCCGTTATCTACTTTTGTCGTGATGCTATTTTGTAAATTATCATCGGCCTCTACAATGATTTCCGTTTTGTCGGCTTGCTCAACAACCAGATCAATACCGTTGCTTACTTCAATACTTTTAAAGTCTTCCTCTACAGTTCTATTTTCGGTCGTAACCTGACCGCTACCTCTTATCGATTTTGAATTGACGGAATAGTTACAGGATGCAAACAATAATGCGCTTAATGCAACCAGTATGAATTTTGTGATGATTGTGATGATTTTTAGCATGACTATTTAGTTTTGATGATGATACCGTCTTTATTTATTTTCAGCTCTTTGATATCATTGTTATTACTTATTGTAGTGTCATTTGTAATTGAAATGCCATTTTCATTGATAGTTACTGCAGTTTGCTCGTCTTCGTCATTGTCAGCATCATTATAGTCATTTTCGTCGGCTGGACAATCCAGGCATTGTACATTGCTTTCTGTCATTTTGTACAGGTACTTGTCTGAACTGTAGTGCAAGTTGAAGAATTCATCATCGGATCGGTCGTAGTTTTGCACGCTAGAATCGGCTTTGAACAAAGTTCCTTCAGGCAAGAATAAAGTAATTTCAATTTCTTGATCTCTGAATTTGTTTTTCAAATCAGTCAATAGGTAATTGTCTAGTATTAATTGATTTCCAACAATTTTATAACTGTATTTAATTTGTTCTGCACGCCTTTTGGCTTCAGATAGCGATTTTCCCTTGGCCTCTTTTTCAATTTGGATATAAGGAATTTTTTCGTCCGTTCTTTTTATTTCAAATCGAACTTCATTTGAATAGATGACGTCCGTATTCGTAGAGTCTTGGGTGATTTTGAAATCATTTCGATCCTCAACATTTTTGGCGTAATAGTCATTGTGTTTGAATTTGATGAGCAGGGTATCTGTTGGCTGCAGTACGATATTCTCTTTTTGTACAATCCTTCCGTCAACCGCAAAAGCTGATGCTTGTTTTATTCCGATTGAAATTGCCAGTGCGACAGCTATTATCCAAAGGGCAAGCAATGTGTATTTGGCAATGTTTCCTATTGACTTCATGTTTGGAGCCAGTAATTTAAAGCCCAATAATGTTAGAAAAAAGAATGGAATTCCTATCGCAAAGAACATCAGTAAACCGAAAGACCAAATAGGATAGTCAGTGAAGTTTCCCGCCTCGATAAAACCTTGCCATGGCAAATCAATGAAAGAGGATGAACCTAATGTGAAAACGCCGATTAATAATAGGATCAGTATCGATAATCCGGTCATAATCAAAATCACGCCTAGAAATTTGGTAAAAACTTTGAAAACGGTCATGATAAAATCACCTAATGAACTTCCAAATTTTCCGGCACCAGATTTTATTTGGTTACCATATTTGTCATAATCGACATTCTTTATTCTGTCAGAAACGTTCTCAAATTCTTCCCGAACTTTTTTTTCGATGTTCGAAATGTTTACCGGCTCCCCGGTCATTTCTAGTTTCTCCGATGTTGTTATGGCTTCCGGAGTCACAATCCAAAGGATTATGTAAGCAAGAATACCGGTTCCAAATCCGGCGAAAACTAATAATATTAGTACGATTCTGATCCAAACGGCATCAACGCCAAAATAATGTCCCAGCCCGGCGGCAACACCACCAATCATTCCTTTTTCTTTATCTCTGTACAGTTTTTTTGTTCTTCTGCTTGAGTTGTCGCTATATGCTTGTGACTTATTATTGTCTTCTTCAATGATGTAGTCTTCGGGTTGTCCCATGACAGTAATCACTTCATCGACATCTTTCAAACCTACGACATGCTTTTCGCTTTTTTGTTTCTCGTTTAATAATTCCGAAACACGCATTTCGATATCCTTGATGATTTCATCTTGTCCAGATGAATTGGATAAAGAACGTTTGATCGCGTCAAAATAGCGCGTTAGTTTTTGGTATGCATCTTCATCTATATGAAAGAACATGCCGCCTAAGTTTATATTTACAGTTTTGTTCATGACTTTTATTTTTGGTTTGTTATTAGGTTTACGGCATCAGACAATTCAGTCCAGGTGCCATTTAGTTCGTTTAAAAAAGTTTGTCCTATTTCAGTAAGACCATAATATTTTCTTGGCGGTCCTGATGTTGATTCTTCCCAACGGTAGCTTAGCAATCCGTCATTTTTTAGTCGAGTTAGCAGTGGGTAAATGGTGCCCTCTACTACGAGTAATTTTGCGTTTTTTAAAGTGTCCAATATTTCCGATGTGTATGCGTCTTTTTCTTTTAAAACAGATAGGATGCAAAATTCGAGAACACCTTTACGCATCTGTGCTTTTGTGTTTTCAATGTTCATAATTTCATTTTTGTTTTGTGATTAAACTGTTCATTTTTTGATTGATTTTTGATGATTATTTTTAGAAGCTATTCCTGCTTTTCGCTCTATCTTTTCCTGCCTAAAGAAGCCAGTAAAAGGATGCCGCTTCCATCAGGGCTAGGCTCATTATTTTATAAATGGAATAGTGATGGGGTATTTAAATCGTTCACCGTTTGACGTTTTTATTGCTGCATAAATGATTAAAAAGAATTCGGCTATTTTCAAACAGCCAAAAATAATAACAGCCATTATTCCGATTGTCAGTAAACCAAAGCTGTTGTCAAAATTAAAGTTATTGATAACAAAACTCTCGTCGTGGATTAAGGCTTCAAAGGGTACGTTATTGAAAATGGTGATAATGAAAATGGGAACCGCTATCGCGATAAGTACTAACGAATACAATAACAAACTCAACTGAAAATTAAGGGCTTGTTTGCCGTTGTAATCCACAAATTCCGATTTGTCTTTTTTTGAAGACCAAATAAGTATTGGAAAGATATAATTTCCAAAAGGGAAAAAATATTGGGTTAACGTGCTTAAGTGAATAAAGGTGGCTGCATTTTTTTCGCTGATTGTTTCCATTTTTTTTGAATTTGATTGATGATTGAAAAACCAAAACTAATTTCGATTAGCTTACATAGTAATTTCTTATGCAAATATATGTCCAAAAGACAGTATCTTGTATCGCATAGTACCAAATATTAACATTTTTTTAACAAAATAATTTAATATGTACGCATAGTATTTTTTCGTATATTAGCAAAAAAACCAGCAATAATGATTGTTACAGCGTCTAAACTCAATAAATTCCTATTTTTCAAATTGCCCTCTGCATTTTTATGTGGGGTAAGGGTAAAGGAAATAGATGATAGTAAATGTGTAGTGTCAGTGAAGCACAGTTGGATTAATAAAAACCCGTTCAACTCCATGTATTTTGCTGTTCAAGCAATGGCAGCCGAACTGTCAACCGGGGCATTGGTAATAAATCAAATTCAAAAAAGCGGTAAAAAGATTTCCATGTTGGTTGCCAATAATAAAGGGAACTTTACAAAAAAGGCGACCGGAAGAATAACTTTTACTTGCAATGACGGTCATTTAATAGAACGCGCCATACAGCAAACCATTGCCACTGGTGAAGGGCAGACGTTCTGGATGAAGTCCATTGGAACTGACGAAAAGGGTGATCAGGTGTCCGAAATGGATTTTGAGTGGAGTGTAAGGGTAAAATAAATAAAGTTAGATTGCAACGCTGTTTGTAGTTTAACCAGAATTAGATAAAAAAAAACGCCGTTAATTTTAGCGGCGTTCTTTTTTATTAAAATGGATTATGCTTTCTTCAAACAGCATTTTTTTCCTTCGGCTGTGGCCATTTTTTCATCACATTTTTTTCCTTCATTCTGAGCCATCGTTGCCTCGCATTTTTTGCCTTCTGCTTTACATTTTGCCTGACATTTTGTTACTTCAGCAGCGGTCATCGTTTTTTCATCAGAAGCTTTTGCAGCGCAGCACGATTCTTTTTTAGCTTTTTCTTGTACAACAGGCTTGGCTTCTTGTGCGGCGGCATTTAATGTAAATAACCCAAACGCCACAATTGTAATTATCTTTTTCATATTTTTTAGTTTAAAATCTTTATCAAATATAAATAAAAATCAACTGGATTTTACTTAAATTAATGTTACTTTTTAAATTATGTACTGTAGTTAAAAGCTATTATTCGAGAAGGATTTTTTCGGTTTATTGAATGATTATTTTTTTACTGAAATCTCCTTCAGTCGTCTTGAGTTTCACAATGTAGACTCCTGAATGTACATTTTTAATTGGAATTTGAATGTTAGTCTGTGTTTGCTCTTTAACGTCCCAATTAGAAATATTTTGCCCCAATATATTAAACAGATATACTTTATTCACCGTTCCGTCTATAAGGTTGTTTTCTATATTCAGGATTTTATCAGTATTTTTAAAGTACACTATAAGGCCATCGGGTAAATTAAAATCGTCAACATTTAGGGTTTTATCCGTAAACCTGAGAGAGAATCGGTTGTTGTATTCTCCAATAGCCAGTGAAAGTGGGAAATCATTACTTTTAATGTCATGATAAATTCCCGTTACGTTGTCATGCACATAAATTTGAAGGCTTTCTGGTATATTTTCTAAAGCATCTATTTTTATGGTGGATTTACCTTGATTTTGCACAACAACTCCGAAAGGAATTATTTGGTCAACACTGAAATTAGGTACCGCTTGAATCACAAGCTGGAGATCACCTAATTCCCAATACATGTCATTAGCGTTCGTGTCAAACATCTGTGCGTCATAACCAATATCAAATTGACTCGTGCTATTGCTGTCAGCTCCAGCCAGTAATTGACGGTGAGCACCCACAGCAGAATCAAAACCCAATCTGATTTTTAGGCGACTATCTCCCGTTGTCTTTGCATTTTTAGAACCGCTTGATTTCATAAACAAAGAAGTCACAGGAGCTTCTCTGACAAATACACGTTGACTATTTTTAAAGAGTATTTTACCGCCTTCAACCGTTGCGGTTGTCCCCGATATGGCAGGAGTTAGAGCGAGATCACCATCAACAAAGAAACCTTGACCCACAGGGATATAGCGTCCAGGCGTTTTTAATCCGCTTACGCCGTCATTTAATGTCAGTGAACTGTTGTTGATGCCCGGAACTCCTCCCGTTAAAGTATAGGTTGCATAACCACCCTCATACTGAGCCAAATTATGATTGTTTGACAAACCAAAATGATCCCAGAAATAGAGTGCGCCATTAAAGACGTTTTTACCTTCCGCATTTCTGCCCGCCAAATTGTCCTTGATGAATTCGTTGGCATCAATAGCGGATGGATAGGGGTTTCCAACTAAATAGGTCTGAATCGGAGCCATGTTTAATGTGATCGTTCCAGAATTGGGTTTTCCTATAAAAACGTAATTTTGTGTCGCATCAATCGCAGCTTTACCGCCAGTGCCCTTCATCGTGAATCCCTCACCAACTTTTAATAATCCAAAGCTTTGGATAAAATTCCATTGAAAGTAATTTTGCCAATCCGAATTGGAATCAGGCGTTTGGGAATTGTAGGACCATATCCAGCGGTTACTGGTTTTTATGGGAGTTTCCAAATCACCATCAGCGTAAAAAGCGCTACCTCCAAAATTGATAACTTTCGGAGCGGCAGAATTTGTGCCGTCCCTTAAAATGCCCGCGATGGAGTGCGGTGTGTTATTAATGACCGTTTGAATTGTACTTACAGGAGAAGACCAATAATTGTAATTGAAGCTGTTCTTTTTACCTTGCTGGTCGCGCTCGATGTATCCCGAACTTGTTTCATGAAGAATACTTTCGCTGAATTGGGTGGTGGTAAAGTTGCCGTTTGTATCGTAGGTGCCCCACCTTTTTTCCACCAGTTGTGATTCGCCAACCAGATCAATATTACCGTCTAATTTTAAATAGTGAGTAATGAATAAGCCCTGACCGTCATTTTTTTCAATCGGATTTGTTACTGTGGGATCAGCTATTGTCAATTTGCCGGCTGTTGAAATTAAACCCAATAAGGTAATGTCCTTATCGCCAGAATTAATGTTGTGACTTGTTTGTACAATATTCCAGTCAATCTTGGTTCCAAATATGGTGCTGTTTGGAGTATACCAAACTACCGGTTGTGCCCATGTGTTATTGCTACTCCATTGACCGTCATTAGCTGATTTGTATGGTAAGGGTGCTGTTTCTGGTTGTGCAGAATAAATATTTCTTAACCTGCCATCAAGGCTACCTTTATAAGGAGATAAATATCCACAATTCACCGTCATACGATAATAGCCATCTAAATTGGACCAAAGTAACTTATCATCGTCAGTGCCATTTTGTGCTAAATCAGGACCGTGAATTTTTATAGGTATTATTTCTCCCATCACATCATCACCGCCGTCCAGTTTTATTTCTTGATTCATCATTTGGCGTATATGTTCAATATTTAATGCCTTGTTCCAAATTCGCAATTCATCTATCCAGCCATGGTAATAGTTAATAGGTTTATTAGGGGCGTTATTAGCCTGGTCCATTGCTCCTAACATGCATTGCATGCTGTTTTTGGTAGGGGCAGTTCCATTTGCATTTGCTTTTTCAACACCATCCAGATATAATTTGTAGGTGCTGCCATTAAAAGTCACTGCTATATGATGCCATGTTGTTGCGTCTATGGCAGTAGTTGATATGTAACTAGTTGCGCCCCAATGAAATTCAACGGAACCCCCATTCAATCTCAAATCATATCCAGAAGCTAAATCATTGGCATCGCGTTTAGATAGTAGGGCCTGTGTCCCTGCCAGGTCGCCCGCTTTTACCCACATCTCTATACTAAAAGGTGCTTCTCGGTCATAGTTATCTTTAAAGGTGATGTAGTCATTTATGCCGTCGAAATCAATTTGATCGCAACTGTTTATAATTACGTCTACAGTGCTAACACATCCATTAACAGTCCATGCCAGTTTATATGTTCCAGGCTTTCCTGTAAAAGTTGCGTTTGGATCATTTATGTCAGAAAAGGTAGTGGTTCCGGTACATGCAACAGGCGCAGAAGCTACACTCCAAGTACCGATTTTACCAGTTGGGGGATAATCAGGAGACATAGGAGCTATGTTAGGAACTTTATAATTATTATTGTAAACGCCTTTGTCATAGTTTTCTTGAGCCGTAAGGGTGTTATCGTAAGCAGACAAGTTTACCGTGTCTTCACCACATTCACCAATAATAGGGGCTATGTTTTTTCCCGCATAAGCTAAGGTGGCGTCTATTTTGATGAATTCAGTACCTTTTATATCATTACTTCTGCAGCCATTAATTAATGAAGTTGCGCCATAATTTTGAATTCCTGGAGTCACAGGTTTTATGGCGACCGTTGAACCTGTAGCTACAACCACACCGTAATCATCTGTCCATTCTATCACTTCATTAATAGGCTTGTTTGGGATTTGAATATTATCAATCGCCCATGCACTATTTGCCGTACCATAATAAGTGAAACGAATTCTTAAATTTGTTAAACCAATATATTCTTGTAGGTCAATTGATACATGATTATTATTAACTAGAGCACCACCTAAAGGGCCTTTAATACAACCGTAAGCTGAAGTAAAACTATTACTACTTGGCCCCGTGTAATCATAAGCTGCACCTGGATCAAGTTCAACACTGTAAGTTGTTCCGCCATCAGTTGAAATTTCTATTTTTATCCAAGCGCCAGCTTCAAGATAGTAGGCTTGATCAAATTCTAATTGCATCGTGGTTAATCCGAGGGTGCTAAAAATTGGAGTCTCTAATGTAGATTTAGGGGTAATAAGGTGCTGATCGTTTGGTTTGTCTACATATTGAGGAATTCCAGCAACAATAGCAAATTTCATGTCATTACTATCATAACAACGACCGTTATATGCGGTCGGGCCATTGGTTTCCTTCCAATAGGTGTTCTTACCATTATCACCCCCAGCGGACATTTCGGCTTCGCCATCTACTTTCCATCCTAATTGATCAAGATTAGCAGTATTAAACAGACCACCTTGGTTTACGGCTGAACCAACACCAAATTCACTTTCTACGACTACTGATACTGAAGTCCCCAAACAAATGGTATTAGATGCGGTACCATTAATAATGTTAGGTGGTATATCTGGCGGAATAACGGTTATAATTGCAATCGGTGAGAATCCTTCACAATCACCAACATTTATTACAACTCTTACAAGGGTTGTAACTTGAACATCCATAACGGTATAGGTATTAGTGGTATTAGTTGTGCCAGTTATTGTCGCCCAAGTCACCCCGCCATTGGTAGAATATTCCCAGCGGTTTATTTTATCATTTAGTGAAGGATCGATACCCGTCAATGATAGAGTTACATCCTGCTGTATGGTATTTCCATCAATATCTACTGGGCAAGCCGTTATTTCAATAACATCGGCGGCATCAGCAGCTGTTTTCGTTTGTACATTATAACCTGTAAACGTTCCGCTATTAATAATAGGAGCGTCTACCCTAATTTTAGTGGCGCATGTATCAGAATTGCCTTGACTGTCGGTAACCGTTAGTATTACAGTATTAACACCAACGTCATTACAACCAAACGTGTACTTATTAAGACTAAGTGTTATTGTTCCGCAATTATCGGTAGAACCATTGTTTATTTGACTGGCTAAAATAGTTGCTTGTCCTGTAACTCCATCTAAAGTAACAACAAGAATATTGTCACCAATACATCTGGCTATAGGTTTTATTCCATCGTTAACGGTTATCGTTTGAGTGACATTTATGCTATTTCCTGCATTATCAGTCACCTTATAAATTCTAGTTACTGTTACCGGACAAGATCCGGAAGAACTGTCACTTACCCATGCAACCACCGGATTGGCAGTGCAATTATCGGTTTCATTGATAACCAATGTAATATCTGGTGGCGGTGCTGATCCTGATGCTACAATTGGAGCAGGGTTTGGGGCTGTAGGGTTTTCATTGTCAACCACAGTAATGGTAAAACTACAAGAAGTTTTATTTCCTGCTGCATCGGTTACTTCAAATGTATTGATAGTGGTTCCCACTGGAAAAGTTGCACCGGAAGCAAGTCCTGCTGTTTTAGTAACGGTTGTACCGGAACAATTATCAGTTCCAACAGGAGTAGTATAGGTTACTGCTGCTCCACAAGTTCCAGGAGTGTTGTTTACAGAAATATTAGCTGGACAAGTGATTACTGGAACCTGATTATCTGATACTGTTACTATAAAGCTGCAAGTAACAGCAGTAGTAACGCCATCCGTTGCAGACCAAGTTACGGTAGTTATTCCTTTATTGAAAACCACTCCTGTCAGGCTTGTTCCTGTTCCAGAAGTAGCCCCGCTTAAAGCGTAAGTCAAAGAAGTTACTGCACAGTTATCGGTAGCTGTGGCATTAAATTCTGCACCAACAGCGGTGTAGGTACAAGCCCCTGTGTTTACATTTTTGTTTGTAGCTATTGGACAAGTGATTACTGGAACCTGATTATCCGATACTGTTACTGTAAAGCTGCAAGTAACAGCAGTAGTAACGCCATCCGTTGCAGAC
>NZ_DATBVQ010000034.1:0-4864 GCF_036515215.1 Flavobacterium sp.
CGACTTTGAATATGCTGATGAAAATGGCAAGACCATGAACATCAGCAATGCTTTGGTGCAATTCAATCCCAGTCAGGTCAATTTGAAGCAATTCGACGCGACAACGGGAAAAAGCGACATTAGCGTAACTGGAGTACTGGAGAATTTTTATGGTTTCATCTTTAAAAACCAAGAATTGAAAGGGGATTTTAATCTGAATTCAAGCCAATTGGCCGTTAGTGATTTCATGACCACGGAAGAGGACGGTAAAACAGACGCCAAAAAAACAGAAGCCATGAAAATCCCTGCCTTCTTGAATTGCTCGCTAACCGCAAAAGCAAATACCGTGCTGTATGACAATTTAACCTTGAAGGATGTCTCCGGAAAACTGATTGTCAAAGACGAAAAGCTGACGATGGAAAACATAAAAAGTTCCATTTTTGGTGGTACGATCGGATTGAACGGTGCCGTTTCAACCAAAGGAAAAACCCCTACTTTCGAAATGAATCTGGGACTGAACCAAGTAGACATTGCGCAATCGTTTACCCAACTGGACATGCTGAAAAAGCTTGCGCCAATTGCGGGAATCATCAATGGAAAATTGAATTCGACCATAAAACTGAATGGGTTTCTTAACGAAAAAACGATGAGCCCCGATCTGAAAACGCTGACTGGTGATCTGTTGGGACAATTGCTTTCCACCACCCTAAACTCAACTAATTCGACCTTGTTGACTGCATTGGGTTCCAACTTGAAATTTATTGACGTCAGCAAGATTGATTTAAACAACTTGAAAGCGGCAATAACCTTCAAGGACGGAATGGTAAACGTAAAACCATTTGACATCAAGTATAAGGATATAAAAGCGACTATTGGGGGAAGCCATGGGTTTAACCAAAAGATGAATTACAATCTGAAATTTGACGTTCCGGCGAAATATCTGGGAACGGAGGCAAATGCGCTAATTGCAAGGTTATCTCCCGCTGATGCCGAAAAAATGAAAAGCATTCCCATTAACGCTGTCCTTACGGGAAATTTCAGCCATCCAAAAATTACTACCGATATAAAAAGTGCGGTCACTAACCTGACCAACCAATTGGTGGCGCAACAAAAGCAGCGATTGTTAAATCAAGGAACTTCCGCTTTAAGTGATTACATCACTAAGAACCAGAAACCCGCCGACACCGCAAAAACGGCTGTTCCCGCAACCAAGGAAGAGGTCAAAACAAAAGCGGTTGAAGAAGTAAAAACGAAAGCCTCAGATTTGCTGAATGGATTGTTTAAGAAGAAACAGCCTGCAGCCGAAGAACCTAAAACACCCTAACAAATAAACATCCCAAAAGTAAATTACTTTTGGGATGTTTTATTATACTGAAATCCTCACGACATATCCCTCGGAACTGCGAATATTAAAGACTGTTCCATCTTCAAACATCAAGTATTGCCCTTTGACGCCTGTTAATTTACCTTCGAAAGTCGGCGTTTTTTCGAGGCTTAGACTTTTCACTTTGGCGGGATACTCTAAAACGGGGTAATGCATTTCATACAAATCATTTTTGTTCAAAAAGAAATATTCCTGTACTTCTGTTGGCAGTACCTTTTCGAGCTTTAATCTTTCTTCCAACAAGTCTATATGCTCGATAGAATTGGTCAACATTTTACGCCAATTTGTTTTATCGGCATAATGGTTTTTCAAGGCTACCTCGGTAACTCCGGCCAAATATCGATTGGGAACTTCAACTATCGAAACGGCTCTAATCGCGCCTTGATCAATCCATCTTGTGGGCACTTGCGTTTTCCTGGTCACCCCTACTTTCACTTCGCTTGACAAAGCCAAGTAAACAATATGGGGCTGCAACTGCACTTTCTCCTCATATGCCAAATCCCTGTCTTGAATTCCAAGGTGGGCGGTACTCAATTCAGGCTTCATAATCCAATCCCCGACTGATGCGCTGGAGTAAAAACAATCGTAACAGAAACCCTGACGGAATATTTTTTTCTTCTTCCCACAATTCAAACATTGGTAACCTGAAAAATTGATTTCAATATTTTTATTTAGTAATTGATTCACATTCAAAAAACTGTCTTCAAAAACCAGATAATATTGAATCGGATTACCAAATTCAGTTTGCATTTTTGTTAGTACTCCTTCGTATTGCATAAATTATATTTTTGACTTTTAGGATTCCCATTCGAAACAAGATCATTTTTTAAACCCCGAATTGGCATGGTTTATTAGGAATACTAGATTTTTTTACTATTTTTGATAACGTTGTAAAGTTAGTATTTGTTATTTGATATTCAAATCCTGATTCCAAAATCCTAATTCTAAAATCCACGCCTAAAAAATGCCTATACAATTACTTAATTCATTTGCATCTTGGGTTTTGAAACAGCGAATCCATCAGATCGAACTTTTCCTAAAATACCCTAATGAGGTTCAGGAAGAATTACTTATGAATTTAATACAGTCATCAAAAAACACTGTTTTAGGCAAAGAGTACGATTACGCCACGATAAATTCCTATGCTACTTTTGCCGACAGAATCCCGATTTCCACTTATGAAGAATTGCAACCGCTGATCGAAAGGACCCGTAAAGGAGAGCAAAATGTTTTTTGGGAAACCCCAATAAAATGGTTTGCAAAATCAAGCGGGACCACCGACGCAAAAAGTAAGTTTATCCCGGTGAGCAGCGAGGCATTGGAGGATTGCCATTACAAGGGGAGTAAAGACCTATTGTGCATGTATTTAAACAACAATGAAGACTCACAACTTTTTCTTGGAAAAAGCCTTCGCCTTGGCGGAAGCTCCCAAATATACGAAGACAACAATACTTTTTTCGGCGATTTATCAGCCATCTTAATTGAAAACATGCCCATTTGGGCTGAGTTCAGCAGCACACCAAGCAACCGGATTTCGCTGATGAGTGACTGGGAAACCAAGATTGCAGCGATTATCAACGAAACCAAAAAAGAAAACGTCACCAGTTTTGCGGGTGTCCCTTCCTGGATGCTTGTATTGATGAATAAAATGCTTGAGGATACGGGTAAAGGGAATCTGCTTGAAATCTGGCCTAATCTGGAAGTCTATTTTCATGGCGGCGTAAGTTTTGAGCCTTACCGCGAACAGTACAAAAAAATGCTCCCTAAAAGGGATTTTAAATATTACGAGATATACAATGCATCCGAAGGATTTTTTGCTATCCAGGACCTCAACAATTCCGAGGACCTGTTGTTGATGTTGGATTACGGCATTTTCTATGAGTTCATCCCGATGGACACTTTTGGAACCGCGGAGCAAAAGACCATTCCTTTGACGGACGTGGAGTTGTTTAAAAATTACGCCTTGGTCATCACCACCAATTCAGGCTTGTGGCGTTATTTGATTGGTGACACCGTACGTTTCACTTCGTTGAGCCCCTACCGAATTAGGGTAACGGGCAGAACAAAACATCATATCAATGTGTTCGGCGAGGAGTTGATGGTCGAAAATACGGATCACGCTATTGCCAAAGCGTGCAGAGTCACCCGTTCCGAAATAGTGGATTATACCGTCGCCCCCATATTTATGATAGACCGCGAGAAAGGCGCACACGAATGGATGATCGAATTCAAAAAGAAACCGACGGACATGGCCTTGTTTCAAAAGGTATTGGATGAAAGCATACAATCAGTGAATTCCGATTACGAGGCGAAAAGACACAATAACATGACCCTTAATCCGTTAGTCATAAACATAGCGCGCGAAAATTTGTTTTACGACTGGCTGAAAGACCGCAACAAACTGGGCGGGCAGCACAAAATACCAAGACTATCTAACCAGCGAGACTATTTGGAGCAGTTAAAAAACATGCAGCTTAAAGTAATACTATAAATGAGAAAAATACTCCCACTACTGTTCGCTCTTTCTATGCTGGCCTCCTGCGGACCACACAGAATGCGCTGTGGCGCAAGGGGAATTTGTCAAAGTCCAGAAAAACAAGCAGTCGAAAAACCTCAAAAAACAGCTTCCGAAAAGGTTTAGAACAGAAAATAAGTAAAAACGAGATTGCATAAAAAAAGCCTCAATTCAAGAAGAACCAAGGCTTGTAACAGTATTTTGTGGATTTAGTCCTCCATCATATCGATATGCCTGTCGTGATAACCCAAAAGATATAAAACTCCGTCCAGACCGAGGCTTGAGATTGAAGTCGAAGCGCTTTCCTTCACCGTTGGTTTGGCATGAAAAGCGATACCCAAACCTGCCAAGTTCAACATAGGCAAATCGTTCGCTCCGTCGCCCACAGCAATAGTTTGGTTGATGTGAATGCCTTCTTTTTCTGCAATGGCCTTCAGGTATTCGGCTTTCTTTTGGCCGTCGACAATTTCGCCCAAATATTTACCCGTCAATTTTCCGTCTATTATTTCCAGTTCATTGGCATGAACGTAATCAATCCCCAATTCCTTTTGCAGGTAATTCCCAAAGTAGGTAAACCCTCCCGACAAAATAGCGGTTTTGTATCCATAATATTTCAGAGCCTTCATCAAGCGGTGCGCCCCTTGCGTAATTGGCAAGTTTTCGGCAACCGTTTTCAGCACGTCTTCGCTCAAACCTTCGAGCAAAGCCATGCGCTGTTTGAAGCTTTCGCTAAAATCGATCTCCCCGTTCATGGCCGATTCTGTGATGGCTCTCACCTGCTCGCCTACGCCAGCCAGATCAGCCAATTCGTCAATCACTTCTGTCTGAATCAAAGTAGAATCCATATCAAAACACACCAAACGTCTGTTTCGGCGGTACATGTTGTCCTCCTGAAAAGAGATATCCACATCTAAAGTTCTGGAAATTTCCATAAAACTGGCGGTCATATACGTTTTATCGACGATAGTGCCCGCCACGGATAATTG
>NZ_DATBVQ010000035.1:0-25928 GCF_036515215.1 Flavobacterium sp.
ACTTGACGCTCTAAACCAGTTCCAACAATTGGAGCTTCAGGACGAATTAATGGTACGGCCTGACGCATCATGTTAGATCCCATCAAGGCTCTATTCGCATCATCATGTTCTAAGAAAGGAATCAAAGAAGCAGAAATCGAAGCAATTTGATTTGGTGCAACATCCGCGTAATCCACTTTTATAGGGTCAATTACTGGGAAATCACCTTCCATTCTCGCAATTACATTCTCAGCGGTAATTTTTCCGGTATTATCCATCTTAATATTCGCCTGAGAAATCAGCATTCCTTCTTCTTCTTCAGCGCTTAAGTAAATTGGAGTAGATACTAAATCTACAGTTCCATTAGTTACTTTGCGGTAAGGTGTTTCGATGAAACCCATTCCGTTTACTTTAGCATAAACTCCAAGAGAAGATATCAAACCAATGTTTGGTCCCTCTGGTGTTTCAATAGGACATAAACGTCCGTAGTGCGTATAGTGAACATCACGTACCTCAAAACCTGCTCTCTCTCTCGAAAGTCCACCTGGTCCTAGCGCAGATAATCTTCTTTTGTGCGTAATCTCGGCAAGTGGATTCGTTTGATCCATAAACTGAGACAATTGGTTAGTACCAAAGAAAGAGTTGATAACAGATGATAATGTTTTAGCATTAATCAAATCTATTGGTGTAAACACCTCGTTATCTCTAACGTTCATACGCTCTCTAATTGTTCTAGCCATACGCGCTAAACCAACACCGAATTGTTGAGACAATTGTTCTCCAACTGTTCTAACACGACGGTTTGATAAGTGATCAATATCATCAATATCCGCTTTCGCATTGATTAATTCGATCAAATATTTTACAATGGTAATGATGTCTTCTTTGGTAAGCACTTGCTTTTCCATCGGAGTATCTAAACCAAGTTTTTTGTTAATTCTGTAACGACCTACTTCACCTAAGTTGTAACGTTGGTCAGAGAAAAACAATTTATCAATAATACCACGAGCAGTTTCTTCATCAGGCGGTTCTGCGTTACGCAATTGTCTGTAGATATGCTCAACGGCTTCTTTTTCAGAATTGGTTGGATCTTTTTGTAGCGTATTATGGATGATGGAATAATCAACTTGATTATTATCTTCTTTATGCAACAAAATAGATTTAACGTTAGAATCGATGATTTCCTCAACATTATCTTTATCGATAATGGTATCTCTATCAAGGATAATTTCGTTACGTTCGATAGAAACTACTTCACCAGTATCCTCATCTACGAAATCTTCATGCCATGTATTTAATACACGTGCGGCTAATT
Source organism: Flavobacterium sp. (assembly GCF_036515215.1). Lineage (GTDB taxonomy): Bacteria > Bacteroidota > Bacteroidia > Flavobacteriales > Flavobacteriaceae > Flavobacterium. The sequence continues at coordinate 1,295 of NZ_DATBVQ010000035.1, forward strand.
TTCTACCGATAAATTTTTTAAGTCCTGTTTTAGACACTTTAATCTCTTCGGCAAGGTCGAAAATCTCAAGGATATCCTTGTCTCTTTCAAAACCAATGGCACGAAATAAAGTGGTAACAGGTAATTTTTTCTTCCTGTCGATATAAGCGTACATTACGCTGTTGATATCTGTAGAAAATTCTATCCAAGATCCTTTAAAAGGAATTACTCTGGCAGAATATAATTTTGTTCCGTTAGCATGGAATGACTGTCCAAAGAAAACACCTGGAGAACGGTGTAGTTGAGAAACAACAACACGTTCAGCACCATTGATTACAAAAGTACCGCTTGGTGTCATGTAAGGAATTGTACCTAGATATACATCTTGTACAATTGTCTCAAAATCTTCATGCTCTGGATCTGTACAATATAGTTTCAACCTTGCTTTTAAAGGTACACTATGAGTCAGTCCTCTCTCTATACATTCTTGAATTGTATAACGTGGTGGATCTACAAAGTAGTCAAGGAATTCCAATACAAAGTTATTTCTTGTATCTGTAATTGGAAAGTTTTCCATGAAGGTATTATAAAGTCCTTCATTGCCTCTTTCATCAGATTTAGTTTCTAATTGAAAAAAATCTTGAAAAGATTTTACCTGAACATCTAGGAAATCTGGATAGTTCGGGATATTTTTTGTAGAGGCAAAATTCAATCTTTCGGTCTGATTTGTTATCATCAATGGACAAAATTTTGATTATAAAAGTAATTTTTTGTGTATAAATAGGGTTCTATTTATACTTTTCTTTTACTTCCATTACATCTTTAAAAACCAATTTAAGATAACTACTTTCTTATTATCTGTTAATTTTTTTTCCTCGTAATGGGTAAAATGAACTTAATTTAAAAGGCTATTTTGTATCAAAACAATATAGACTTTCATTATACGAAAAATGGTTTAGGTCTTTGGGCGACTAAACCCAAGACCTAAACCTTAATCTAAAACTATGTGAGAATTATTTTAATTCAACTACAGCTCCAGCTTCTTCTAAAGATTTTTTAAGACCTTCAGCCTCTTCTTTAGAAACACCTTCTTTAACATTTGATGGTGCAGAATCAACTACATCTTTAGCTTCTTTCAAACCTAAACCTGTAAGTTCTTTTACCATTTTCACAACTGCTAATTTAGAAGCACCAGCTTCTTTCAATACAACTGTAAATTCTGTTTGAACGTCTTCAGCAGCAGCGTCACCACCACCTGAAACTACTACAGCTGCAGCAGCTGGTTCGATTCCGTACTCATCTTTTAATATTGTTGCTAATTCGTTAACTTCTTTTACAGTTAAATTAACTAATTGTTCTGCGAATTGTTTCAAATCTGCCATTTTTTCTATCGTTTTAAAATGATTTGTAAAATTATATTTTGTTTATTGTGCGCATTGTAAATAATAAAAATTGAGATAAACTCTATTTCTATTATGCTTCTGTTTCAACTGCCTCTTCTTTAGCGAATTGATTTTGAAGAGCAGAAATAACTCTTTGTGCCGGTGATTGAAGTAATCCAATGATTTCACCAATAAGTTCTTCTTTAGATTTGATAGTTGCTAATGCATCTAATTGATCATCTCCAATATAAACTTCCGCATTGATATAAGCCCCTTTTAAAACTGGCTTAGTCGATTTTTTACGGAAATCTTTTATTATTTTTCCAGGAGCATTTGCGATATCTGAGATAAAAATAGCACTGTTACCAGTCAAAACTGTAGGTAACTCACCATATTCGTTTTCAGAAACCTCCATTGCTTTTACAAGCAAAGTGTTTTTTACTACCTCTAATTTAATATTTGCTTTAAAACAAGCTCTTCTCAACTTTGAAGTTGTGTCTGCATTTAGTCCAGAAATATCTGCTATGTAAACAATATTTGTACCAGCTAACTGTGCAGTTAATTCTTCAATCGCGATTGATTTTTCTTCTCTAGTCATACTAAAAATTATTAACTACCAATTATACTGCTTTTGGGTCTAATGCAATAGCAGGACTCATTGTGCTTGTAAGGTAGATACTTTTGATGTAAACTCCTTTAGCCGCAGTTGGTTTAAGTTTGATTAATGTTTGAATAATTTCGTGTGCATTGTCAACAATTTGCTCAGTTCCGAAAGAAACCTTACCAATTCCTGCATGTACGATACCAGTTTTGTCAACTTTAAAATCGATTTTACCGGCTTTTACCTCTTGAACAGCTTTTGCAACATCCATAGTTACAGTACCTGTTTTAGGGTTAGGCATTAAACCTCTAGGTCCTAAAATACGACCTAATGGACCTAATTTACCCATAACGCTAGGCATAGTGATGATTACATCAACATCTGTCCATCCCGCTTTAATTTTTGCTAAATAATCGTCAAGACCTACATAGTCCGCTCCTGCTGCCAAAGCTTCCGCTTCTTTGTCTGGAGTAACCAATGCTAATACTTTAACGTCTTTACCAGTTCCATGAGGCAATGTTACCACACCTCTAACCATTTGATTCGCTTTTCTTGGATCTACACCCAATCGAACTGCGATATCAACAGACTCATCAAATTTTGCAGAAGCAACTACTTTCAATAATGCCGCAGCATCTTTCAAAGAGTATACTCTGTTTTTGTCAATTTTTGAAGCAGCCTCTTTTTGCTTTTTTGTCAATTTTGCCATGTCTTTCTTTTAATTAAAAAGGAGAGTCTCCTGATACAGTTATACCCATAGACCTAGCCGTTCCAGCAACCATACTCATTGCAGCTTCCATTGTGAAAGCGTTTAAGTCTGGCATCTTGTCTTCAGCAATAGCTCTAATTTGTTCCCAAGTAACACTAGCTACTTTTTTACGATTAGGCTCACCAGAACCAGATTTTAGCTTTGCAGCTTCCAATAACTGAACAGCTGCAGGCGGAGTTTTAACAACAAATTCAAATGATTTGTCTTTATACACAGTAATTTGTACTGGGCATATTTTGCCGGGTTTATCCTGAGTTCTAGCATTAAATTGCTTGCAGAACTCCATGATGTTTACCCCAGCAGCTCCTAAAGCAGGTCCAACCGGTGGCGATGGATTCGCAGCACCTCCCTTAACTTGTAGTTTAACTACTTTACTAATTTCTTTAGCCATTTTTTAAAAAATTTAACACCACAATCATTTGGAAGCGATCGCAATGGATATTATATGTAACAAAATATTATACTTTTTCAACTTGCATAAAACTCAACTCCAAAGGTGTTTTTCTTCCGAAAATTTTCACCATCACTTCTAGTTTACGCTTTTCTTCATTTATTTTCTCAACAGTTCCGTTAAAACCGTTAAAAGGACCATCAATAACCTTAATCGTTTCACCTATGTTGAATGGTATTGCATGGGTATCCGTGTTTACGGCCAACTCATCCACTTTACCTAACATTCTATTCACCTCTGACATTCTTAAAGGAACCGGCTCTCCGCCTTTAGTTTCACCTAAAAATCCAATAACACTAGTCACGGACTTGATAATATGAGGTATTTCACCAATCAGATTCGCTTCAATCATAACATAACCTGGAAAGTAAACTTTTTCCTTGATTAGTTTTTTTCCATCCTTTACAGTTACCACCTTTTCAGTAGGTACGAGTACTTGAGAAACATAGTCACCCATCCCTAATCTAGAGATTTCAGTTTCTATGTAAGCTTTCACTTTATTCTCTTGTCCACTTACTGCTCGAACGACGTACCATTTTTTTAGATTATTTTCCGTCATCACAAAAATTAAGCTTTTATCCAGTTAAAAAACCCAGCTAATGCTTTTGCAAAAAACTCATCTACTCCCCATGTTGCCAAAGCGAATAATATAGAGAAAATAGCAACAACAATCGTTAGTTTTTGCACTTCAGCCCAAGCCGGCCAAGTCATGTTTGACTTTAATTCCTCAAATGATTCTGATATGTAATTAACTATTTTTGCCATTATGATTTGTTTTTTTGTTGCACGGGCGGAGGGATTCGAACCCCCATCAACGGTTTTGGAGACCGCTATTCTACCCTTGAACTACGCCCGTTTGTTAAAAACCAGTAACAACACAAGATGTTACTGGTTTTAGATTTATTTTATAGAATTATGCTACAATCTCAGTTACCTGACCTGCACCTACAGTTCTACCACCTTCACGGATAGCGAAACGTAATCCAACATTCATTGCAATTGGGCTTAACAAAGCTACATTGATAGTTAAGTTATCTCCAGGCATAACCATCTCTACACCTTCCGGTAAAGTAATAACTCCAGTTACATCAGTTGTACGTACGTAGAACTGTGGACGGTAGTTATTATGAAATGGAGTATGACGTCCACCTTCTTCTTTTTTCAAGATATAAACCTCAGCTTTAAAAGTCGCATGTGGCTTAACTGATCCTGGCTTAACGATAACCATTCCTCTTTTGATGTCTTCTTTTTGAATACCTCTCAAAAGGATACCTACGTTATCTCCAGCTTCACCTCTATCAAGGATTTTACGGAACATCTCAACTCCTGTAATAGTAGAAGTTAATTTTTCAGCTCCCATACCAATGATTTCAACAGCATCACCTGTATTAGCAACACCAGTTTCGATACGACCTGTAGCAACAGTTCCACGACCAGTGATTGAGAATACATCTTCAACAGGCATCAAGAAAGGCTTGTCAGTATCTCTAACAGGCTCTTCGATCCAAGAATCCACAGCTTCCATCAATTCAATAATTTTAGGAACCCACGCTGGATCATTGTTCAATCCACCTAAAGCAGAACCTTGAACAACTGGACCATTATCTCCATCATATTCATAGAAAGACAATAAGTCTCTAATTTCCATTTCAACTAATTCCAATAGTTCCTCATCATCAACCATATCCACTTTGTTCATGAATACAACCATTCTAGGAATACCTACTTGGCGACCTAATAGGATGTGCTCACGTGTTTGTGGCATTGGTCCATCAGTTGCAGCTACAACAAGAATAGCACCATCCATTTGAGCAGCACCAGTAACCATGTTCTTTACGTAATCCGCGTGACCTGGACAGTCAACGTGAGCGTAATGACGATTAGCAGTTTCGTACTCAACGTGAGATGTATTAATTGTAATACCTCTTTCTTTTTCTTCAGGAGCATTATCAATTTGATCAAATGATTTTGCTTGACAGTAACCTGCATCAGATAACACTTTAGTTATTGCCGCAGTTAATGTAGTTTTTCCGTGATCCACGTGCCCAATTGTTCCAATGTTTAAGTGGGGTTTGTTACGGTTAAAGGTTTCTTTTGCCATTTTACTTAATTTTTAATCTAGTTATATATTCATTTCAATTTCCTACTTACTTGAGCCAACTACGGGAATTGAACCCGTGACCTCTTCCTTACCAAGGAAGCACTCTACCTCTGAGCTAAGTCGGCAGAATCCTTGATTAAAGAGCTTAGATTTCTAATTTTAGATCTTTTTCAATCTACAATCTAAAATCCGCAATCTAAAATTAATTCTGTGGGGAGAGCAGGATTCGAACCTGCGAAGACGTAGTCAGCAGATTTACAGTCTGCCCTCGTTGGCCGCTTGAGTATCTCCCCTCTTTTTCTATTTTTAATATCGCACTTAGCCAAATGCAACATTATTGCCTTTCAGAGCCGGCGGAGGGACTCGAACCCACGACCTGCTGATTACAAATCAGCTGCTCTAGCCAACTGAGCTACGCTGGCGTTATCAATAAAAAAAGTCCGCTATTTCTAACGGACTGCAAATGTAGAGATTTTATCTCTCAATCAAAACATTTTTTAAAAAAATTTTAATATTATATATGCGCTCGTATCTTTTGTTTCCTTTTAACCAATATTCGCTCCAAGGATTCTGCCGATAATTCAATTGCTTCCTCGAAAGTTTTGCATTGTTTTTTAACCATAAAATCATCTCCGGGAACATTCATCTTCACCTCAACAATCTTATTTTCTTTATCACTTGTCTTCTCCACTTTCAAATAGACATCCGAGAACACGACCTTATCGTAATACTTCTCTAATTTATCCATTCTCTCTTGAACATAATCTACCAGTTTTCCGTCAACAGCAAAGTTAACTGCATGAACATTTACCTTCATAATCAATTGTTTTAATGGTTAAACTTTTTGTGAATTATTATTTGTTTCTTGGATGAGCATCTTCATAAACTTTTTTAAGCTCAGACAAACTACTGTGCGTATAAATTTGCGTTGATGCCAAACTCGAATGCCCTAACAATTCCTTCACCGAATTTAAATCAGCCCCGTTATTTAATAAATGAGTCGCAAATGTGTGTCGTAAAATATGCGGACTTTTTTTTACCTTTTCGGAGACCGCACTAAAGTAAGAATTTATTAATCGATACACAAAAGAATCATTTAATTTTAACCCTTTTTTTGTTAGAAAAAGAAACTCCTCATCTTTGATACATTCCAAAGACGATCGCTCATTAATGTAAAATGAAAACTGCTCTTTTATAATTGGCAAAATGGGAAGAATTCGTTCTTTATTCCTTTTACCCAAAACCTTTATCGTATTGTTTGACAAATCAACATCGATCGCTTTTAGATGAATCAGCTCCGCTCTTCTTACCCCAGAAGTGTAAAACAAATCTATTATCAATTTGTTTCTCACCTCCTCAAACCCAGATGGGTTTTTCATTCCAATTAAAACTTCGGCAACTTCCTTTTCCGAAAAAGGGATTTGAAGTTTCTTTGAAATTTTTAAAGCCTTATGTTTCAGCAACGGATTAACTTCTATTTGTTTTGTTTTCAACAGAAATTTGTAAAAAGCTTTCAATGATGAAATCTTCCTGTTTACAGAAACATTCGACATACCGTCATCCACAAGCGAAACGATCCAAGTCCTGATTTGGCTGTAATTTACCCTTTCTATGTTGTCTTGATCAAAATGAATTTTATTGAATGACTGGAAGTTCGTTATATCATTCAGGTACGCATTTACCGTGTGGGGAGAATACTTTTTCTCCTTTTGTAGATAGTCCGTAAATGCATCTGTAGTGGTAACCATAAATATAAAAACCGTTAGCATCAAAGTTAAGAAACTTTAATGACTAACGGCATTTAAATTTTAAAAGAAAAACTTAGTTCTCTAAGTTGTCTCTCATGTTTTGAATATAAGCTGCTTTTTGAACTTTAATTCTATTTTTCACAGAAGGCTTAATAAAAGCAGTACGTGCACGTAACTGACGAACAGTTCCTGTTTTATCAAATTTTCTTTTATAGCGCTTTAATGCTCTATCGATATTTTCTCCGTCTTTAATTGGTATAATTAACATAATTTTGACACCCCCTTTCGTTAAGTGTGCAAAAGTAATCAATATTTTGAGTTAGGCCTTACGAATTCTAATTATTTTAAAAAAAATCAGCAGACAGAAAGAAATAAAAAAAACCAAGCAACAATTCCTTGCCACTTAGCTTTTCTATCTTCCTTATATTCATGAAAAACCATCGTTTCAAAATATTTTTTGAAATCGGCCCTGTTTGAATCTTCATAGTTCACTGGCTTATCTATCTTAAACTAAACCGAATTAAACAAAACTATATTTTAATAGGTCAGCCATTATTTCACGGCCGGCTCATAATTTTGTTTGTCAATTATCATTTTCGATAAAATTTCCTTTAGGATTTCCGAAGTCCCACCTCCGATTGGCCCCAAACGGCTATCTCTAAATAGGCGCGCTAATGGATATTCTTCCATGTATCCATAGCCTCCCAACATTTGTAAGCAGCTATAAATCGTTTCATCAGCCACTTGAGTAGATTTCAATTTCGCCATAGTAGCTTCCTTAACGACATACTCTCCCTTGTCCAATCTAGCTATTGCTGCATAATTAAACACTTTGCAATGTTCTACATCTGTCGCGTGCTCAACTAGCTTATGTCTTAATGCCTGGAATTTATTTATTGTTTTGCCAAACGCTTCTCGTTGCGACATGTATTCTATTGTATAATCAATTGCATACTCAGCTCTTGCATGCCCATTTATGGCCATAATCAAACGCTCTAAAGCAAAATGCTGCATTATGTAAGGAAAGCCTTTTCCTTCTTCACCCATCAAATTTTCAACAGAAATTTCGACATTATCAAATGCGATTTCTGCAGTATCTGAAGCTCTCCAGCCTAATTTATCCAGTTTTACTGCGGAAACTCCCTTAAGGTTACTGTCCACCAAAAACATACTTATTCCTTTGTTTCCAAGCTCCGGACTCGTTTTTGCAGCAACTACATAATAATCGCCGTAAACACCGTTCGTTATGAATGTTTTGGAACCATTGATAATATATTTATCTCCTTTTTTAACGGCTGTGGTGCGCATAGCTGCAACGTCGCTACCGCCAAAAGGCTCAGTAATACATAAAGCTCCTATTTTATCTCCGGAAATACTTGGCGCTAAATAATCTTGTTTAATTCGCTCATCCCCTTCTGCATTTAAGTGTGTCATTGCCAAATAAGAATGTGCCCACATGGCAGCGGCGAAACCTGCAGATTTTATTTTCTGAAGTTCTTCTAAAAAAATAACGGTGTAGAACAAATCTAAATTTAACCCCCCATAAACTTCAGGATAACGGATTCCGAAAAAGCCCATTTCTCCAAACTTCTTCCATATAAAACGCTCAATAGCGCCCGTCGCTTCCCATTTTTCAATATGAGGCACAACTTCTTTTTGTAAAAAATCTTTTAAGCTCTTTCTAAATAATTGATGTTCTTCTGTAAAATAAATTGAATCCATGTATAATGTTTTTTGTGTATTTTAGTAAATTGAAGTGAGTTGTTTCCTTTGCATTTGAAGTAAAAAGCAGCTTGCATTGTTCCAGATTTAAGTTTTTTTGAGCCTATAAACGAGCTACTAATTTTAAAGTGCAAAATTACGGAATCAACGACCCTTTTGTAGCCATTTAAGAAATAAATAATTTGCTTCAATATGCACTTCTAATTAAAAGCCAAATATAGTTCAATTATTTTTACATTTTCAACGGGAAAATCCTTAATTTTTGTTAAATCCTCAATATTGTTAAAATCACCGTTCATACTTCGATAGGTAACAATTTGCTTTGCAAGAGCATATCTAAAGTACGGAAATTGGGAAATCTCCTTGACAGATGCATTATTGATATCAATTTTTTTTATGTCGGGAAACCCAAAAACTCTATAATGAGCATTGAGCTTATCGATCACCTCGGCTGACAAGCCCCAAACATCTTTCATCTGTTCCATCGAAACAAATCCGCCAAGACTTTCCTTCAGTCTTAAAATCCTAAGCGATATAACTTCTCCTATTCCATATATCTTAATTAAATCTTCCTGAGTGGCTTTGTTAATGTCCAGCGGCACTATTTTCTCTTTTTGGACAAAAGCCTTTTGCCCGTAACGCACATCCTTTTTGTAACTATCTTTTTTATTGACCCAATCAGGAAATTTGAAGTTGGGAGCAATTGCTCCTAATAATGAGTCCGAAACTTTAGTGACATCTTGAAATTCCTTTGCGGAATTTACATATTTATTGTCTTTCCTAAACGCAAGAAGCCTATCTATTTCCTGAACTGACATGCCAAGCTTATATCCTTTATAATCGGTAATGAAATTAGGGTTAAACGGATATGTTTTTGCCGCATATTTTGTATTCGCCTGATTCAGGGAATCCATTTCGGTCTGCACGGAAAGCCACTTCCCTTTATCAGGAGAATCCTTTTCTATTGAATCAACGTTCACGAAAAAACAGAGCAATTGGAGAATTACAATCATGACAAAGAGAAACAAAATTCCAGTGCGCTGACTTTTTGTGAATTTAAAATAAACACTTATTTTTTTGAAATCCATAGTAACCAAAATTAAGTATGAAGAATGGTGTTCAATTCAAACACTATTAGGCATTAACCCTCTAAGCTTTTGACACTAAAATTATGAAATTATCAGACAAGAAAAAATTCCTCAATAAATAAATATGACAATTATCGAGGCTAAACTAAGTCTTCAACAAACTAATCATTATTAAGATCCCAATATATTTAGAAATATGGAATTAAACCATATTCCTACACCGCTTTTATTTTCTTATTTAGTTGAATTATAATTTTTATATTTTGTAAAAAATAATACATTTGAGCACTAATAACAAAAAACCAATAAATATATGTCAATTTGGAAAACAAAACCACTGTCAGTTTTACTAAATGAAGCGTCAGAATCCGAAAAAGGATTAAAAAGAACATTATCTTCAGCCTCGCTTGTGGCACTGGGAGTTGGCGCAATAATAGGGGCAGGACTATTTTCATTAACTGGAATCGCAGCTGCAGAGCATGCGGGACCGGCAGTAACCCTATCCTTCATATTGGCGGCTGTAGGATGCGCCTTTGCAGGATTATGCTACGCCGAATTTGCCTCAATGATTCCGGTTGCAGGTAGCGCTTACACATATTCTTATGCAACTATGGGTGAATTTATGGCTTGGATCATCGGTTGGGACTTGGTGCTTGAATATGCGCTTGGGGCAGCGACAGTTGGTGTCAGTTGGTCTCGTTACCTCCTTGAATTATTAAGCAAATATGGAATACACCCCAATCCCAATTTTCTTTGTTCCCCCTGGGAAACATTAACCTTGGGAGACGGAACAGTGATAGACGGCGGCTATTTTAACTTACCCGCAGTATTAATCGTTTCCTTGCTTTCTTTGCTATTAATAAGGGGAACCAAAGAATCAGCATCCATAAATAACGCATTGGTAATCCTAAAAGTAATTGTTGTTATTATTTTTATTATTGTAGGATGGCAATTTATTGACCCTGCCAACTACGCTCCTTACATTCCACAAAATACAGGAATAAAAGGTCAGTTTGGATGGTCAGGAATTGCAGCGGGAGCGGGAACCGTTTTCTTCGCATTTATTGGTTTTGATGCCGTATCTACTGCAGCCCAAGAAGCAAAAAATCCCCAAAAAGGCATGCCGATCGGAATTCTAGGTTCCCTTGTAATCTGTACTATATTATATGTGTTGTTTGCTCACGTGATGACTGGACTTGTGCCTTACTACATGTTTGCTAATGACGCAAAACCGGCAGCGACTGCATTTGCCGTAACAGGATATGATTTCCTTCAAACAGGATTGATCGTTGCTATTTTAGCAGGTTACACATCCGTGATGCTTGTGATGTTAATGGGACAGAGCCGTGTATTCTATACTATGAGTAATGATGGCTTATTACCCGCTTTTTTCGGCGAAATTCACGCAAAATTCCGTACACCATGGAAAACAAACATTTTCTTCATGGTATTCGTAAGTTTATTCGCCGGTCTAGTACCAGTGAGTGATTTAGGACATATGGTAAGTATCGGTACTTTATTAGCTTTCGTTTTAGTTTGCTTCGGTATTCTAGTAATGCGTAAAAAAATGCCCGATGCACCTAGATCATTTAAAACACCTTTCGTACCATATGTGCCTGTTGCCGGTATTTTGGTTTGTCTGTATTTAATGTATTCACTTCCTTACGAAAGTTGGATTCGATTGGTACTATGGATGGGAATTGGAGTAGCCCTTTATTTTGTCTATGGCAAGAAACATAGCAAATTAAACAATCCGCAAAAATAATTTTTTTATAGAATTGCAAAGGGACCATAAAGTAACAATTTACTTTATGGTCCCTTTTTTTATACAGCACTTTAAAAACTCTACAAATCGAATACCGAGCTTCTTTTTGCCCTAATCAAATCCTTAAGCCGAATCCAGAAAGCTAGTGTTAAATATACACCAAACCATAATCCCGCGGTGACGAACGATATGTAAATAAAAAACAGACGAACACTTGTTACTCGCATACCCAATTTATCAGCCAATCGCGAAGAAACGTGGAACCCATATTTTTCAAAGAAATATTTAAGCTTTATTACTTTAGGCAACTTTTTGTCTGATTGTATCTTTTGCATATGCAAAAATACTGAATTTTATAATAGACTCCTTTTATTAATTATTCTTCAACAATTCCATTCCGATGGCACATTCCAAACACTTGCTTTTGTTACAGTACTCGTTTTTGAGCTGCAACAGGGACTGGGTTTCAAAAGCGCTTGTTGATTTTATTCCAAAGGAACTAAACTTCCCTATAATGGCATTCTTCTCTGGCGAGATTTCATTTATCAATTCAATCAAATTTTCAGAATTTTCTTTTCCTTGGCTTTTTGCAAATGCAAATAAAACTGGTATTATAGTATTTATGACAATCAAATCGATGAACGATTTCGAAAGCATTTTTTTCTTCATCGTACTTTTTTTGTCAAACTGATAATGCTCTTGCCAATAATCCGAGGCATCAACTTTAAAGAGCCCATAAATGGAAGCGAGAGAATCAATTGCACTTATTTTAGAAAATAGATTTTGCTCCATATGGTACAAACTCGCTAATTGGGAAAGGCGTATCGTCGGGAAATTATCCGGACGATGCTTAAAAAACTGAACTGGCTCGAATGAACTTTTTTCTATTTGGTGTTTATCCGATAAATAGTCAAACCTGAATTTCAAATTACTGTAGTAGTTGTCTTGCTTTTCGCCGTCCAACAAACCCGCGTTGCCAAACAATAATGCCTCCAAATTCTCTCGCTCGAAGCTTTCCTTTCTGATGATTGAAAACGGGATGGAACTGGCGATTTTAAAGAAAATATCCCCATTTGTATTGAGGCCAAAGTTTTTTGCCAAAAGACAAAACAAAACGGCTTCCCAATCATTATTGGTCTGTGCCAATAACTCGTCTATGGGTTCTGATTTTCGCTCCAGCCGTTCAAAAAACAGGCGCTCTTGCCAATTCCTGACCACAAAACCATCTATTGTATTGAGTTGCTTTTCGCAAAAAATCCAGGATTTTGGCGTTATCAATAACTGATAATTATCCAATGCCTTTTTGTCGACGTAATTTTTTAGCTCTAAAACGGGAATTTCGATATTGTTTTTTCTGAAAATCTCGGTGTCATGTTCCCAAACCACATGAAGAATGACGTTTTCATAAGCCGTATCTTTTTCGTGATGATGCACATACCAATCCGATGACTTAAGGTGTATTTCAACATTACCGGCCCATTTTTGGTCACCAATTGTTATCTGGGCATTGAAGAAATCAGGGCCGGCCAACTCCAGGTATTGGCCCACATTACTGATGGTAATATCCTCACTATTACAAGTTTTTAGATTTAGAGCGTCGAACTTCTTAAATTTCCAGAGATAGTGCAGAAAATCTTCCTTCATCGTAAAACCTTGTTAATGAGCAACTAAAGTAATAAAAAAAAGTGCAGCTTTACCGTTTTATGTAAATTGTTTCATCTCTGGTGACGATTACCGCAACATATACAATTTGGCGCAAGCCCTGGCATCTGACAAAGCCTCATGGTGATTTAAGGCAATTTTCATCTCCCTGCAACAGTCGCTTAATTTAGTCGGTTTTAGTCCTTTGGCTTTGTAGATTTTCACGGTACATTGCCAACGGGTGCCAATATTCAAATCGTCATAGTTTAAATTATACAGTGCCATTGATTTAGCCAAAACATTCCTGTCAAAACTCTCATTGTGCGCCACTACAACCCTGTTTTGAAGTCGTTTTTGTATTTCGGGAAACACTTGGGCAAATGACTTTGCATTGACAGTATCACGCGGATATATACCATGTACTTTAATCGTAAAGGGAGAATAAATATTATTCGGTGGTTTGATTAAGGTAACAAACTCATCGACAATTACTCCGTTTTCCACGGTAACAATACCCACTGAACAGGGATGGAATGCGGTTGCGGTTTCAAAGTCTATTGCAGTAAAGGTCATTTGTATTTCAGGTTTTTGTAATGATTTCAGATCCACAAAAATACTATCAATTATGCAAGTTCAAAGCATTCAGCAACTTTCTTTTCATTTCGTCCTGTAAATTTTTGAGGCATAAAACTTTTACCTCTGCACGGATTGGGATTCTTTGAGTATTGCGTTTAGATGTGAAACAAAAATCCCGCACGGTTAAAAAAAAACCTTGCGGGACTATATGTGAAATAAATTCGTCATATAACCTTATTTTATCGACCCGATAATGTCATATTTCGTTACAATATGGTGTTTTCCATTGCCTAAATCAATCAAAACGGCAGCATTTTCCCTGCTGAATAATTTAGAAACCTCTTCAATGGTCGTTCCCAATTGCACGATAGGATACGGATTCCCCATGATTTCCCTAATCGGTCTCTCGGCAGAATTTTTATCGCTAACGTAACTTTGAAACAAGTCGGATTCGTCAAGAGACCCAACAAATCCGGTAATGTCCATTACGGGAATTTGTGAAATTTTATACTTACGCATTCTTTCGATAGCATGTGACACCAATTCTTCAGTACGCGCTACGATTAATGGTTTATCGATATGGTCTTTAATTACATCCTCTGCTTTTGTTACTTCTTCCTCCAGAAAACCTCTTTCGCGCATCCAGTCATCGTTATACATTTTACCTACATAACGACTCCCTGAATCATGGAATAAAGCAACGACAACATCTTCTGGTTTAAAATGCTCTTTTAGCTGCAACAATCCCTTTACAACCGCTCCGGCAGAATTCCCTGCAAAAATGCCCTCTTCAAGCGCAATTTTACGGGTGTAAACCGCGGCGTCCTTGTCGGTTACTTTTGTGAATCCGTCAATCAATGAAAAGTCGACATTTTTGGGCAATATGTCTTCCCCAATTCCTTCTGTTATATAAGAATAGATTTCGTTTTCGTCAAAAACTCCAGTTTCATGGTATTTTTTGAATACGGAACCGTAAGTATCGATACCCCAAATCTTAATGTTTGGATTCTTCTCTTTCAGATATTTTGCAATCCCTGAAATGGTCCCTCCCGTCCCCACTCCAACGACGAAATGAGTTATTTTACCTTCTGTTTGCTCCCAAATTTCAGGACCCGTTTGTTCGTAGTGTGCCAATGCATTTGAAGGATTGTCATACTGGTTCACGTACCATGAATTAGGTGTCTCTTCTGCCAATCTTTTGGATACGGAATAATACGATCGAGGGTCAGTTGGCTCCACATCCGTAGGGCATACTACCACTTTAGCCCCAACCGCGCGAAGGATATCCATCTTTTCTTTGGATTGCTTGTCTGAAATCACGCAGATCAGCTTGTAGCCTTTTATGATTGCAACCAAAGCCAATCCCATTCCTGTATTCCCTGAAGTTCCTTCTATTATTGTGCCTCCAGGCTTTAATCTCCCGTCAGCTTCTGCATCAGCTATCATTTTTGTAGCCATCCTGTCTTTTGCAGAATTCCCTGGATTAAAAGACTCTATTTTAGCCAGCACTAATGCATCTATTCCCTCGGTTACTTTGTTTAACTTCACTAAGGGCGTATTGCCTATTGTACCTAATATATTTTCTGCGTATTGCATTTAATTATACTTTTAAAATTCTTATTTGTGATAAATATTTTTGCAAAGATAGCATTTTGTTATAAAAACACTCCCATTTAACACTTTTGCGTTCGTGATAATAGCGGCATCCTTTTCTTGCTTCCTTTAAGCAAGGAAAGATATAGCGGATAGCACGATAAAACGCCCAAGGAAAAATTTAAACGGTATTCAAGTTAATTGAAGAAATTCCAGATTAAACCAAACCGGATGGTGAAATCGCGATACGGATTGTTGGGTGCCGAATAGAAATTGTTTCCGGTAAATGAGGAATTAAAATGTTCCGCCTTGAAATAGATTCTGGTTCTTTGAATCCGTGCATTGATGAAAAAATCAAGATTTGGATAACTTCCGATTTCTTTTTTGTCTTGAATGAAAAACTCCCCGATTACCGGATTGTAGTCATTGGCCAAATATTTCGTGAAATAATTGAACGTAATTCCTGTTTGCAAAAACAAGGCCTTCTTAAACAGGTAATTGGTATAATAAAGGGTGTTTCTGGTTACAATTTCAGGAACATTTAAAATAGCATCGTTTTGATCTGTTTTTTGATACAAAACGGTATTGTCTAAAGCGAACCTTCCGAAAGCTATTTCCTTGTTAAGCTTTACCGATACGTAATTTATGGTGTTGCCGTACTGTTTTGGAGTGACGATCTGCTGGCTTTCGTCAGTTGCAGTGTTTTCAAAATACAAATGGTCATCGAGCGTCATAAACTGAACTGATGCTTCGATCCAAGGAGTTGCGGCGTTGGCTGTAATCGAGTTTATTTTTTCGTTTTTAAAATCGTTGTACCAGTTGTAATTCACGTAACTGCTCTGATAAAGGTTGTAATTATCGTTAGGCAATTTGTTCAAGTTTTGGTAACCGAATGAAAATTGATAGTCATCATTAAAATCATAGTTCAACTTGGCGTCCATATTTGATAACGACTGATTGGTTATTGATCTTGAGTACAAGAATTTCCCGTTCCAATTGTTTTTTTGATAATCATATTGACCTCCCACACTATTTATATTTCGCGTCAGTGAAGCCGGAACGGTTCTATCGTCGAAAATCAATATCTTATTGTAATAATAGTTGCTCCTGAAATCGTCGGCAAAAAAGTGAAATTTTCCGAGGGTAGTGTTTTCATAAATCAATCCCAGTTTATTATACATTTTATTGTAATGCGTTTGGTCATTGATTCCCGATGTCACGAAAGAATTGCCAAATCTATAAACCGTGGTCGAACCAACAGTGGAAGGAACCGTTAGCTGATTGAATTCGAAAAATTTATTCTCGTAATTGAACTGGTGGGCGACATACAAATTGTTCTCCCCTTTTTTTGAATTGACTCTAAAAAAATGGTCCAAAAACACTCGTTTCCCTTTCAGAAAAGACTTGGCATCGTTGAGATATACCTCAAGTCTTTGTCTGTTATCATACTTCGGGTCTTCATTTTCGAAATCAGAAATCGTAGTAACTCCTCCGTTCTCTTCATTTAAAATGTCCTGATACGTGAAATGCGCATTGGCAAAATAGCGTTCGTTTTTAGTGTTATAACTTGTCGTGAACCTGAAATTTCCCGTACTGGCGAGTTGGTTTATATACTTGCCCTCAGAACGCAATCCCTTATAGGCAATCGAAAAATTCAGTCTTGGATTAATGTTTAAAGTAAAAAAGGCGTCGAGAGTTTGTCCCTTCTTCATAACCGATTTGAAATACAATTCTGTTACAGGAGTGGCCACGGAACTGTACCTTATATCATTGGCTTCCAAAAAATTAAAATGTTTTGCCTTGAAACCAAATTCCGGATAAGGGGAAAACTCCGTCAAACTGTGTTGCAAGGTATTGTAAGTTTGGCCTTCATTGGCAAAGGGCAACAGCCCAAAGATATCTTTTCTCAGATAATTAAAACTATATTCCCTTTGAATGGTAAGTGAAGTATCCAGATAAGTGGTGTCACGTTCTATCGAAATAAATCGATACATGTCCATGGTAGCCACTTTTGGGGTATTGCCGTTTTTTAATGTGTCCGATTGTCTCTGATATTTATTGTTGTTTGAATCATCGCCCTGTTTTATTTGGGAAAACAGCATTGTTGGCAATACTAAAAAATATAAAAAAAAGAGTATTCTCATTTGGACGAAGGTATAATTAGGCTATTATTTTCAAGCAAAGGTAAATGATAAAAACATATAAAAAAACACCTTAATTTATTGGTTTAACACAGCAAATGTTGCTATCATGCTTTATTCCGAAAAAAAATATAATATTTGTCGTCTGTAAAACCTTTTGCTATGCTTCAACATAA
This sequence comes from Flavobacterium sp., assembly GCF_036515215.1. Taxonomy (GTDB): domain Bacteria; phylum Bacteroidota; class Bacteroidia; order Flavobacteriales; family Flavobacteriaceae; genus Flavobacterium. Next base: position 19,028 of record NZ_DATBVQ010000035.1, read on the forward strand.
TTTTTCGGACTTTTTGCTGGAAACCGGAACCGACGAAGCGGGCCGCGGATGCTTGGCAGGACCCGTAACTGCAGCCGCCGTTACACTTCCCGTTTTTCTTCCCGTGAAGGGGAAAAACAAAAACAAATCATTCCGCAGCTTTTACGAACTGATCAACGATTCCAAGTTACTCACCGAAAAGACAAGAGAAAAACTCAAACCAATCATCGAAGAAATCGCAATTAGTTTTTCCGTAACACATCTTGAACCCTTGGTAATTGACCAGATTAATATTTTGAATGCCTCGATAAAAGCAATGCAGGAATGCGTCTTGAAACTTGAGCCACAACCGGAGTATATTATTGTTGACGGAAACGCTCCATTTATCCACAAAAACGGAATAAAAAATAAGGCTGGGAAAATTTATACCGCAAAAGAGATCGCCATTCTTAAATCCATTCCCAGTACAAGCATCGTCCAAGGGGATGGCAAGTTCACAAGCATTGCGGCAGCATCTGTTTTAGCAAAAACCTATCGTGACGAATACATGAATCGCATTCATGAAGAGTACCCAATGTACAACTGGAAACAAAATAAAGGCTATCCTACTAAAGAACACCGGGAAGCCATAAGAAAATATGGGGTTACAAAATACCACCGAATGAGTTTTCGATTGTTGCCTGAACAGTATTCTTTTGATTTTGAGATTATCGATTAGTGATTTCAGTTTTCTCAAATGTAGCCTCAAAAAGATTGGAGAAATGTTTCAGGATTTTTTCTTTCGCTTCTTCCTCGTTCACTTTTTCAACCCCAAGTTCCACGTTTAATGTAGTTACCGCTTTTCCGCGAATCCCACATGGAATGATATTGTCAAAGTATCCCAAGTCAGCATTTACGTTTAAGGCGAATCCGTGCATGGTCACCCAGCGCGAGGCACGAACACCCATGGCGCAAATTTTTCGTGCAAACGGCGTCCCCACACCAAGCCAAACGCCAGTTTCGCCTTCGCTCCTGCCACATTCCAAACCATATTCTTGAAGAGTAAGGATAATGGCCTCTTCCAGGAAACGCAGGTATTTGTGAATATCCGTAAAGAAATTTTCTAGGTCAATTATAGGATAGCCCACAATTTGTCCTGGTCCGTGATAAGTAATGTCACCGCCACGATTTATTTTGTAAAAAGTGGCTCCTTTGGCTTCGAGTTGCTTTTCAGATAACAGTAAGTTGGTTAAATCGCCACTTTTGCCCAAAGTATATACGTGCGGATGTTCCACAAAAAGAAAGTAATTTGGAGTTTCAAGATTGAGGTCCTCTCTCCTATTTCTGATTTTCAGGTCAACGATTCCTTTGAACAGTTCCTCTTGGTATTCCCAAGTTTCCTTGTAGTCTTTATTTCCTAAATCTTGAAGTTGGATAGTTTTGTTCATTTCTTTTTAGAGGTGCAAAAATTTTGAGCTACAAAGGTACAAAGTTTTAGATTGAAGTTGCAAAGGTTAAAACGAGGCTAAAACTGTTCTTCTAAGATCACTTCTACATTTGTGCTTTCTGGATTTTGCAAACAATCCGATATCAGGAATTGCAGTTCCATTGATTTTTCGTCGTCACTAATTTTAGCATTTGTATTAGAAACCGATTTAATTTTACGGGGAAAATGATACCTCAAAACATAGGGTTGATTGATTTTGAAATTCGCCAGTCTGGTCTTGTACCCTTCAATTAATTTCTGTTGTTTTTTCAACTCCGCTACATCGGTAATCTGTACGGTTCTTTTGAAAAGACTTCCGTCAAAAGTATAACTTACACCGTAATAATGTTCTTCTGCGGTCAGGGCGTAATTGTGCTCCAAGTCATCCGCATATTCCTGGGTTTTGTACAAATCAGCAACTGCTGAAATATTGCAGAAGCTTTGTGAAATTTTTGTTCGAAATTCCTTGTCGTAGGAACTTTTCTTGATGTGGACATTTACGTCGGCATATTTTTGGAAAATGGCTTTTTCGGATGCTGGAAGTCTCGAGAATGTCTCCGAATATTTTATTATGAAATCCCTGAATACGTAGGTCGTATCCTCAAATTTTTCTTCCTTGGAATAATTCTCGCCCGCCAGTTGCATGTAACTGTGCTCGTCGCGCAGCGATTCCGTTTCAATGGTTCCACCTCCGTCAGCATTGATGTGAATGGTTTCCGTGACCTGACAACTTGTGGCAAGTGCAATAAAAAGCAGGTAAAAACAGTATTTCATTTTTTTATCATTCGGATTTAAGCTTTCAAATATACTATGAATTAAATCGTAATTCTTACAGTTTAACAAAATGTTCTTACAAATACCATTCGCACTAAAATAGTCCCGATTACTTCACTTTTTTTATATTTTTAATCGGAGTTCAGTGAACTTCGTTTGCAGCGATATCCCACACCTTTTTTTGGTGTGGATAAAGCGAATAGCGGGACGAATCGTGCTTGTAAAAGCTATTGTTTCTGCTCCTCAATTCAGCCAATTTAATAATGTAACATTCCAACTTCATGACTTTGCAACTTTCAGACAGAAAGACTATCTTTGCCCTCTTAAAATCAGCATAAAATGGCATTATCCGAACAAGAAATACTTCGTAGAGAAGCACTCACAGAATTGCGCAAATTAGGAATCGATCCTTATCCGGCCAACGAATTTGTAACTACCGCTTATTCAGGCGATATACTTGCCGATTTCGAGAAATACGAAGGAAAGGAAGTGGTTCTTGCAGGCCGATTGATGGGGAAACGCATCATGGGGAAGGCTTCGTTTGCAGAATTGAAAGATGCTGAAGGACGAATCCAAATTTATGTTTCCAGAGATGACATTTCGGATGATGAGGAAAAAACGATGTACAACGTAGTTTTCAAAAAACTGTTGGATATTGGCGATTTTATTGGTGTTCGCGGAACTGTTTTCAAAACGCAGGTGGGCGAAATCTCTGTCCATATTTATGGCTTGGCGGTTTTGGCGAAAGCCTTGAAACCACTTCCTGTAGTGAAAACGGATGCTGACGGAAAAACGCATGACGCATTTGCCGATCCTGAACAAAGATACCGTCGTCGTTATGTAGACTTAACGGTTAACGACCACGTGAAAGAAACGTTTATCAAGAGAACGAAAATGTTCAATGCGATGCGTTCTTTCTTTAATGACAAAGGATACCTTGAAGTGGAAACGCCAGTTTTGCAACCGATTCCTGGTGGTGCTGCGGCGAGACCTTTTATCACACACCATAACTCTTTGGACATGCCATTATACATGCGTATCGCCAATGAATTGTACTTGAAAAGATTGATTGTAGGTGGGTTTGAAGGGGTGTATGAATTCTCGAAAAACTTCAGAAATGAAGGAATGGACAGAACGCACAACCCAGAATTTACCGCGATGGAAATATATGTAGCCTACAAAGACTACAACTGGATGATGCGTTTCACCGAAGACTTGCTGGAGCATTGTGCTGTTGCGGTTAACGGAACGAGCGAAGCGACTTTTGGAGAGCACAAAATCGATTTCAAAGCGCCTTATGCCCGCGTGACGATGACGGATTCCATCAAGCATTTTACCGGCTTTGATATTTCTGGTAAAAATGAAGTGGAATTATACGACGCAGCAACAGCAATGGGCATTGTTGTGGATGCAACGATGGGAAAAGGAAAGCTGATTGATGAGATTTTTGGCGCCAAATGCGAAGGAAACTATATCCAACCTACTTTCATCACGGATTACCCGAAGGAAATGTCTCCGCTTTGTAAACAACACAGAGACAATCCGGAATTGACGGAACGTTTTGAATTGATGGTTTGCGGTAAAGAAGTGGCAAACGCCTATTCTGAATTGAATGACCCTATTGACCAAAGAGAGCGTTTCGAGGAGCAAATGAGATTATCTGAAAAAGGCGATGATGAAGCGACCGGAATAATCGATGAAGATTTCTTGAGAGCCTTAGAATACGGAATGCCTCCCACTTCCGGATTAGGAATTGGAATGGACCGTTTGATGATGTTCTTGACCAATAACTCATCTATACAAGAAGTGTTGTTCTTCCCACAAATGAGACCCGAGAAAAAACAAGTTCAGGTGGAACTTGAAGATGATGAGAAACTGATCGTTGCTTTATTGCAAATCAATGACAACCAAATGGAATTTGGATTACTGAAAATCAAATCTGAATTGAGCGGCAAAAAATGGGACAAAGCCATGAAAAACCTTTCTTCTTTAGGATTGACCGAAGTGGTTGTTGTGGGAGACAGCAAAGCCTGCCGATTGAAACAGTAATTTCAATAAAATTATATATTAAAGAAAAGGAGCTTCAATTGAAGCTCCTTTTTTGTGTTTAAAGAATTCAGAAAAGAAAACACAACGGTATTGAGCATTAAAATATTAACCGTACAATAACTTTTTGAATTTGCATCACTCTTATGTATATTTGGCTTTAATAAACATAGTAAATGTTATTCAACAGTTTCATTTTTTTCTTTTTCCTTTTTCTGGTACTTTCTGTATTTTACTCTTTAAAAAATCAACTATTAAAAAAATACTGGCTATTATTATCTAGTTTCTTCTTTTACGGATATTTTAATTGGAAACTACTGGGAATCCTGCTACTCTGTATATTTTTTAACTATTATATTGCTTTATTGATTACGGATGCAAAGAAAGTATTTAAACATTGCCTGACAATAGGAATTGTTTTCAACCTAATGCTATTAATATTCTTTAAGTATTTTAACTTTTTTATTGATTCATTTGATGAAACTGCAAAATTTTTAGGTTTTACAATCACTCCATTTTACCTCAATATTGTTTTACCGATAGGTATCTCATTTTATGTTTTTAAAGCCATAGCATACTTGATAGATGTTTCTAGAAAAGAAATCGAACCCACAAAAAAAATAGTGGATTTCGCACTTTACCTTAGCTTTTTTCCTCAATTAATTGCTGGTCCAATTCAACGAGCTAATTATATTTTCCCTCAATTATCTTCCTCGTTAACTCCCTCCAAAACACAACTAAATGACGCTTTTTTTTTAATCTCCATAGGTTTATTTCAAAAAACAATGATTGGTGACGCTTGCGGAAAAATGGTAGACCCCATCTTTTTTGATTTGAGTAAATATTCTTCCTTTGAAATTACAAGTGCTGTTTTATTATTCACGTTTCAGATATATGCCGATTTTGCAGGATATTCAAATATAGCGAGGGGATTGGCAAAACTATTTGGTATGGAATTGACAATCAACTTTAAGCAACCTTATCGTTCTAAAAATGTAAAAGAGTTTTGGAGCAGATGGCACATTTCTTTATCCACTTGGCTACGAGACTATTTATACATTCCTCTGGGCGGCAATAGAAAAGGAAAATTTATAGTATATCGTAATATAATAATAGTAATGTTATTGGGCGGACTGTGGCATGGAGCTGGATGGAATTTCATATTATGGGGATTATATCATGCTTTATTATTAATGATTTATCACAGTACCAAATCAGTCTCTTTACCAAAGTATTTAAACAACATGGTTACTTTTATTGCAATTGTAATTGGTTGGGGAATATTTAGATTAGAAAACTTTGATCAATTTAGAGTTTTCATAGAACAAATTTCCGTGATGGATTTGGGTGATTTTTATGGGCGATTTATAAAAATGATCTTAACCTATGGGGGAGTTTTGTTTTTAATAGATTGGCTCCAAATAAAATATAAAAACGATGCGATTTTCACAGATTTTAAGAATCAGCCATTTGCTTTTGGAGTAACAGCCAGCTTATTTGTTGTAAGTTTGTTTTATATTCTAACCAAAGATTCTTCTCCTTTTATCTATTTTCAATTTTGAGAACCTTTCTATATAAAATACTAAGTTTTATTGTTGGATTTTTTCTAATAACTGTTTGTATTGAAGTATTTTTAAAATTCAGTGAAATTAAACTTCCTTTTAAAACGTTAGACCCAAAAATCGGCAAAACTTACCAATCAAATTCCCTTATCAATGAGACAAAAGAGGGTTTTTATATGGGAAAAACGAATGAATACGGATTTATTGGAAACATAAATAAAAAAGAAAACACATTTCGAATTGCCTTATTTGGAGATTCTTTTACTGAGGGCTTCCAAGTCTTCGAGCCTTACAAATTTTCAAGAGTCTTAGAGAAGTCGATAAATGAAAATTCAAAGCTTAAAGTTGAGATTCTAAATTTCGGAATTAGTAATGTTGTGCTGCCTGAAATATATATTAGAAAAAAGAGACTCGCTGAAAAATTCGATATTGATTTATTTGTTTATGTTTTTGATAGTTATGATTTTTTCTTTCAGCCTGAAGGCATTTTAAATAGCGTTGAACTAATAGAAAAAGACAATGGCTTATCTATTATCCCCAATACATCTAAGTCCTATCAATTATATCAAAAAGCAAAACCTATTATTGACAACAGTTCTTATATAAATTTCGCTTTTGATGGCTATTTATTAGTTCGAAGAGGACAAGCTTTTCCTAAGCTGTTCGACAAATTATACTCTGGGAATACGGTCAATAATTCTACAGGAATTTCAAATAATCCATTTGAAAATTTAACACCAAAGTACCTGAAAATAATTTCAGAAATGGCAAAAGACAACACCGTTTTTATATTTCGAGAAAATGCAGATGGAAAATTAAAATCTACGATAGCACCTTATAATATCCCGATAATAGAAACAGAAGAAGTTTTAAACAATTTAAGACAGAATGGCGTTAATCCCTATTATTGGGAATCTACACAAACTATTGGGCACTTTAATTACATGGCTAATCACGCCTTTGGAAATTATATTAGTGATAAATTAGTCCCTTTTATAAAAAAGAAATGATTTTTTTATTTTGACTTTCCTTCTATCGAAGTTATCAAAATTTTAATCAAAAACAGCTTTAGGTT